>JBKOWY010000028.1:0-6770 GCA_046724655.1 Actinomycetota bacterium
GCGCGGCAACTCGCGGCGTTGGATCCAACGCGAGGTCGAGAACAGCTTGCGCCGTCTCGACACGGACTGGATCGACCTGTACCAGGTCCACCGGCCCGACGAGACCGCCGACGTCGACGACACGCTCGGCGCCCTGAGCGATCTCGTGCACCAGGGCAAAGTGCGCTACGCGGGGTCGTCGACGTTCCCCGCCGACTACATCGTCGAAGCGCAGTGGGTGGCGGAGCGCCGCGGCCGCGAGCGGTTCCGGTGCGAGCAGCCGCCGTACTCGATCCTCGTCCGCGAGATCGAGCGGACGGTGCTGCCCGCCTGTCGGCGATACGGGATGGGTGTGATCCCCTGGAGCCCGCTGGCCGGCGGCTACCTCACGGGCCGGTACCGCAAGGGCGCCGAGATCCCGGCCGGCTCGAGGCTCGCCAACCGGCCGATCGCCGACGACCGCCAGCGCGCCGTGCACGAGCAGCGTCTCGATGCCGTGGAGGACCTGCTCAAGATTGCGGCCGACGCCGGGATCAGCCTCACGCACATGGCCATGGCGTTCGTGCTCGAGCATCCGGCGGTGACCTCGGCGATCATCGGCCCGCGCACGATGGACCAGCTCGAGGACCTGCTCGCAGGAATGGACGTGCGCCTCGACACCGACGTGCTCGACCGCATCGACGAGGTCGTGCCGCCGGGGACGAGCATCTCGGGCGCCGATCCGTGGCAACCCCTCGCCCTCAGCAAGAAGGAGCGCCGCCGCCGCGACTGACTCTTCTTGCGTCATTTAGGCACGCATTGGGTGCCTAAATGACGCCAGAAGCCTACGTGGGCGTGAACTTCACGGGGGTCGAGTTGCGCAATACCCACCTGATCGTGCGCCGCACGGACATCGCTGGCGCTCTTGCCAAAACAATGCAGGCGAGGCGTTCTTAGCCGCCCTCGCGCGCATCGTTTCAGCAATCAGCTAGGGCGCGCCAAGCGAGAGCGGTTCGAGCCGGCAGGACCGGGACCGCCGCATCGCTACCCCTCGCTGTTCTCAGCAGCTCGCGTTGTCAGTGCCCGTCACCGGCGACACGGCGTGACCGCCACCCCGGCCGGGGCCGCCCCGACCGCGATGTCAATGGGGTTCTTCGTCCTGGTCTTCACATCGATCGTCGACACCGTGTCGTTGCGCTGGCTGGTGACGAAGGCGGTCTTCCCATCGGGCGTCACCGCCACGGAGAGCGGGAACGAGCCGACTGTCATGTCGGTGGGATCCTTAGTCCTGGTCTTCACATCGATAGTCGACACCGTGCCATTGAGGTTGTTGGTGACCAAGGCGGTCTTGCCGTCCGGCGTGACCGCCACAGCGCTCGGCCCCGAGCCGACGGGGATGTCGGTGGGGTTCTTGGTCCTGGTCTTCACATCGATGGTCGACACCGTGCCGCTGCCGTTGTTGGTCACGAAGGCGGTCTTGCCGTCCGGCGTGACTGCAACCCCGCCTGGCAACGCACCGACGGGGATGTCGGTGGGGTCCTTGGTCCTGGTCTTCACATCGATCGTCGACACCGTGCCGTCGAGCTGGTTGACGACGAAGGCGGTCTTGGCGTCCGGCGTGAATGCCGTCCTGACCGGGGCCGTGCCGACCGTGATGTCGTCGGGGTTCTTGGTCCTGGTCTTCACATCAATCGTCGATACCGAGGTACCGATGGGGCCGCCGAAATCAAAGCCGAGGTTGGCGTTGGTGACGAAGGCGGTTTTGCCGTCCGGCGTGACCGCAACCACCTTCGGGTTCGCGCCGACGGGGATGTCGGTGGGATTCTTGGTCCTGGTCTTCACATCGATGGTCGAGACCGTGCCGTTGCCGTTGTTGGGGACGAAGGCGGTCTTGCCGTCCGGCGTGAGCGCCAGCCCCAACGGCAACGCACCGACGGGGATGTCGGTGGGGTTCTTAACCCTGGTCTTCACATCGATCGTCGACACCGTGCCACTGCCGCTGTTGGCGACAAAGGCGGTCGCGCGGCACCGCCCGCGTGCTCGCACCGCCGACACCCCGTCCGGGAGCCCGCCCACCAGCGCGCCCGCCAACCCGAACACCACAACCACAACAACCCGTCGGAACCACCGCATCGCTACGTCCGGCCCGTCACCGGCGACACGGCGTGATCGCCACCCAGGTCGGGGCCGCGCCGACCGGGATGTCGGTGGGGTGCTTGGTCCTGGTCTTCACATCGATTGTCGACACCGTGCTGGCGCCACCGGAGACGAATGCGGTCTTGCCGTCCGGCGTCACCGCCACTCCGGACCCACCCGAGCCGATGGTGATATCAGCGGGGTGTTTGGTTCTGGTCTTCACGTCGATCGTCGACACCGTGCCGCCGCCGGTGACGAAGGCGGTCTTCCCGTCGGGCGTGACGGCCACCCCGCCCCCGGCGGGGATGTCGGTGGGGCTCGCGGTCCTGGTCTTCACATCGATCGTCGACACCGGAAAGCTCGTCACGAAGGCGGTCTTGCCGTCCGGTGTGATCGCCACCCTGAGCGGCTCCAGGCCAACGATGATGTCGGTGGGGTGCTTGGTTCTGGTCTTCACGTCGATCGTCGACACCGAATTGCCGTGGAGGCCGGGTTCATTGTCGTAGTTGGCGTTGGTGATAAAGGCGGTCTTGCCGTCCGGCGTGACCGCCACCCCCTTGGGGTTCGCGCCGACGGCGATGTCGGAGGTGTGCTTCCTCCTTGTCTTCACGTCAATCGTCGACACGGTGCCGCTGCCGTTGTTGGTAACGAACGCGGTCTTGCCGTCGGGCGTGATCGCCACCCCGAACGGCAACGAGCCGACCGGGATGTCGGTGGGGTGCTTGGTCCTGGTCTTCACATCGATTGTCGACACCGTGGCGCTGGCGCCGTTGGTGACAAAGGCGGTCTTGCCGTCGGGCGTGACCGCCACCCCGATCGGGCTCACGTTTGCCCGCATGTCGACGGTGATGTCGGTGGGGTTATTAGTCCGGCTCTTCACGTCGATCGCCGACACCGTGCCGCTCAGGGCGTTGGTGACGAACGCGGTCGGCCGACACGGTGGGCGTACTGCCACCGCCGACACCTCGTCCGGGACCACACCCACCAGCGCGCCCGACAACCCGAGCACCACAGCCCCAAAAACCAACCTGGATGGCCACATCGCTGCCGCTGCCTCGCTGTCCTGACCAGCTCGCATTGGGCCGACCGGGGCAGCGTACGTCGCATTTGGCTTTTGCGAAGAAGAAGGGACCGGACATCAGCCGAGCAGCGCAAGGGATGCGCCGTGTGACGCCGCCGTCACACGGCGTAGGCAGCAGCGACTGAAGTAGTCGCGATACTCACTGCTCAGTCGCACATAACGGCGGTCTCCTGAAAAGATGCTGGACGCGCCATATCCGGCGATCGGTGCTTGGTCGCGCCCCGGGGAGTGGTGTAACTCGACGTCGGCCGCGTGATCATCGGCGCGAACGTATCGATTGTCAGGATGCGATCTTGTCGGGAGTGTTCTGTGCCGGCAAGGCCGGTGGCTGATCAGGCGCGTAGAGCTTGTTCATGGAGCCTTCGGAGAGGTAGCGGCGATCGGTGACCTGCCATTCGTCGTGGGTCTCGGCGATCACGGCGGTGATGAGACGCACGAGGGCGTCTTCGTTGGGGAAGATGCCCACGACGTCGGTGCGGCGTTTGATCTCCTTGTGCAGGCGCTCGAGCGGGTTCGTCGACCAGAGCTTGCGCCAGTGCGCGATCGGGAACGCGGCAAACGCCAACAGGTCTTCGCGGGCGTCGGTGAGCATCGCAGAGACGGTCGGGAACTGCCGCTCGAGCATCGCCACGACCTCGTCGAACTGCGCGGCGACGTGGTGTGCGTCGGGCTGGGCGAAGATCGTGCGGATGGCCGCGGCGACCATCTCGGCGGAGGCCTTGGGGATCTTCACCAACACGTTGCGCATGAAGTGCACCCGGCACCGTTGCCAGGACGCTCCGATGAGCACGGCTTCGATGGCACCGACGAGGCCTTCGTGGGCGTCGGAGATGACGAGCTTCACGCCGCTGAGCCCTCGGGCGCGCAGCGAACGCAGGAACGCCATCCAGAAGGCGCCGTCCTCGCTGTCGCCGGCGGCGCAGCCCAGCACCTCCCGGTCGCCGGTGCGGCTCACACCAGTGGCCACCACGACGGCCTTGTTCACCACCCGTCCGGCCTCGCGGGCCTTCACGTAAGTGGCGTCCAAGAACACATACGGGAACTCGGCATGGCCGAGGGGACGGGTCCGGAACGCCTCGAGGCTTGCGTCGAGCTCGCCGCAGATGCGTGAGACCTCGGACTTGGAGATGCCGGACTCCAGTCCCAGGGCGGCCACCAGATCGTCGACCTTACGGGTGCTCACACCATGCACATAGGCCTCCATCACCACCGCGTAGAGCGCGCCATCGATCCGCCGCCGACGCTCGAGCACCGCCGGGAAGAAGCTGCCCCGGCGCAGCTTCGGGATGCGCAGCTCCACATCGCCAGCCTTTGTGGACAACAGCCTCGCCCTGGTGCCGTTGCGCTGATTCGTACGGGTCTCGGTCCGCTCGTGAGGACCCGCTCCAATGACCTCGGTCGCCTCGGTATCGATCAGCGCCTGCAGCACGAGCTCCACGCCGCTGCGGATCACATCGAGGTCCCCGCCAGCGCGGATCGCGTCGAGCAGCTCGGTAACGTCAGACTGGGTTCGGGCCACCGTCGTCTCCTTCACGTGAGCCTTTGGTTGGGATCACGCTGAGGATCACGCGGTGGCCCCCCTCGCGGGTGGACCCTCAGCCCGAGTTACACCACTCGAGGGGACGCCAACGACTGCCGCGAGGTCGGCGGCATGAGCCTCCCCGTCCGAGCAACTTGGGAGTTGCCTCACGGACCGTTCACCTGCTTCCACCGAGAGATCGCGGACGCGGGTCTGGCCCCGCCGAACTAAAACAGCGCGCAGCTCCCTGGCTTTCGCGGCGTGACCACGACCGGGCATACACGCCGCCACCGCGACGGTGCCCCCAGACGCCGCTTGTCCGGGGGCTCGAAGTGCGCTGCCGTACGCCGTGTGAGGCAGCCACGAGCCTGAAGACGGCATAGAGGCCCGGGGCGCGATGCTGCAAGCGGCGGCGGGGCCGTGTGATCCGCCCGGAGTGCCGGGTACTCTCATTGGCGATGAGCGCGCTCGTCTGGGTGATCGTGGCGGCCGTTCTGATCATCGTCTTGGTCTTGGTCGTGGTCTTCGTCCGGCGCCGACGACGGGGCGGCGGCGTCATCGCGACGAGGGACAAGGAATGAAGCTCTTGGTTACGGCCTCGGAGATCACCGGCCTGCCGGTGGTCACAGTTTCCGGAGGCGAAGACGTCGCCGAGGTGCGAGACGTGATCTACAGTCCAGAACGAGGCCGTCTCGTCGGCGTGACTCTCAACAAGCGCGGATTCCTCCGCGGACGCAGACGCCAAGTGCTGCCTGAAGAGCTGATCCATGCCATCGGCAAGGACGCCGTCATGGTGCGCGACGAATCCGCGTTGGTCGAGCGGGGGAAGGCACCGCGCGAGGTGGGGAAGCCAGCCACCGACCGCAACGTCCTCGGGGACGACGTTCTCACCGAAGGGGGTCTGAGCCTGGGCAAAGTTCGCGATCTCGTCTTGGTCGTGGGGAGCAAGGGCGAGGTGGTCGGGTACGAGATCGACAAGGCCGAAGGCGGCACCGCCTACATCCCACTGCCAGCCCAGCTCTCGGTGTCGGGATCGGCCCTGGTTGTGCCCGCGGCGACGCAGGAATTCGTGCGCGACGACTTGGTTGGACTCGGGGCGGCAGTCGACGAGTTCCGTGAGCGACTGGGAATGTCGTGACCGATTCGTTCAAGAACGCACACGGCCGCAAAGTCGTGAGCCGAACGACGGCCGAGACGTTGGGCGAGCTCAGGCACATGGTCGTCGACAGGTCACGTCGCCACGTCGCTGCCGTCGTCGTCAGCAAGGGGAAGAAGCACGCCTTCCTAGTCGACTGGGAGCACGTCAGCGGTTTCGGACCGGACGCGGTGATGGTCGAGTCCGAAGACACCTTGCGGCCGCCGACTGATGATCACGAGCAGGCAGCTGCCGACGGCAAGCTAGAACTTGTCGGCAAGCGCGCGCTGAGTGAGACGGGCAACGAGCATGGGCCGATCACCGATGTGGAGTTCGACCCCGACAGCGGCAACATCGGCTCCGTGCTGGTCGGCGAGGAGCGGATCCCGGCTACCGATCTTCTGGGCGTTGGCTCCTACGCGGCGGTTCTTGCCGGCTCTCGCGACGACCACTGACCGCGGCGCAGCGCCCAGCTCCTGTCGGCACTGAGCAGGAAGCGCCAGCCCAGCGTCGACGCCACATTCGAACCGCTCGATCGACGGAACCGCGCGCACCAGCGGGAGGGCGAGCACGCGCTCGACGGCTACTCGAAGCCTGGGGGCCGGCAGTCACTCCATCACCGCGGTCTACCTCACCGCTATGACAGTGGCTTCAAGGACGAGCGTTGTTCTCAGAGCCAGCCCCGGCGGCGGAAGAGTAGATAGAGCCCTACGGACGCTCCGACCATCAGGGCCAGGGAGGCCACGACGCCCCAGTCGGTGCCCGAGCCGGGGTAGGGCAGGTTCATGCCGTAGTAGCCGGTGACGAGGGCGGGTACGGCGATGATGGCCGCCCAGCTACTGACCTTTTTGACGATCAGGTTCTGGCGGTAGTCGCGCAGGCTGAGGTTGGTCTCGACGATGGTGCTGACGAGGTCGCGGAGGGAATCGGAGGACTCGCTG
>JBKOWY010000010.1:0-42657 GCA_046724655.1 Actinomycetota bacterium
CGCAGCTCTCGTGTGCCAGTTGTTCCGCCAGGAGCACGGCTGGTTAGCGACCTGCGGAATGGATAAGCGCTGAAAGCATCTAAGCGCGAAGCCGTCCTCGAGATGAGGTCTCCCACCGGGACAACCGGGTAAGGCCCCTGGAAGACGACCAGGTTGATAGGCCGGAGGTGTAAGCACGGCGACGTGTTCAGCCGACCGGTACTAATCGGCCGAGGGCTTGGGATTCTTCACCTTGGTGTTCGTGTTCGCTCTGCAGGGCTCAGCCGGCGGTTGACAACAGGTTTCCGGTGGTCAAAGCGGCGGGGAAACACCCGTTCCCATTCCGAACACGGAAGTGAAGACCGCCAGCGCCGATGGTACTTGGGGGGAGACTCCCCGGGAGAGTAGGTCGCCGCCGGATTTTGTCGAAATGCGCGCTCCCGCAGCACCGTTATCGCGTGCGCGGGGGCGTCGTCGCGCTCGCAAAGGAACGCACGATTGCACCGGTACGCTCGCCGAATGCCCCCGTCGCACGGCCGCGACCCGCGCCGCAAACCCCGACAACGCCGGCGCGCTCGAGCCGACGGGAAGCAGCGCCGGTCGTCTCGAGAACGCCAGGCGCGAAGAGATCAGCGGCACGCCACCGACGGCGGTCGGCAAACACGACGCCGACGCAAGGGCCCCGACGACGTACGGGAGGAGATCATGCGGTTCGGCGGCGGACAGGGCGGCCGCTACCACGATCAGCTCATGAAAGCGGCCGACGCCTTCACGCGCGACCACGAGCGCGAAGCCCTCCGGTTGCTCCGGCCGCTGCGTGACGCAATGCCCGACTCGCCCAGCGTGCGTGAGCTCCTCGGTCTTACGCAGTACCGGCTCGGTCACTACCCGGCGGCGACGAAAGAGCTCGAGGCCTTCGCCAACCTGACCGGCTCGGTCGAGCAGCACCCTGTGCTCATGGACAGCTACCGGGCGCAGCGGCGCTGGCGGAAGGTCGACGAGCGCTGGCGTGAGCTCGCCGCCGCCTCCCCGGGCGCCGACATCGCCACCGAGGGCCGCATCGTCGCCGCCGGCGCCCTGGCCGACCGCGGCCGGATCGACGAGGCGATCAAGCTGCTCGCCCGAGCAGACAAGAAGGTCACGAAGCCCAAGCCGCACCATCTGCGACTCTGGTACGCCCTTGCCGACCTCGAGGAGCGCGCCGGCAACGTGCCCCGGGCTCGCAGCCTCTTCGAGCAGGTTCGCCGCGAGGACCCGGCGTTCGCGGACGTTGCCGAGCGGCTGGCCGCCTTGCGCTGAAAGCGCGCTCAAGTTCTGCCTTTGCGTGCCGTACACCTGCGAGCCGCCGGCGCCGTCGACGGTGAACATCCAGGCACGATCGTGGTCAACCAGCCGCCGACACCGGTCGTGGTCGCGACGCCGCCGTTCACCGGCTAATGGGCTTCAGCCCGCTGACGTAGCTGTCGTACCCCGCCGGTACGTTTCCATCAGCACGACTTCCCTGCGCTTCCCCCATCCGTCCCGGAACCGAAGGGGAACCATGGAAGCCGTCAACGTCAGCGTGCTGCTCGGCCCGATCTCCGCTCCGCCTGAAGTGCGCGCCCTCAAGTCCGGTCGCCGCGTCGCCACGCTCGCCGTGCGCACGATCGCCGGCGACGGTCGCAACACCTCCGTGCCGGTCACCGTGTGGGACCCGCCGGCGTGGCTCGAGACGCTCGAGAGCGACGACGACGTGCTCGTTGTGGGTCACGTGCGGCGGCGCTTCTATCGCACCGCCACCGGCGGCAACGGGGCCCGCACCGACGTCGAGGCCGACGCGCTCGCGCCGGCCGGGGACCGCCGTCGTCGCGGCGCGCTCCTGCGCCGGATCGACCGTGAGCTGGACCGCCTGGACGACCCGGGCTGACGGGCGCGGCGCGTCAGACTGTTCCAGGGTCGGAGCGCACCGAAAGTATGATCGTGAAGGGCAGAATCCGACCCCGCCCCGACGACGTGGCGGAAGCGGAAGACAGGTTGTGACGGTAGAGACGACGTCTACTCGCCGCCCGGAGACGCTGGACCGGGTGGTCATCAGGTTCGCCGGCGACTCGGGCGACGGCATGCAGCTCGCCGGGGATCGCTTCACCGACATCAGCGCCGCCTTCGGCAACGACCTGGCCACGCTGCCCGACTTCCCGGCTGAGATCCGAGCTCCGGCCGGCACGATCGCCGGGGTGTCGTCGTTCCAGGTCCACATCTCCGACCACGACATCCTCACGCCCGGCGACGCGCCGAACGTACTGGTGGCGATGAACCCGGCCGCGCTCAAGGCGAACATCCAGGACATGCCGCCGGGCTCGACGCTGCTCCTCAACGAGGACGCGTTCGAGCAGCGGAACCTCGACAAGGCGGGGTACCCGGCCAATCCCGTCGAGGACGGTTCGCTGTCGGCGTACCGCATCGTCCAGGTGCCGATGACGTCGATCACCCTCGAGTCGACCAAGGAGCTCGGGGTGAAACCGCGCGACGCCGAGCGCTCCAAGAATTTCTTCGCCCTCGGGCTGCTGTCGTGGATGTACACGCGCCCGATCGAGCCGGTCATCGAGTGGATCGAGCAGAAGTTCGCGTCGAAAGAGATGGTGCGCGACGCCAACCTCGCCGCCTTCAAGGCCGGGTACAACTTCGGCGAGACCGCCGAGCTCTTCGACCACCCGTGGGAGGTGCTGCCCGCGCAGCTCCCGCCGGGCCGCTACCGCAACATCACCGGCAACGTCGCGCTCGCGTACGGCCTGATCGCCGCGTCGCAAAGCAGCAAGCTCCCGATCGTCTACGCGTCGTACCCGATCACGCCGGCGTCCGACATCCTCCACGAGCTGTCGCGACACAAGAACTTCGGTGTGCGTACCCTCCAGGCGGAGGACGAGATCGGGGCGGCAGGTGTCGCTGTCGGCGCCGCCTTCGCCGGGCACCTCGGCGTCACCGCGACGAGTGGGCCGGGGATGGACCTCAAGGCGGAGACGATGGGCCTCGCCGTGAGCCTGGAGCTGCCGCTCATCCTCATCGACGTGCAGCGGGGCGGCCCGTCCACGGGGCTGCCGACGAAGACGGAGCAGTCCGACCTGCTGCTCGCCGTCTACGGCCGCCACGGTGAGGCGCCGATGCCGGTCGTCGCGCCGCGGTCGCCCAGCCACTGCTTCGAGGCCACGTTCGAGGCGGCGCGCATCGCGTTGAAGTACCGCACACCGGTGATCCTGCTCACCGATGGCTACCTCGCCAACGGCGCCGAGCCGTGGCTGCTGCCTGACGTCGACGCCATCCCCGACATCGGCGTGCCCTTCGCCGACTCGCCCAACCACGACGGCGAGTTCTGGCCCTACCTACGTGATCCCGAGACGCTGGCGCGACCGTGGGCGATCCCGGGCACGCCGGGACTGATGCATCGCATCGGCGGGCTCGAGAAGGAGGACGGCACCGGCAACGTCAACTACGACCCCGAGAATCACGAGCGCATGGTGCGCATCCGCGCCGAGAAGGTGGCGCGCATCGCGTCCGACATCCCAGCGGTCGAGGTCGACGACGAGGGCGACGCCGACGTGCTCGTGCTCGGATGGGGCAGCACGTGGGGTTCGATTCAGGCCGCGGTTCGCCGCCTCCGCACCGGCGGAAAGCAGGTCGCCCACGCCCACCTCGTCCACCTGAACCCGCTCCCGCCGAACCTCGGCGACGTCCTGGCCCGGTACCCGAAGGTCCTCATCCCGGAGATGAACCTCGGGCAGCTGTCTCGACTCGTGCGCGCCGAGTACCTCGTCGACGCGCACACGCTCAGCAAGGTCCAGGGCATCCCGTTCAAGGCGGCCGAGATCGAAGCCAAGATCCTGGAGCTGCTCGATGCCTGACGAAGCGGTGAAGCTCGGCCGGAAGGACTTCCAGTCCGACCAGGAAGTGCGGTGGTGCCCGGGGTGCGGCGACTACTCCATCCTCGCCGCCGTCCAGCTCCTGCTGCCCGAGCTCGACGTGAAGCCCGAGAACCTCGTCTTCGTGTCAGGCATCGGATGCGCGGCCCGCTTCCCCTACTACATGAACGTGTACGGGCTGCACGGCATCCACGGCCGCGCGCCGGCGATCGCCACCGGCGTCGCGCTGGCCCGGCCCGACCTCGACGTGTGGGTGATCACCGGCGACGGCGATGCGCTCTCGATCGGCGGTAATCACCTCATCCATTCGCTGCGCCGCAACGTGAACTTCACGATGCTGCTGTTCAACAACCAGATCTACGGGCTCACGAAGGGCCAGTACTCACCGACGAGCGAGGTCGGGAAGGTCACGAAGTCGACACCGTTCGGATCGATCGACCAGCCGTTCAACCCGGTGTCGCTGACGCTGGGCGCGGAGGCGACGTTCGTCGCCCGCACCCACGACATGGACCGCAAGCACATGACGGAGACGTTTCGCCGTGCGCACGCGCACCGCGGCTCGTCGTTCGTCGAGGTGTACCAGAACTGCAACGTCTTCAACGACGGCGCCTTCGCCGCGGTCACCGCCAAGGAAGCACGGCCCAACATGCTCATCGACCTGAAGCACGGCGAGCCGATTCGCTTCGGCGCCGACGGCCAGCACGGCGTCATCCTCAACGACCGCGGCGAGACGGAGATCGTCGACGTCGCGGACGTGGGCGAGGACCGGCTGCTCGTGCACGACGAGCACCGGGACGATCCGTCGCTCGCCTTCGCGCTGTCCCGCCTGGCCGATGCTCCGACCGTGCCCACGCCTGTGGGCGTGTTCCGCGACGTCGACCGTCCGATCTACGAAGGGGAAGTGCAGCGCCAGCTCGTCGGGGCAAGCGAGCAGCGAGGTCCAGGCGATCTCGGCGCGCTGATCGGCTCCGGCGCCACGTGGGAGGTCGGCGGCTAGAACGCCGCGCTACGCCGGCTCGTCCAAGCTGCGGAACACCATCCCGGTGCGCGGTTTCGGGGAGAAGTACGTCGTCTTCTCCGGCATGCGGACACCTGCGAACGCGGCGGCGCGGATCTGCGCCACCGTCACCGGCCGCAGCAGCACGCCGGCGTCGGCCACTCCCTTTTCGACCAGCGCCGCAACCGCGGCGGCGTCGCTGCGGAACGTCACGGTCGCGTCCGGAAGCGCGGGACGCGCCAGCGCGTCGAACCGGATCGAGTCGACCTCGCGGAGCACCTCGGGGAGATCCGAGAGCTGCGCGTCGGGGAGATCCCGGGCCCGGTGAAGTAATGCCAGCCCCGACCGGTCGACGAGGCCTAGGGCGCCCGTGTCACGCATACGAGCCCGCAGCGCGACGACGCCCTCAGGCGTGTTCGGTCCCGTGTCGGCGACGGTGAACGCGTCGCCGAGCGCGCGGCGAACGTCGATGCCCCGCACCCCGCCGAGCAGCCGGTGGATGGGCCGCACCGAGAGCTCATCGTCGGCGAGCTCGGCGGCGAAGGCCATGATCCGACCGGCGCCGGGATCGTCGACTCCCGCGGCAACCCGTTCGTCGCGGTAGGTGCACGCGGTCTCGAACCGATGATGGCCGTCGGCGAGGACGACGGGCTCGGCACCGATGGCCTCCGACACCTCGTCGACGCGTCGGCGATCGGTGAGAGGGAAGAGCCGGTGGGTGACGCCCTCGTGGTCCTCGCAGTAGGCGATCAGCGGGAGATGGTGCGGGACGAGCAGCGTCGAGAGCCCCTCGCCGAGCGAGAGCACCCAGATCGGGTCGAGGTTCGCACGCGTCGCGCGCAGCAGCGATAGGCGGTCGCTCTTCGCCGTCGTGAGGGTGCGCTCGTGGGGGAGCACTCCGCCCGCGGCGGGGTCCACCCCCGGGGGCGGGAGAGTGAGCGCGCCGATGACGCCATGGGTACGCCGGTACCGGCCGTCCTCGTCGTGGAACAGCATCTCGTACAGGTAGAAGCGGGCCGGGTCGTCGACCACGAGGACCTCGGTTCGCCGCCACTCATCGAGACACGCTGCGGCCACCTCGTAGCGATCGCGTCCACCGTCGCCTTCGCGGGGAAGGATCAGCCGCACGGCGTTGCGCGGGTGCGCAGCCTCGAGGATCGCCCGGCGATCCTCGTCGATGACGTCGTAAGGTGGCGCGGCAACCGGCCCGATGTCCGGGGTTGTCGCATCGGGGTTCGTCTCGCTGTGCGCGTAACGGATCCCGCGAAAAGGAAGGAACTCGGGCACCGTACGGTTCACTTTCGTCGAGGTCATCCGATTGTCGCATACCACTCGGTAGCGGCCACCGAAGGAACACCATGGAGCCGACTGCGTACGACGCATTCCAGGAGGGTTGTCGCCTGCTCGCCAGCTCGAGCGCGCATGCCGCCGTCGTCGCGCTCGAGCGAGCGCGCGATCTCGAGCCCGACAAGGGCTCGATCCGAGAGACCCTGGGGCGTGCCTACTTCCGCACCGGGCGATTCGACGCCGCCCGCGCCGAGTTCGCACGCGCCGTCGAGATCGATCCCGTCAACGACTACGCGCTGTTCGGGTTGGGGCTCAGTCAGCTCCGCGAGGGCGACCGGTTGGGCGCGCGCCGGCACCTGAAGCTGGCGGTGGCGATGCGTCCCGAGATGCACGCCTATCGCGACGCGCTGTCCGCCGCCGAGTGACTCCGGAGCGTCCGGTCGTCTGCTGCGACCTCGACGGGGTCGTCTGGCGCGGCGCGGACCCGATCCCGGGTGCGGCCGAGGCGATCGAGCAGCTGCGCGCCGGCGGGCTCCGGGTGGGCTTCGTCTCGAACAACTCGAGCCAGCCGGTGGGCGACGTGACAGCGAAGCTCGCGGCCGCAGGCGTGCCGGCCTCCCGCAGGGATGTGATGACGAGCGCGGTCGCGGCGGCCGCGCTGCTTGCGTCTGAGCTCCAGCCGGGCGCGCCGGTGCTCGCCTGCGCAGGCCCCGGGGTGGTCGAAGCACTGGCAGCGGCCGGGTTGCGACCGGTGGACCGGCCGCCGGCCGCCGGGGTCGTCGTCGGGATGCACCGGGACTTCGACTTCAACGAGCTCGACCGCGCATCGGCCGCCGTTCGCGACGGCGCCCGCTTCGTCGCGACGAACCTCGACCCGACCTATCCCGTGCCCGGGGGCATGGTCCCGGGGTCCGGGGCCATCGTGGCTGCGGTCGCGACCGCGGCCGGCCGCGTACCGGAGGTTGCCGGCAAGCCCGAGCGCCCGATGGTGGACCTGGTGCGGGAGCGTCTCGGGCCGGCCGGTGTCGTCGTGGGTGACCGGCCGTCGACGGACGGGGCGTTCGCGAACGCGCTCGGCTGGCCGTTCGCGCTCGTGCTCTCCGGTGTCACACGCCGCGAGCCGTCCGCCGGTGGCGAGTCGATCCCGAATCCCCGGCCGCCGTTCGTCGCCGCGGACCTCGCCTCGCTCGCGCCCGCGCTGCTCGACGCAGTCGTTCCCCGCTGAATCACCGTCGAGCCGCCGGCTGACGATTCAGCGGCCCGAGCCCCACTCCGGCGGCTGCGCCGGTTGCACCCGCCGTTTCGGAGGTATCAGCGGTCGCAACGCCAGTGCGACCAGGGCGCCGAACACGAACCCGCCCACGTGGGCCAGCCAGGCCACTCCGGTGTTGGGGTTGAATGCGGTGAGGAACTGTGATGCGAACCAGATCGCGAGCAGGATCCCGGCCGGCAGGTAGATGGGCAGGAAGATGAGCAACGCCAGGACCGTCAAGACGCGCGCGCGTGGCCAGAGCACCAGGTACGCGCCCATGACGCCTGCGATCGCGCCGGATGCGCCCACGACAGGTTGTGTGGAGCTCGGATCGGCCAGATAGTGCGCCCCCATCGCGGCGATGCCCGCGAGAAAATAGAAGACGACGTAGCCAATGTGGCCGAAGTGCTCCTCGACGTTGTTTCCGAAGATCCACAGGAACAGCATGTTGCCGGCGAGATGGAGGATCGAGCCGTGCATGAACATGGAGAAGATGACCGCCAGCCACACGTTCTTGTCGGCGAAGATCCGCGGCGAGCTCCCCTCCAGTGACTCGCTACAGCTGTTCCGGTTGGCTTCTGCCACGGTCAGGGGCTTGCCCTGCTGCAGCTCGCATGGAATCGCGGCGTGCTCGAGTGTGAACGCGGTGTCCTTCGACGTCCCGAGACGCGAATCGACACCGCTGTGCGGTTGCACGACGAAGTAGATGAAGGCACAGGCTGCGATGATCAACACCGTCACGAACGGAAACCGCTCGGTGGGGTTGTCGTCGTGCAGCGGGATGACCATGCGGCCCGAACGTTACCGGTCGCCGCGACCGTCTCGGACGCAGGTACCCTGCCTTTACTCGCGCGTAGGGAGCGGACAGGGAAGCAAAGCGGTGGTGGAGGGGGTCGACTGCAGACACCACTACGGGAATGGCGACGCGCAGCGCGAGTTGGACGCGACGCACGTCACGGCCGACTCGAGGACGCTGTCGTAGGCGCGAGCGTGCGGCGCCGGTTGGACACTGAGCTTGTGCGCCGGGGCCTGGCCGAGAGTCGGCGGCGAGCCCTCGAAGTGATCGAGGCCGGTCGCGTGCGCGTCAGCGGTGTTCCGGCGCTGTCGCCTGCCCGCCGCGTGACCGGCGACGAGCCCATCAGCGTGACCGGTGACGCACGGCGATTCGTCTCCCGCGGCGGAGACAAGCTCGCCGCCGCGCTGGCACACTTTGCGATCGATGTCACGGGCCGGAACGCGCTCGACGCCGGCGCGTCGACGGGCGGGTTCACCGATTGTCTGCTCCAGGCAGGAGCAGCGCAGGTCGTCGCCGTCGACGTCGGTCGCGGCCAGCTCGCGTGGTCGCTGCGGAACGATCCACGCGTCAGAGTGCTCGAACGCACCAACGTCCGGCACCTCGAGCCGGAAGCGATCGGTGGGCCCATCGATCTCTGCACCGCCGATCTCTCGTTCATCTCGTTGGCGTTGTGCGCGCCCGCGCTCGCCCGGTGCACGACCGCCCACGCCGACCTTGTGTTGCTCGTGAAGCCGCAGTTCGAAGCCGGTCGAGGGCAGGTCGGCAAGGGCGGTGTCGTGCGAGACTCTGCCGTCCACCGCGCCGTGTTATGCCGCGTTCGTGACGACCTCGTGGCGGCAGGTCTCCGCCCCATCGCCGTCTTGCCATCACCGTTGCGGGGCGCAGATGGGAACCTCGAGTTCTTCTTTCATTGCCGGAAGGATGCTGAACGACCAGTGAGTGACGATGACCTCGACACTGCAGTCGAGATCGGTCATGGGGGAGCGACCCGGTGACCAAGAAGGAGATCCGCACCGTCGGCCTCGTTCCGCATCGCGAGCGAGAGCGTGCGCACGAGCTCGCGGCGCAGGCGGCGAAGTGGCTTGCCGACCACGGCGTCTCGGTGCGTGTCCCCGAGCACGACGCCGGCCCGTGTGGTCTGGAAAACCTGGCCTGCCCCGAGAACGAGTTCGCTGACGGTCTCGACGTCGCGATCTCGCTCGGCGGCGACGGGACCATGTTGCGCACCGTCGACATCGTCTACGAAGCCGGTGTCCCTGTCCTCGGCGTGAACGTCGGGGACCTCGGCTACCTCACCGAAGTCGACCCCGAACCCGAGGCGGTCGAGCATGCTCTCGAGCGGCTGCTGGCGGGGGATTACGGCGTGGAGGAACGAATGGTCCTCCAGGTCGATGTCACGACTGACGGCCCGGCATCGGGATGCTGGTGGGGGCTGAACGAGGCGGTGCTCGAACGGGTGCAGAACGGCCGCTTGGCCCGCCTGGACGTGCTCGTCAACGGCACGTTCTTCACGACCTACGCCGCTGACGGTGTGATCGTGGCAACACCGACCGGGTCGACCGCGTACTCGTTCTCGGCACGCGGGCCGATCGTTTCGCCACGTCACCGGTGCCTGCTGCTCACCCCGGTTTCGCCACACATGCTCTTCGATCGGTCGCTCGTCCTCGACGCCGACGAGGAGCTCCGTTTCGCGGTGATCGACGAACGCAGTGCGGTGCTCACCATCGACGGACGCGTCCTCGGAACGCTCGAGACCGGCGACGCCGTCACCTGCACAGCGGCGCCGGCGCCAGCGCGGATTGTGACGTTCGGCCCGCGCAACTTCCACCAGATCCTCAAGACCAAGTTCCGCCTGCCCGACCGGTAGGCCGCCGCCGAACGATGCTGATCGAGCTGCACGTCGCCGACCTCGGGATCGTCGCAGACCTCAAGCTCGTTCTCGGCCCTGGGCTCACCGCGATCACCGGCGAAACCGGCGCGGGCAAGACGCTCCTCGTCGAGGCGCTCGAGCTGCTCGTCGGAGGGCGCGCCGACACGACACTGATCCGGGACGGCGTCTCGGAGGCGCGCGTCGAAGGTCGCTTCCTGGATCCCGTCAGCGACGAAGAGGTGGTGTTGGCGCGGATCCTGCCGATCGAAGGACGAAGTCGCGCGTACGTCGACGGCCGACTCGCGACCGTCGCCGAGCTCGCCGAAGTCGGCACGCGCTTCGTCGATCTCCATGGGCAGCACGCGCACCAGTCGCTGCTCGCCCCCGCCGTGCAACGAAGCGCGCTCGATCATTTCGCCGGCCCGGGAGCCACGGATCCGCTCGCCGAGTACCGCGCCGCGCGGGCTGAGCAGCGGCGCATCGACGCCGATCTCGCCGCGCTCGGCGGCGACGAGCGCTCCCGCGCTCGCGAGATCGACCTCCTGCGCTTCCAGATCGACGAGATCGACGCCGCCGCCCTCGACGACGAGAGCGAGGACGTCACGCTGGAGGCCGAAGAGGCTCTGCTGGCGGACGCCATCGCGCACCGCGAGGCGCTCGCCGCTGCCTACGGCGCCGTCGAGAGCTCGGCGCTGGACGCCGTGGGCGCCGCCGCCGCGGCGCTGTCGGGTCGCAGCCCGTTCGCGGGGCTTACCGAGCGGCTTCGTGCCGCGCAAGCGGAGCTCGCAGAGCTTGCTCGTGAGTTGCGCGTGGCACGCGACAGCATCGAGGACGACCCGGAACGCCTCGAGGCGATCCGTGCCCGCCGGTACCTACTGCGCGAGCTCACCCGCAAATACGGCGAGACGCTCGCCGACGTGCGCGCCTACGGCGTCGAGTCCGCCCGCCGTCTGGCAGAGCTCGAGGGCTACGAGGCGCGCGCGGCGGAGCTCGAAGCCGAGCACCTGGCCGCCCGGCAGCGGGCGGTCAGCTCGGCGTCGGCGTTGACCCGGGCCCGGCGGGCCGCCGCCGGGGGCCTCGCTGATGCCATCACCCCGCATCTGCGAGAGCTCGCCATGCCGTCGGCCGCCTTCGAGGTCGTCGTCGAACCGGCGGACCCCACCGACGACGGCGCCGATCGCGTCACCTTCCTGCTTTCGGCCAACCCGGGGGAGCCATCCCGGCCGCTGGCGCGGGTCGCGTCAGGTGGAGAGCTCTCACGCGCGATGCTGGCAGCACGCGTGGTGCTCTCGGAGGCCCCGCCCACGCTGGTGTTCGACGAGATCGACGCCGGCATCGGTGGGGAGGCGGGAGCCGCGGTGGGCCGCCTCCTGGCCGACCTCGCGGGTAGGCACCAGGTGCTGGTCGTCACGCACCTGGCACAAGTGGCGGCCTTTGCCGACGCGCATGTCGTGGTCGAGAAGCGCGAGCAGGGGAAGCGCACAGTGGCGAGCGCCCAGGGGGTAGCGGGCGAGGAGCGAGTCCGCGAGCTCTCGCGCATGCTCGCGGGAGTCGGCGAGTCCGCGCACGCCCGAAGCCACGCGGCCGAACTGCTCGAGGCGGCCGACACCTTCAAGCAGGCGAGGACCCGTGGCTCGGCGTAACACGCGTCCGGCGACCGCGGTGGTCGGCACGGCAAAGATCGACCGCCGCACCAAGGATCTCATCAAGCGGCTCCAGCCGGGCGACATCGCGGTGATCAACCACCGGGACCTCGACCGGGTCGCTGCCGACGGTCTCGTCGCTGCCGGCGTGGCGGCGGTCGTGAACGCGGATGCGTCGATCTCGGGCCGGTACCCGAACGGCGGACCGATCAGGGTCGTGCAAGCAGGCATTCCGCTGGTCGACCGGGCCGGCGAGGAGGTGCTCGAGCGCATCCACGAAGGTGAGCAGGTCCGGGTCGAGGACGGCGAGGTGTGGCGCGCCGAGCAGTTGATCGCGATAGGTCACCCGCTCACCGCCGACGAAGTGCAAACGGCGATGGACGGGGCGCGCGCCGCGATCGGCGGCGAGCTCGAGCGCTTCGCAGTGAACACCCTCGAGTACATCCAGCGGGAGGCGAAGCTCACCTTCCGACCGGTCGAGCTCCCGCCGATCACGACAAAGTTTCGAGGCCGGCACGCGCTCGTCGTGGTCCGCGGGCTCGACTACCGAACGGATCTCGCCGCCCTACGCCCGTACATCCGCGAGTACCAGCCGGTGCTCATCGGAGTCGACGGTGGCGCCGACGCGCTTCTGGAGATGCGCATGAAGCCCGACATCATCATCGGGGACTTCGACTCGGTGTCTGAACGCGCACTCGCAACGGGTGCCGAGCTGATCCACCATGTGCACCTCGACGGGCGCGCACCGGGCCGCGAGAACCTGCATGCGTGGGGATTGCCGTATCACGAATTCGTCGTCGACGGTACGAGCGAGGACGTCGCGATGCTGCTGGCGTACGAAGCCGGCGCGCAGCTGATCGTCGCGGTCGGCACGCATGCATCGATGGTGGAGTTCCTCGACAAGGGCAGGAAGGGCATGTCTTCCACCTTCCTGACGCGGCTGCGGCTCGGTCCCGCGCTCGTGGATGCGAAAGGCGTGAGCCGCTTGTACGAGGGACGAGTCCGGCGCCGTGACATGGCGCTGCTGGTGGCGTCGGCGTTGGTCGCGATCATCGTCGTCAGCATCGTGTCCGAGCCCATTCATGTGTTCTTGCGCGGAATCGAGCTGACTCTGAGGGATCTCTGGTTCTCGATCTCCGACACGTTCTGAGCACATGATCAACTTCCGCTTCCACATCGTGTCGCTCATCGCGGTCTTTCTCGCTCTCGCCCTGGGCATCGTCATGGGGGCGACGGTGGTAAATCGTGCGATCGTCGATCGCCTCAATGATCGAATCGACACGGTCGAATCGAACGCGAACCGCCGCAAGGCTGAGAGCGACCAGTTGCGCACCGAGGTCGGTCAGCTCCACAGCTACATCGACGGCGCCAAGGACTTCGCGGTGACCGGCCGGCTCAATGGCGCAGCGGTGGCGACGATCGCCACCCGGGGCGTGGACGAGGACGCCGTCAAGCAGACCGTCGAGCTGGCGCAGCGGGCCGGGGCCCAGAACGTCGGGATCCTGTGGCTCGAGGAGAAGTTCACGCTGGGAGACAACGACGCGCTCCGGCAGCTCGGCGACACCCTCGGAGTACCCGCCGACGATGCCAAGACGACGCGCGAGGCCGCGTGGAACGCCTTGGCGACGCGACTCGCAAGCGGCGCAGGATCCGCCGGGAGCTCCGACGTCCTCAACGCACTCGCCGACGCCGGGTTCGTGAAGTTCGAGACCGTGGGCGACCAAGCGGGCGAGAACTTCTCCTTGACCACGTTCCCCGGTTCAGGCGCGCGCGTGCTGCTCATCGACGGCACCAACGGCAGAGTGGCCGCGAACGACGTCCTGGCTCCGCTGACGAACGCGATGGTGACGAACCGGGTTCGCGTCGTCGCCGCCGAGGTGTTCGACGAGAAGGACGGAGGGCCGGACCGCGGTTCCATGCTGGCGCCCATCCGCAAGAACGATGACCTCACGCGGACCGTGTCCACCGTCGACGATCTCGACCTCACCGAAGGGCGCGTCTCGGCCGTGCTCGCGCTCTCCGACCTGGGTCGCAACGTCGTGGGCCAGTACGGCTTCGGAGCCGGCGCTCAGAAGAGCATTCCCGCATGGTGGATTCCGTAGCCGGCGCGCGGTCGGTCTCGCGATCGGCCGCGGGCATGGGAGTGGCGACGGCGGTATCCCGCGGCTTCGGCTTCGCGCGCGTCCTGGCGATTGCGGCCATCCTGGGCACGACGTACCTCGGCAACACGTTCACCTCGTCGAATTACGTGTCGAACGTGTTGTTCGAGCTGCTAGCCGCGGGCGCCCTCTCGGCCGTCCTGGTGCCGACCCTCGTCGAGCGGCTCGAGCACGGTGATCAGGCCGAGGCCGAACGCCTCGCGGGCGGGATCCTCGGCCGGGCGCTGCTCGGTCTCGGCGTCGTGACGATCATCGGGGTCGCGGCGGCGCCATTGCTGGCGCGCATACTCGCCAGCGGCGTCGACCGTCCGGCGATCGCCGAGCAACAGCGCGAGCTGGCGACGTTCCTGCTGCGCTTCTTCGTCCCTCAGGTGCTGCTGTACGCACTCGGCACCGTGGCGATCGCAGTGCTCTATGCAAAGCGCAGATTCGTCATCACGGCGATCGCGCCGATCGGCAACACGATCATGATCGTTGCCGGTCTCGTCGTGTTCCGGCTGCTGGCGGGCGGTTCCACGGATCTCGACCTCTCGTCGGCCGAACGGCTCGTCCTCGCGCTGAGCGGGACGCTGGGTGTCGCTGCCTTCGTGGGCATCCCGGCGCTCGCGTTACGGCGCACCGGCTTTCGCCTCCGACCACGTCTCGGCCGCGGCGATGCGGCAGTGAACCGTCTGATGCGGCTGTCGGGCTGGGCGATCCTCCAGCACGCCCAGATCGGCCTCCTGCTCGGGGCCGCGATCGTGCTCGGCAACTCGGTCGAGGGTGGCACGGTCGCCTATCAGGTCGCGTGGGTCTTCTTCCTCGCTCCCTACGGCGTGCTCGCGCAGCCGATTCACACTGCGATCCTCCCCGAGCTCTCGCTCGACGCCGCCCGCCACGACCTCGACGCGTTCGCGCGTTCGCTGCGCTGGTCGCTCGACGCGATGGCGGTGCTCGTCGTCCCGGTCTCGGCGGCAATGATCGCCCTCGCCCGCCCGGGGATGATCGTGGTTGCCTTCGGTGAGGCCAGCGAGAACGGCATTGACCTCCTGACGGCCGGCGTCGCGTCGCTCGCAATCGGACTCTTCCCGTACGGCGTCTTTCTCCTCCTGGCGCGCGCGTACTACGCGCTCGGCGACAGCCGAACTCCGGCGATCGTCGCCATCGCGACCGGAATCGTCGGGGTGATCGCGATGGCAGTCGGCGCGGTGGTGACCGAGGGAGCAGCGCGCGTCGCCGCGCTCGGCATCGGTCACACCATTGCGTACGTCACCGGGTGCGTAGTCCTGTGCATCGGACTCTCGCGCCGGACAGGTCACACGATCGTGCCCGGCGCACTGCCCAAGGCCTTGGCGTTATCCGCGGTCCTGGGCGCCGCCGGTTGGTGGATTGCGCACACGATCGACCCGGCGGGGCGACTCGAAAATGCCGCCCTCGTAGCGGCCATCGCCGTCGGGGGCGCGGCTCTGTATCTCCTCGCCGTCCGGGTGACCGGAGGACGCGTCGTGCACGGCCGCGTCCGCGAGCCCGAGGTGTCCGAGCTCGAGCCGGACAGCGTCGAGGTCGAGGCATGAAACGTGCGCTCGTCGCGATTGCGGTCGCGGCGCTCGTGACCGCGACGGTGCTGGTCACCGCAACATCGGGCACCGCCGCGGCACGAGACGGTGATCCCAAGGCCCGCCGCATGCTCGTCATCTCGCTGCCCGTCGTCAGCTGGAAGGACGTCAACAAACACGAGCTCCCGAACCTCAACCGGCTCCTCGACCACGCCGGTGTCGCCGACCTCACCAACCGGTCGGTGAGGCGGGACTCCAGGCTCGGGGACGGCTACATCACCCTTGGCACAGGGACGCGCTCCATCGGCAACCTGACCGACACGACCAACGACGGCCATGCGTTCGAAGTGGGGGAGGGCATCGGCGCCGACACCGCCGGTCAGGTCTACACCCGTCGCACCGGCCGTGACGCCGGGAATGGCCTCGTCGACCTCGACATCGACGCCATCGTGGACAACAACAAGAAGGAGCTGTATGACGCCGAGATCGGCGCCCTCGGCGACGCGCTCGCCGGCGCCGGTTGGACGCGGGCGGTGATCGCGAACGGTGACGGACAGGACGTCGAGGAGGTGCCCGGCGGGTACTACCGGCGGCAGGCGGTCACCGCGCTCATGGGGAACGAAGGGAGAGTCCCCGCCGGTGCCGTTGGGCCCGAGCTGCTCACCGCTGACCCGGCGGCGCCGTTCGGGCTGCGGTACGACAACGAAGCGGTGTTGAGCGCGTTCCGCCCGGTCTGGAAAGACCGGTCCGTCGTGCTCGTCGAGGCATCGGACCTGGTGCGGGCAGACGCCTATCGGCAGTACGCGGCGCCGGAGCAGCGGGACCGGCTGTTCGCCCGCGCGCTGCGACGCACCGACGCCCTCATCGGCGCACTGTTGCGCGAGGTCGATCCGCGGACCGACGCCGTGATGGTCGTGGGCGCCACGCCCTCGTTGCGAGAATCGACGCTCACGATCGCAGCCCTCCGCGCTCCCGGCGTGGAGCCGGGGTTGCTGCGATCGGGAACCACACGGCGTTCGGGTTTCCTTCAGCTGATCGACATCGCGCCGACGATCCTCGAACGGGTCGGCGTCAAGGAGCCCGACTCCATGGAAGGCCGCCCCGCCGGGGTCGGGCGGGGCGGTGGGTCGGCCGCCGACCGGAGAGCGTTCCTGGAAGACGCCGACGCGGCGGCGAAGTTTCGCGACGACCTGATCCAAACGGTCGTGGTCCTCTTCGTCGTCGTGCAGATTCTGCTCGTGGTCGCCGCCCTGATCTGGCTCGCCCGACCTGACCGAAAGCGGGTCACGACGATCGTGCATGTCGGGGCGCTGGCCTCGCTGGGACTGATCGCAGCCGTCCTCCTCACCCGCGCAGTGCCTTTCCACGAGATCGGACGCATCGCCTACTGGCTCTGGCTGCTCGGAGGCTCGCTGGCGCTCGCGGGGTTGTACCGGCTGGCGGGACGTCGCCAGGAGCTCCTTCCGCTCATCCTGGCGCTGGGCGTCATCGTCGCGGTGCTCGTCTTCGACGTGCTGGTCGGCACGCCTCTCCAGTTCAACAACCCGCTCGGCTACTCGCCGCGGGTCGCGGGCCGGTTCAGCGGCTACGGGAATCTTGCGTACGCGGCGCTGGCCTCGGCTGCTGTGCTGCTCGCCGGCCTGCTCGCGCACCGGATCGGGGGCCGGCGCGGAGCGATTGCCGCCATCGCGCTCCTCGGCGTGGTGTTCGTCGTCGACGGGGCGCCCTTCTGGGGCGCAGACGTCGGCGGGGTGCTGTCGATCCTTCCGGCATACGCGGTGACGGCGTACTTGTTGCTCGGCGTTCGGGTGCGAGTGCGCACCGCGGTGCTCGCCGGATGCGCCGCCGTGGCCGCCGTCCTGCTGTTCGGTGCGTACGACCTGACTCGGCCGTCCGACGAGCGCACGCACCTCGGGCGGCTGTTCGAGACCAGCGGATCGCGCGGCTGGTCGGGGGTCTCGACCGTGATCCAGCGCAAGGTCGACCAGAACCTCGGCGTCCTCTTCCGGTCGCAATGGCTGATCATCGTGGTGCTCGTGCTCGCCTTCCTCGCGTACCTCCTCGCTCGGCATCGCGAGCGGCTCCGTGGCATCGTGCGCCAGATCCCGGAGATGCGCGCCGCGTTCATCGGCTTCGCCATCCTCTCGGTACTCGGCTTCGTGCTCAACGATTCCGGTATCGCGATCCCGGGCCTGATGCTCGCCATCTTGAACGCCTCGATCATCTCGCTGTTCGTCACACTGCGAAGTCCGGCCCCACCTCCGCTCGAGGAGGCGCCCGCAGTTCGTGAGCGTGCACCGGTGGGGACGCGCGCTTGAGCGTCGTCGTCGGCGTCCTCGTCGGCGCGCTCACCGTGCTGTTCCTGCGCGTGGCCGGACGCGAGATGCTGGAGATGCCGGCGCTGGCGCGCACCAATTACCGCGGGTACCCGCTGCCCACCGCGGGCGGCATCCTGATCGTCCTGGCCGTCCTGGTGATCGAGGCGGGACGGGCGATCCTTGGCGCGGCGGGAGTGGGGGAGGATCCCGGGCTCACGTTGTCCCGCAGCCTCGTCCTGTTCGCCGCCTTCGGGTTCGGGTTCCTCGGTTTCATCGACGACCTGCTCGGCGCGGGCGACGACCGAGGCTTCCGCGGCCATGTCCGCGCCCTCGCCGAGGGCAGGCTCACGACGGGGTTCCTCAAGCTGTTCGGCGGGGCCGGGGTCGCGGTGGTCCTCGTGGCGACACCCGGGTTCGCGACCGGCCGCCGCCTGATCACCGACGCTGTGCTGATCGCGCTGGCGGCGAACTTCGCCAATCTGCTCGACCTCGCTCCGGGCCGTCTGATCAAGGCCTCCTGGGTCGCGTACCTGCCGTTGGCGGTCGTCCTCGGCACCGACGACATCGGGGTCGCGATCGCGCCGATCATGGGCGCAGGGCTCGGTCTGCTGCCCGACGACCTCCGCGAGAACCTCATGCTCGGTGACACGGGCGCCAACGTGATCGGCGCCACCCTCGGCCTCGCCGTCGTGATCGGCCTCGGCGGCACGGCGCGAGCCGGGGTGCTCGTGGCGTTGATCGTGCTGAACGTCCTGGCGGAACTGCTGTCGTTCAGTCGCGTGATCGACCGCGTCGGCTTCCTGCGCGCGTTCGACCGGCTCGGTCAGCGCCCCGAGCGCCGCCAAGCCTGAGACGCCGTTACGGACGGCAGTCCGGCTTCACGTACAGCACGCGGACGCCGCCGAATCGGGCCGTCTCTTCGAATCCGGCCTGGCTGAGCCGGGGCTCGAGGTCGAGATCGGCGTAGCGGCGGGTCCAGACGAGCACCGCGCACACGTCCGCCTTCGCGGCTGCGGCTGCGAGCTTTGACGCCGTGATCTGACCCTGCTCGATGCGCTTGATCGAAGAGTCGTCGAAGGACGGGACGGTGAGCCGGTCGGCCCGCCAGAGCAGGCCGGGCTCGTCGCTGATGACGAGACCATTCGACGGAGTTCTGCGCAGCGCGTCGACCGCGGCCTGCTCATGCCGGTCGTAGCCGTCCGGCCACAGCAGCGAATCGACGTTGCTGAAGTACCAGGGGGTGACCGCGACCGCGGCCACAAGCAACGGTACGAGCGGCGGCGGTCGCAGAGCGACGAGCAACGCGAGCGGTGGGATGAGGTGGGCGACGTGCGGCCTCCAGAAGGCCGGCTCGTACACGAGCAGCGCGAGCTCGGCGCCGAGCCACATGACGAGGACGGTGGCGGGGCGGAACAGCAACGGCTCCCGCGCGCTCGACGCCGGTCGCGTCGCGCGCGTCCAGGCGATCGCGCCGATCGCGGCGACGAGAAGCGCGAGGGCGGCCGCCACCAGCACGTATGGGTCCCGGTCCGTGAGGGTGTGAAACACCTTCGTCAGGGCGCCGGGGTACGACGTCAGGCGGGACGCGTCCCGGTTGTAGGCAAGGGACTGGTCCCAGACCCGCTCCAGCCCCCAGGGCAGGGCCGCCCCGAGGACCACGACGACCGCCGCGCCCACGGCGTAGGCGAGATCACGGTGACGGCGGCGGGAGAGCACGAGCAGCGCGACCGCGAGCCCCGCGGGGGCTGTGAGTGCCTTGATGGCGACGGCCGCCCCGATGAGAGCCCCGGCACCAGTCGCCCGCGCGGTCGTCGGCGACTGCGCATACCCGAAGGCGACGGCGACGGCGGCGACCGCGAAGGCGATGGCGGGGCCATCGGAGGCGATCCCCGCCGTGGTGAAGACCACCGAGCCGCTCGTCGTGACCAGCACGGCGGCGACGATCGCTCCGCGACGCGACGCGATCCGCCGGCCGCCCGCGTACGTGGCGACGGTGACGGCGGCGCCGGCCACGAGCGGCAGCACGCGCGGCGCGTTCGTCGTGCGGAAACCGACCAGGTCGGCCACGAACAGCAGCGGAAGATGCAATGGCCCCTGGGGCGAGAACAGCTCACGGAACGGGACGACGCCGTGGCGCATCTCGAGGGCGGACAGGCCGAAGAAGCCGTCGTCGTAGGTCAGGTGCCGGCTGGCGACGAACGCGGGGATGCGCAGCACCACGGCGACCACTGCGAGCGCGGCGGCGTCGAGGCGCCATGAACGCCGTGCAATATCGGGGCGCGTCAGTTCCGCCGCCACCGGACCTGCCACAATGCCCTCCTTACGCCGTCGCAAGCTCCGGCTCTGCAACGACGGTCGGCAAGCCGCCGTCGCCGCGGCGGACGTTACTGCCCGATTTTCAGCGTGCCTGTGCACGCCATCCGCGTGTTTCCGGCGCGCGCCGTGGTAAATTCGTTGGTGTCCCCCCAGTGCCCTTCCGCACATCGTCCGGTGGGTGGCGCGCGCCGGGAGTCGGGTCTCGTGAGGCGGAGGTGGTCGTGGTCAAGCACATCTTCGTGACCGGAGGTGTGGCGTCGAGCCTCGGCAAGGGGCTAACGGCGTCCTCGCTCGGGCGGTTACTGAAGAGCCGGGGCCTGCGGGTGACGATGCAGAAGCTCGACCCCTACATCAACGTCGACCCGGGCACGATGAACCCCTTCCAGCACGGGGAGGTCTTCGTCACCGACGACGGCGGCGAGACGGATCTCGACCTCGGGCACTACGAGCGCTTTGTGGACGTCCCGCTCACGAAGAAGTCGAACGCCACGACCGGCTCGATCTACCAGGAGGTGCTCGCCAAGGAGCGGCGCGGCGCCTACCTCGGCCAGACCGTGCAGGTCATCCCGCACATCACGGACGAGATCAAGGAGCGGATCGTCCGCCTCGCCGACGAGGACGTCGACGTCGTGATCACCGAGATCGGCGGGACGGTCGGCGACATCGAGATCCTCCCGTTCCTCGAGGCCGTCCGGCAGTTCCGCAAGGACGTCGGTCGGGACAACGTCTTCTATGTGCACGTCACCCTGGTGCCGTTCATCGGCCCGTCGGGTGAGCAGAAGACCAAGCCGACCCAGCACTCGGTCACGGAGCTGCGCAGCCGTGGTATCCAGCCCGATGCGATCGTGTGCCGGTCCGACCGTCCCATCCCGACACGGCTCAAGGAGAAGATCTCGCAGCTGTGCGACGTGCCCGAGGAGGGCATCGTGTCGGCGGTCGACGCCGACAGCCTGTACGAGATCCCGCTCGTCCTCCATGACGAGGGCCTCGACGACTACGTGTGCCGGGTTCTGCACCTCGACGACCATGCGCCACGCCTCGACGAGTGGCGCGCCCTCATGCGTCGCGTCGAAGCCGCCGACCTGGAGGTGCGCATCGGGCTCGTGGGCAAGTACGTCAACCTGCCCGACGCGTACCTGTCGGTGGCCGAGGCGCTGCGGCACGGTGGCTACGCGTGCGGAGCGCGGGTCGAGATCGACTGGATCGCGTCCGACGACGCCGAGGGTCTACTTGCCGAAGGCCGTCTCCGGGACCTCGACGGCATCGTGATCCCCGGCGGCTTCGGTGTGCGGGGGGTAGAAGGAAAGGTCGCCGCCGCCGGCTTCGCCCGTGAGCACCGCGTCCCGTACCTCGGTCTGTGCCTGGGTCTGCAGTGCGCGGTGATCGAGTTCGCGCGGGACGCGTGCGGCTTGCTCGGCGCCAACTCGAGCGAGTTCAGCCCCAATACCCCCCACCCCGTCATCGATCTCATGGATGACCAGCGCGAAGTCGTCGACCTCGGCGGGACGATGCGCCTCGGCGCCTATCCGGCCAAGCTGGCGACAGGCACGATCGTGCAGCGCGCCTACGCCGAAGAGGTCATCTACGAGCGCCACCGCCACCGGTACGAGCTGAACAACAAGTACCGGCGCCGGCTCGAAGAAGCCGGTCTCGGGTGCTCGGGGACGTCTCCGGACGACCGGCTGGTGGAGTTCGTCGAGCTCGACCGTTCGCTGCACCCGTTCTTCGTCGCAACCCAGGCGCACCCCGAATTCAAGAGCCGCCCCGACCGGCCTCACCCTCTGTTCGCCGCGTTCGTCGCCGCGGCCCGGGACCGCGCCGAAGGCCGAGCTCCTCGGCTGCCGATGGAAGCGGCAGTGGGCGGTCCGGCCGCCGCCTCTTGAGCGACTTCCGGGTCGTCGGGTCCACGACGCTGGCCGATACCGGCTTCATCCGCCTGGCCGAAGCCCAAGTGGAGGGGGCGGGGGAGCGCTTCACCCGCCTGATCGTGCATCACCCCGGCGCCGTCGTGGTCGTGCCGATCCACGACGCCGAATCGGTGCTCATGGTGCGCCAGTTCCGCGCCCCGGTCGGCGGTGAGCTGCTCGAAGTGGTGGCCGGGAAGCGCGACGTCGCGGGTGAGGAGCCCGAGACAACAGCACGTCGTGAGATGCACGAGGAGATCGGTCGTCGGCCAGGACGTCTCGTGAAGCTGTGCGAGTTCTTCAACTCACCCGGCTTCTGCGACGAGTACACGCACCTCTTCGCGGCACTCGACCTCGAGGAGCTCGACTCAGCAACCGCCGTCAACCCCGAAGAGCGCGCCATGACCCTCGAGCGGGTTCCCCTTGCCGACGTCGACGACCTGATCGCTCGGGCGCAGATCGTCGACGCGAAGACCATCATCGGTCTGCTGCTCACACGTCGCTACCTCGCAGGCGACTACGACGGGTTCCGGGGCTGACGGAGTCCCTGGGGAAGCACCTTTCGAGCCGCCGAGCAGGCCATCATGCGGGCATGACCGCCACTGCGAGGGCGGAGCGCAGCACCGAGAAGCTGAACCGCCTGCTCGACGAGCACGACTCCTGGCTCACCGTCGAGCGCGGGCTGGCCGCGAACTCACTTGCCGCGTACCGCCGCGACCTCCGACGCTACGCCGAGTTCCTACGCGCGCGCGGCGAGGACGACCCCGTCGCCGTGAGCGAAGCGACGGTGCTGGCGTATGTCGAGCACTTGCGGTCGGCACGAGACGACGATGGCCGCGCCCGCTTCGCCCCGGCGACGATCGCCCGCGCGCTCGTCGCTGTGCGCTCGTTCCATCGCTTCTGCGCCGAAGAGGGCTTTCTCGCCGTCGATCCCAGCGATCTGGTCGGCGCGCCGCGCGTGCCGCAAGGCATCCCCAAGGCTCTGTCGGAATCCGAGGTGGAATCGTTGCTCGACGCCGTCGTCGGCGACACCGCCCGTGCGCGGCGCGACCGAGCCATCGTCGAGAGCTTGTACGCGACCGGCGTCCGCATCAGCGAACTCGTCGGGCTCGACCGCCGGGACCTGGATCTCGAGGAGGGGCTCGTGCGGGTGCTCGGCAAGGGAGGCAAGGAACGCATCGTTCCCGTCGGCCGATCGGCCCGGGACGCTCTGCGCCTGTATCTGGCTCGGGCTCGGCCAGAGCTGGTTCGGAACGGGCGCCGTGCCCGCGGTGACGGCGAAGCCGTGTTCCTGAACGCCCGCGGTGGCCGGCTCAGCCGGCAGAGCTGCTGGAAGATCGTGCGGACGGCAGGGGAGCGGGCGGGGCTCGGCGGTCGGCTCTCTCCGCACGTCCTGCGCCATTCCTGCGCCACGCACATGCTCGACCGGGGCGCCGACATCCGTGTGGTCCAGGAGCTGCTGGGCCACGCCAGCCTCTCGACCACCCAGGTCTACACGAAGGTGTCGGCCGAACGGCTCAGGGCCGTCTACGAGGCGGCCCACCCGAGGGCCAGATTCCCTGATCGCGCCGAGGGCCCCGGGCGATAGGCTTGGCCGATGGCCGGGACGCTCCATTCGACGCTGCGCGACCAACTCGAGGAGGAACGCGCGCGTCTGCTCGACCAGCTGCGGCAGCTGGGGATCGGTCCCGGCGGCAAGCTCGACTTCGACGACGGCTTTGCCGACTCGGGGCAGGTGACGGCGGAACGCTCCGAGGTCGAGGCGCTCGGGGGAACGCTCCTCGACACCCTGCGTGAGACCGAGGATGCACTCCGCAAGTTCGACGAGGGGACGTACGGCCTCTGCGAGTCCTGCGGAAACCAGATCGCCGAGCCGCGCCTGGAGGCCATGCCGGCCGCGCGTCTCTGCATCAACTGCGCGTCCAAGCGCCGCTGAATCGCGGCGGCGACGGCGGCCGTCCAAGGTCGTCCGAATAGGTGTTGAGCGCCGACGTCGAAGAGCGCCTCGTCTTCTTCGGCTGCCTGTTCTTCGCCATCATCCTCCACGAGATCAGTCATGGGGTCGTCGCGCTGTTCTTCGGTGACGACACGGCCAAGCGTGCGGGTCGGATCACGTTGAACCCGATTCCCCACATCGACCCCTTCGGCTCGGTTCTGCTCCCGGCGATGCTGACGATCACCGGCTTCGGGGCGTTCGGCTGGGCCAAGCCGGTGCCGGTCAACCCGGCCAAGCTGCGGAACCCGCGCCGCGAGATGCTCTTCGTGGGTCTCGCCGGTCCGCTCTCGAACTTCGCGTTGATGGTGATCGCCGCGGTGGCGGCGCGGGCGGCGTACGGCGCGTACACCGGCGAAGCCAGCCGTATCGCCGACCTCCCGCTGGTCATCCAGGTCCTGCTGTTCTTCGCGCTCGGGAACCTGCTGCTGGGACTGTTCAACCTGCTGCCGATTCCGCCACTCGACGGGTCGTCGCTCATCGAGCGGGTCCTGCCCAACGACTGGCTGCCGGCGTGGTACAGGTTCCGGCCCTACGGGATCCTCGTGCTGCTGCTCCTCGGGCTGTCGACGAACGTGTTCGGGCGACTGCTCGCGCCGTTCATCGACAGCCTGTTCGACTTCATCGTTCAATGACGCGCGTGAAACCGCTGCACCTCGTCGAGCGGTTCTTCCGAGCCCTATGGCCGGGACCGCCGCGGCCGCGCGACGTGGCGTGGGTCCAGAGCATCCTCGAGCCCGGTGAGCTGACATTGTGGCGCGAGCTCCCGAACCACGACCGCCGGTACTCGATCCGCGTGGCCAAGCAAGTCGAAGCCGGCCTCGCCGGCACCGAGCACGCCGGTGAGTCGCGCTGGCTCGCCGCCGCCCTGCTCCACGACGTCGGGAAACTCGACGCCGGGCTGGGCGTGGTCGGACGCAGCGTCGCGACCGTTGTCGGCGCGTCGGCGAAGAAGGCGCGCATCGACCTCTGGACCTCGAGACCCGGCTTCCGCGGGCGCGTAGGCCGCTACCTGCGCCACGACGAGCGGGGAGCAGCCCGGATCCGCTCCGTCGGCGGGCGAGACGAGGCGGCGCGCTGGGCGCTCGCGCACCATCGCCGCGACCGCTGGCCGGCGAGCGGGGTGCCCACGCCGGTCGCCGAGGTCCTGGAGGCCGCCGACAACGCGTAGGTTCGCGGTCTCTTCCTCCGCCCGCGTTGGGTCTCAAACCTGGTGTAGAGCGCCGGTTTCAGACCCAACGCGCCCAGAGGGGGCGCGTTGCAGTCGCCTACTCCGGAGGGGGCAACAAACCCGCCGCCGAGCGGGCGCGCTCGAGCACGGGGCCGGCGATGGCGCGGGCCTTCTGCGCGCCAGCCGCCAGCTGGCGGTCGACCTCGGCCGGATCGGCTTCGAGCTTCTTGTACGCCTCCTGCACTGGCCGTAACGCGTCAATGACGGCGTCGGCGACCGCGGTCTTGAACACGCCGTACCCCGAGTCCGAGAACTCGGCCTCGATCTCCGCGATGGCACGCCCGGTGACGGCGGCGTAGATCTCCAGCAGGTTCGAGATGCCCGGCTTGTTGACCAGGTCGTACCGCACGTCGGTGCCGGAGTCGGTGACGGCGGACTTGATCTTCTTGGTTACCACGTCGGGCGGATCGAGCAGCAAGAGCGTGCCTTGGGGGGAGTCGGCCGACTTCGACATCTTGGCGGTCGGCGTCTGCAGGTCCATGATCCGCGCTCCGACCGTCGGGAAGGTGGCCTTCGGGACTACGAAGGTCTTGCGGAACCGGTTGTTGAACCGGGCCGCGATATCACGCGCCAGTTCGAGGTGCTGACGTTGGTCGTCACCGATCGGCACCTCGTCGGTGTCGTAGAGGAGGATGTCGGCGACCATGAGCACGGGGTAGTCGAACAAGCCGACGCTCACTGACTCCTGTCCTTCGCTCTTCTCCTTGAACTGGGTCATGCGGCGGAGCTCACCGGTCGTCGCGACGCAGTTGAGGAGCCACGTCAGGTCGGTGTGGGCGTGCACATGGCTCTGGACGAACAGGATGCACCGGTCAGGGTCGAGCCCCGCCGCCATGAGCAGCATCGCCGTCTGTCGGGTGCGCGCCGGAAGCTCGGCGGGGTCGTACGGAAGCGTGATGGCGTGGAGGTCGACGACGCAGTAGATGGCGTCGTGCCGGTCCTGATCCTCGACCCAACGCCGGACGGCACCGAGATAGTTGCCCAAATGCATCTCGCCCGTCGGCTGGATTCCCGAGAACACGCGCGGCACGCAACTCCTCCTGGTCGCCGTCGTCAGGCTCCGGCTCCTGCGGTGACGGTCGGCCAAGCCGCCGTCACCGCGGAGGCTACCTGGGGCTTCGTTCGTTTCTTCGCGGATTGCCAGGTCGCGGGGGAGGCCTCCGGTACTCTGACCGCCGATGGCGTACGAGGTGTCGACGTCCGTCTTCGAGGGCCCGTTCGACCTTCTGCTGCACCTCATCCTCAAGCAGGAGGTCGACCTGTGGGAGATCTCGCTGTCGAGGATCGTCGACGAGTACCTCGCCGAGCTCGAGCGGATGGAGAGCCTCGACCTCGAGCTCACGACGGAGTTCCTGCTGATCGCGGCGACGCTCGTCGACCTCAAAGCCCGTCGCCTGCTCCCGTCGCTGGAGGCCGTGGAGCTCGACGAGGAGCTGCTGCGCTTCGAGGAGCGCGACCTGTTGCTGGCGCGTCTGCTCGAATGCAAGACCTTCAAGGACGCTGCTCGCGCCGTCGACTCGCTCGTCCGCCGCGCCGACCGCAGCCTTCCTCGGCGGGTCGGCCCGGAGGAGCCGTACGCGTCGCTGACGCCCGATCCGCTCGAGCACGTGGCGCCGTCGAGGCTCCTCGCCGTCGTCATGCGGGCCCTGTCGGCCAAGCCGGAGCCGACGATCGAGGTCGAGCACATCGCGCCCATCCGGGCGAGCGTGCGCGACGCGGTGGAGACCGTGCTGGCTGTACTGCCTCCGCGCGATGCAATGACTTTCCTCCAGCTCGTCGCAGACGCGCCGAGCCGGCTGGAGACGATCGTGCGCTTCCTCGCCGTGTTGGAGCTCTACAAGCAGGGTGTCATCGACCTCGAGCAGTTCGACACCTTCGGTGAGCTGCGATTGCGCCGCCTTCGCGAGGGGGAGACTGCGCTCGACGCCGCCAGCCTGGCCGAATGGGACGACGACACCGACACCCGCAAAAGCGACGGCGCTGATGACGTCGACGGCGGCGCCGAGCGGGCAGAGACCGGCGGTGAGCGCGCGCAAGTCAGCTCCGACCCCGAGTAACCCGCGAATCCATGTACGACGACCCGCTGGAGAACCCACTCGAGGAAGCCGCCGAAGGGCTTCGCGCGCATGAAGCACGCCGAGTGGTCGAGGCGGTGGTCATGGCCGCGACCGACCCGGTCGAGCCCGGCTTTCTCGCGCAGCTCCTCGAGCTGCCCGTCGCTCGCATCGAGGCGCTGTGTCGCGAGCTCGCCGACGAGTACGAGGCCGCCGGGCGCGGGTTCGTGCTGACGAAGGTGGCCGGCGGCTATCGGTTCCAGACGCACCCCGACATGGCACCGTACGTGGAGCGGTTCGTGCTCGAAGGCCAGCACGCGCGACTCTCGGCGCCGGCGTTCGAGACGTTGGCGATCATCGCGTACAAGCAGCCCATCTCCCGCGCGCAGATCTCTGCGATCCGGGGCGTCGACGTCGAGTCGGTGCTCGGCAGGCTGCTGCGGCGCGGATACGTCCAGGAAGTAGGACGCGACCCCGGTCCCGGACAAGCCGTGATGTACGGGACGACTCGCGAGTTCCTCGAACGGCTCGGCATCGATTCGCTCGAGGATCTGCCGCCGCTCGGCGACTTCGTCCCTGCCCCCGAGGTGGTCGACGCGCTCGAGCGGGGATTGCGCGTCTCGGACGACCCGTCGCCGAACCTGTAGATGGTGCCCCGGATGCCCTCCGGGAGGCGCGGCGACGGCGGCTTGGCCGACCGTCGCCGCAGGAGCCGGAGCTTGCGACGGCGACCAAGAAGTCCTGTGGAAGGCGAACGGCTCCAGAAGGTCCTCGCCCGGGCGGGGTACGGCTCTCGGCGCGCGGCCGAGGAGCTGATCGCAGCGGGTCGGGTGACGGTGGACGGCGATGTAGCGCGACTCGGCCAGCGTGTCGACCCCGAACGCGCCCGCGTCGAGGTCGACGGGGTCCGGGTCGCCGTGCGCGACGACCTCGTCTACTACCTGCTGAACAAGCCGCGGCGCGTCGTGACGACGGCGCACGATCCCGAGGGACGGACAACTGCCTTGGCTCTCGTGCCCGCCGAGCCCCGTGTTTTCCCAGTCGGGCGTCTCGACTACGACACCGAAGGGTTGCTCGTGCTGACCAACGACGGTGAGCTCGCACAGCTCGTCACACATCCTCGCCACGGGATCGAGAAGGCGTACCTCGCCGAGGTCGCCGGCGTGCCGAACCACACGGCGCTGCGCGAGCTCCGTGAGGGAGTCGACCTCGAAGACGGAATCACCGCGCCGGCGGGTGTACGGCTCGTGCAAGCCCGCGGCGAGGATGCTGCCCTCGAGATCGTCGTCCACGAGGGTCGCAACCGCCTCGTCCGGCGCATGTGCGAAGCGATCGGCCATCCGGTCCGGCGGCTCGTACGGACGAGCGTCGGGCCGATCAGTGACAGGCGCCTCCCGCCGGGCGATTGGCGTCAGCTGCGCCCCGGTGAGGTGCGGGCGCTGTACGCGGCCGCGAGCGGTGTCGCAGTCGGTCAAACAGCCCCGAAAGCGGGCACAGACCGCGACTAATCTGCGCACGTGTGAGGCTGCAGGCGCTGCGCGGCGCGATCACGTGCGACGAGAACAGCAAGCAGGAGATCGACGAGAAGACCCAGCGTCTCGTGAAGGAGCTCCTCGCCCACAACGAGCTCGAGCACGATGATCTCGTGAGCCTCATCTTCACCGCCACCGAGGATCTCACCGCCGAGTTTCCCGCCACCGCCGCGCGGGCCGTGGGTCTGGGCGACATTCCGTTGCTGTGTGCCCGCGAGCTGACAATCGAAGGCGGCAAGCCCATGTGCATCCGCCTCCTGGTGCACTGCTACACGGATCGCCCGCGCGATCAGCTGCACCACGTCTATCTCGACGGGGCGCGGTCGTTGCGCGACGACTTGCCGGAGTAGTCACGTGTCGTACCGCTTTGCGGGGGCCGAGGCCGTGAAGCGCGCCGCGGTGATCGGGACGGGCCTCATCGGGGGATCGGTGGGCCTGGCACTACGACGGTCGGGCATCGAGGTCTCCGGCTACGACCACGACCCGGCCCGGGCCGAACAGGCGCGAGATATCGGCGCCATCGACACTGTCGCGCCCAGCCTCGAAAAGGCTGTCGCGGACGCGGACGCCGCCATCGTCGCGGTACCCGTCGGCGACGTCGCCGTGCTCGTGGTCGCCGCCCTCGAAGCTGGGGTCCCCGTCGTGACCGACGCCGGCTCGGTGAAGGCGCCGATCGTGACCGCTGTCCAGGAGGCCGTTCCCGACCTGGCGCCGCGTTTCGTCGGCGGCCATCCCATGGCGGGCTCGGAGCAAGACGGCCTCGACGGGGCGGACGCGGATTTGTTCGAAGGTGCTACGTGGGTGCTGACCCCGACAGAGCACACCGAGATCGGCGCGTTCACGAAACTTCGCTCGCTCGTGGCCGAGCTCGGTGCCGAGATCGTGGCGATGACACCCGAGCATCACGACGCGGTCGTCGCGGTCGTGAGCCATGTTCCGCAGCTGGCGGCCACGACGCTCATGGATGTCGCGGCCGCAAGTGGTGAGGAACACGCGACCCTGCTGCGCTTGGCCGCCAGCGGCTTCCGCGACATGACCCGCATCGCGGCCGGGCACCCCGGCATCTGGCCCGACATCTGCGTGGCGAACCGTGAGGCGATCGTCGGCGTCCTGGACGACTACCTCGACGCGTTGCTGCGCGTACGCGCCGTTGTCGACGAGGGTGACCGCGCCGCGCTGCTCGACGTGCTGGAACGGGCGCGTTCGGCGCGGCGCAACCTTCCGGTCGGCACGCGGCGGGGAGAGGAACTGGCCGAGGTGCGCGTGCCGGTGCCCGACCGTCCCGGCGTCCTCGCCGATGTCACCACGCTGGCGGGAACGCTCGGTATCAACATCGCCGACCTCGAGATCGCGCACTCGATGGAAGGCGCGGCCGGCGTGCTCGTCCTGGTGATCGCAGCCCGCCACGCCAACAAATTCGAATCCGCGCTCGTGGCGCGCGGGTATCACGCGTCCCGGATCGTGCTGCCATGAACGCCGAGATCATCATCGCCGGCCCGCGGCCTCTACGGGGCACGCTGCGCGTCCCCGGCGACAAGGGCATCTCGCACCGCGCGCTCCTTGCCGCCGCGCTCGCATCGGGGAGCAGCACGATCCGGGGTCTGGCCGACGGCGACGACGTCCTACGCACGCGCGCCGCGCTCGAACGGCTCGGCGTGCGGCTCGCGGTGTCGAAAACTGCCGAGCCCGACAGGGGCGCAGTCAGTGTGCAGAGCACCGGTGTCAGCGGTCTCCGGGAGCCGGACGCAGTGATCGACTGCGGCAACTCGGGGACGACGATGCGCGCGCTGTCAGGACTCGTGGCGGGGCGGCCGTTCCTGACCGTCCTCACTGGTGACGCCTCGCTTCTCTCACGCCCGATGGGCCGTGTCGTGAATCCGCTACGGGCGCTGGGCGCGCGCGTGGACGGACGGGCCGACGGTGAGCTCGCGCCGTTGGTGATCCGGGGCGGGGATCTCACCGGCCGCCGGTGCAAGCTCGACGTCGCGACGGCTCAGGTCAAAACCGCGCTCCTGCTCGCGGGTCTCCAGGCCGACGGCACCACCGAAGTGGTCGAGTCTGCGCCGAGCCGCGACCACACCGAGCGCATGCTGGCCGCACTCGGCGCGCCGGTGACGCGCGTCGACGAGCGCATCACGCGTGTCGAGCGCGGTGCACCCGGTCCGTTCGAGCTCGAGGTACCCGGTGATCCGTCGGCGGCGGCACTGTTCGCCGTCGCCGCATGCATCACACCGGGCTCGGAGATCGTGATCGAGGACCTGTGCCTGAATCCGAGCCGTCTTGGCTTCGTCGAGGTGCTCAGGCGCATGGGCGCACGGATCCATGCCGAGCAGACCGAGGAGCGGTTGGAAGAACCCGTCGGCCGGCTCGTCGTCGAGGCCTCGGCACTCGCCGGAACCCCGATCGCGCCGGACGAGGGGATGATCGACGAGATCCCGGTTCTGGCGGTCGCGGCAGCCTTCGCCGACGGCGTCACCGAGATCCGTGGTCTCGCCGAGTTGCGGGTAAAGGAAAGCGACCGCATCAACACGATCCAGCAGGAGCTCACGCAGATGGGCGTCGACGTCCAGGCGTACCGGGATTCGTTGACGATTCGCGGCGGGGCGCCGCGCCCCACGCTGTTCAAGAGCCACGGCGACCACCGCATCGCGCTCGCAGCCGCGGTCGCCGCGAACGCCATGGCGGGCGAATCGATCGTCCGGGGCTGGCACGCGGTGGCGGTGTCGTATCCACGATTTGCCGACGACCTCGCCGCCCTGGCGGGCGAGAACGGCTCGTGATCCGAGTCGTGGCCATCGACGGGCCTGCAGGCTCGGGAAAGTCGACCGTGGCCCGCGGCGTCGGCGACGCGCTCGGCCTCGAAGTTCTCGACACCGGCGCGATGTACCGGGCGGTGACGCTGCTTGCGCTCGAGCGCGGTCTCGACCTGCGCGACGGCGACGCGATCGCCCGCGCGGCGGAGCAGGCGACCCTCGAGCTCGGCGACCCGCCCGGCAGCGTCCGTCTCGACGGCCGCGACGTCAGCCGTGAGATACGCGGTCCCGCGGTCTCGGCCGGGGTCTCGGCTGCGTCGGCGCATCCGGAGGTCCGGAAGCTCCTACGGGAACGCCAGCGCGCCTGGGCGGAGGAACGAGGCGGCGGTGTCGCGGAGGGCCGCGATATCGGCACCGTCGTGTTCCCAGACGCGCCGTTCAAGGTCTTCCTGACCGCGAGCGACGAGGAGCGGGCGCGCCGGCGACACCGCGACGAGGAATCCTCGCATCGTTCCGCGGACCTCGCTGAGGTGCGGGATGAGGTCGAGCGGCGAGACGCACTCGACAACAAGACGACACCGCTCGAGCCTGCGCCCGAGGCGGTCGTGATCGACACGACAGGTCGCGATGTCGACGACGTCGTGAAGGAAATCGTCCAGCGATTCGAGGCCGTCGTGGGGTCCGAGCAATGAGGACGCCCCGCCGGGACCTCGGAAAGCGGATCTTCTATCGCGTGGGGCGCGCGATCACGCTGACGCCGATGAAGGCGATCTTCTGGGTGCGGGTACGAGGCCGCGACAAGGTGCCGCGCTCTGGTCCGTTCGTGGTCGCGCCGTCACACAGGTCGCTCCTCGACATTTTCTTCACCGGTTACATCACCCGCCGCCGGATACGCTTCATGGCCAAGCAGGAGCTGTTCCATAACAGGTTCCTGGCCTGGCTGTTCACCGCGCTCGGAGGCTTCCCGGTCGAACGGGGGACCGCTGACCGGGCGGCACTGCGCGCCGCGCAGCAGGTGCTCGAAGGGGGCGAGCCGCTGGCGGTCTTCCCGGAGGGCACGCGCCGGAGCGGTCGTGACGTCGTCGACCTCTTCGACGGGGCCGTGTACCTGGCGAGCCGCGCCCGCGTCCCCATCGTCCCTGTCGGCATCGGCGGCAGCGAGCAGGTCCTGGCCTCAGGGCGGTCTTTGCCGCGCGCGCACAAGGTGGCAATTGTCATCGGCGACCCGATCCAGCCACCAGAGCGCGGCAATGGACGAGTTCCCCGTCAGGAGATCACGAACGTCACCGAGAAGGTCCGAGTCGAGCTGCAGACCTGCTTCGACGAAGCGCTCGCGCTCGCCGGGGTGACGCTTACCGGCGATGCCGCACCCTCAGCCGGCCAACTCCGCGAGCACCAGTGACGCGTCCACGCCCCGGTCGTCGCTGAACGGGCCGCCGCGGGCGCGCGCCGCGGCCGGGTCACCGCCGACCATGAACGCAGCAAGGGCATCGAGAGCGGGGACGAGCTCGCGCAGCTCGCGCGGCGGCGGGAAGTACTCGTCCTCGTCGGTCACGTGGACCATCTCCACGCCATCGGCCGGCGCGAGCTTGGCGATGACCGCCTGAACGAGGTCCTCCGGTGCGCTGGCGCCCGCGGTGACACCCACGACGCGGGCACCGGCCAGGTCGTGCAGGTCGAGCTCATCCGGACCGTCCACGCGCACGACGACCTCACAGCCGGCGGCGCGGGCGACCTTCGTGAGGGCGATCGTGTTGGACGAGTTCGCGCTCCCGATCACGACGACGGCGTCTGACCGCGCCGCGATCGCGGTGAGCGCGGCCTGCCGGTTCGTGGTCGCGAAGCACAGGTCGTTGCGCGTCGCCGTCCATAACTCCGGGAACTGCGCACGCGTGCGATCCATGATGCCTTCCCAGTCATGGATGGAGAGCGTCGTCTGGGCGAGCAACGCGACCTTGGAAGGCTCCTGTACCTCCGGGAGCACCGCCTCGAGGTCCTCCTCGTGCTCGACGAGCCGCATCGCGTCGGGCGCGACGGCAAGCGTGCCGCTGGCCTCGTCGTGTCCCGCGTGCCCGACGTACAGAACGGTGAACCCCTTGTCGGCGCGCACCTTGGCTTCGTGGTGAACCTTCGTGACCAGTGGGCAGACGGCATTCACGACGAACCGCTCCCGGGTCCGGGCAGCCTCGACGACCTGGGGCGCGGAGCCGTGGGCGGAGAGCATGAGGGGCGCGCCGTCCGGCACATCCTCGACGTCGTCGACGAAGACGACACCGAGGGCGCGGAAGCGGTCGACGACGAGCTGATTGTGAACGATCTCGTGATAGCAGTACACGGGCGGCTCGAAGACGCGCACCATCCACGCCAGTGCCTTGATCGCCATCTCGACACCGGCGCAGTAGCCGCGGGGCTGCGCCAGCAGCACACGTTCGACCGCCAACAATGCTCCTTTGTCGCCGTCGCAAGCTCCGGCTTTGCGGCGACGGTCGGCAAAGCCGCCGTCGCCGAGGGTACCGCCGGAGAGCCTGAGCGCCCGAGCCGTAGACTCATCCGTATGCCCCCCGCGCGCGTCGTGGCGGTGGCGCCCGGCTCGCCGGCGGCCTCGACCGGGATCCTCCCCGGTGACGAGGTTCTCAGCCTCAACGGCGAAGAGGTGCGCGACGTCATCCGCTACCAGCTGCAGGCCGACGAGCCCGTCTTGGAGCTCGAGGTCCGGCGCGGCGGCCTCGAGCAGCTCGTTGTCGTGGAGAAACCGGCCGGCGCGCCGCTGGGCGTCGAGCTCGACAGTCCGGTGTTCGACCGGGTGCAGACGTGCGACAACCACTGCCCGTTCTGCTTCATCCATCAGTTGCCCAAAGGCATGCGCCGCAGCCTCTACCTGAAGGACGACGATTACCGGCTGTCGTTCCTGTACGGGAACTTCACCACGCTCACGCGCTTCACCGAGGCCGACCTCGAGCGCGTCATCACTGAGCGGCTCGGCCCCCTTTACGTCAGCATCCACGCGACCGATCCCAACGTGCGCACGAAGCTGCTCCGCAACCGGCGCGGCGCGACGAGCCTGCGCTGGCTCGCGGCCCTGCTCGACGCCGGCATCGACGTACACGGCCAGATCGTCGTATGCCCCGGAGTCAACGACGGCGCCGTGCTCGACGACACGCTGCTGGGCATTCTCGACCGGTTCCCCCGCCTGCTCACCGTCGGCGTGGTACCGCTCGGCGTGAGCGACTACACGACCGAGCAGGACATGCGGGAGCACACCGCCGCCGAGGCCGCCGCGGTCGTCGACACCGTGGCACGCTGGCAGAAGCGGTTCCAGGCCGCGCTCGGACGGCGGGTCGTGTTCGCCGCCGACGAGTACTACCTGCTCGCCCGGCAACCGTTCCCGGCACCGAACGACTACGAGGGATTCCCGCAGCACGAGAACGGCATCGGCATGGTGCGGGCGTTCGAGTCCGACGTGCACGCCGCGCTGCGGGGCGAGCACGCGACGGGCATGGGCCCGCGAGCGGGTTTCTTCGCCTGGGTCGACGGTGCGCCCGCCGAGGGATACCGGGCGCCCCGAGCCGCCGTCGATCGAGCGACAACCACACCCGAACGGGCGGCTGCCGGGAGCATCGCCATCGTGACCGGCGAGTACGGCGAACGCGTTCTCACCCCTTTGCTGCCCGTGCTGCGCGATGCGACGCGGATGCCGGTCCGCCTGGTCGCGGTTCCGAATCACTTCTTCGGCGGCAACATCGCGGTCACCGGCCTCCTGACCGGACGGGACATGTGCGAGGCGTTGTCCGACCAACCGCCTGACGACCGGTACCTCGTGCCCGATGTCCTGTTGTCGCGCGACCGCTTCCTCGACGGGATGACGATCGCCGACCTGCCCCGCGCGGTCGAGGTCGTGCCGACCGACGGTGCATCGCTCGTCGCCGCGCTGCAATGAACGGGGAAGCCCCGTTGGTTGCCGTCGTCGGGCGGCCGAACGTCGGCAAGTCGACGTTGGTGAACCGGTTCGTCGGCGGACGCGAAACGATCGTCGAGCAGCAGCCGGGTGTCACCCGCGACCGCAAGGAGCTCGTAGCCGACTGGGCTGGCCGTCGCTTCCGGGTCGTCGACACGGGCGGGTGGCTCGTGGGCGGCGCCACGCTGGATCGACAGGTGAGCCGCCAGGCGGAGCGAGCTTTCGCCGAAGCGGACGTGATCCTCCTGGTCGTCGACGCCACGGTCGGCGTCGTCGAGGAGGACGCCCGCGTCGCAGCGCGGCTCCGGCGAGCCGGTCCGCCGGTCATCGTCGCGGTGAACAAGGTTGACGACGCGTCACGTGAGAGCGACGCCTGGGCGTTCACGAAGCTGGGCATGGGTGATCCGCATCCGGTGTCTGCGCTCCACGGGCGGGGGAGCGGCGACCTCCTCGACGCGGTCGTCGCGGCCCTGCCACCTGCGACGGAAACGGCGTCCGAATTGGAGACTGGTGCGGGTCCATTCTCGGTTGCGATCGTGGGACGTCCCAACGTGGGGAAATCGACGCTGTTCAACCGCCTCGTCGGCGACGAGCGCACCGTCGTGCACGACGAGCCGGGTACGACGCGCGACTCGATCGACACGATCGTCGAGACCGAGGACGGACCGCTGCGGTTCGTGGACACCGCCGGCATGCGCCGGCGCAGCCGGGTCGACGAGCCAACCGAGTATTACAGCCTCGTGCGGGCGCTGGACGCCGTCGACCGCGTCGACGCCGCCCTCGTTGTCGTCGACGCGTCCGAGGGGGTCACGCACCAGGACCAGCGGCTGGCGGAACGGGTCGACGCCGCCGGGACGGCAGCGGTGATCGTGCTCAACAAGTGGGATCTGCTCGACGCCGAGCAACGCAAGGATGTGATGGAGCAAGTGGGGGACCGGTTGGCGTTTCTCTCGTACGCGCCCGTCCTCAAGGTCTCGGCGCTCACAGGTCGCAACCTCCGGCATGTGCTCCCCGCTCTGCGCGAGGCCGAGGCGGCGTACCACCGGCGCGTGCCGACCGCGGCCCTGAACCGCGTCGTGACCGACGCGCAGCAGCGGCACCCGCCGCCCGCCGTGCGGCGCCACCGGCCGCGCGTGCTCTACGCGACTCAGGGCGCCAGCGACCCGCCGACGTTCACGTTGTTCGCGACGCACGAGCTGCCGCCCACGTACCTCCGCTATCTGGAACGCCGCATCCGCGAAGCGTTCGACTTCGGGCCGACCCCGCTCAAGCTCAGGGTTCGGCTGCGCGGTCGGTAGCCTGGTTGCACCGCATGAGCGACGACCGCGTTCGTAAGCACACGGAGCGCGCGCTCGAGGGCAACCTCGAGAAGGAGCGCGAAAAGCTCGCCCGTCAGGGTAAGCGGTTCGTACGCGACCGGCTCGCCCGCCTCCTCGACCCTGGTTCGTTCGCCGAGGACGGGCTCCTGGCCAACGCTCTCGCCGGCGATCTGCCCGCCGACGGCGTCGTCACCGGCGTCGGGCGGGTCGAAGGTCGCCCTGTCTGCGTGATGGCCAACGACCCGACGGTCAAAGCGGGGTCGTGGGGCGCGCGTACGGTCGAGAAGATCGTGCGGCTGACCGAGACTGCGCTGCAGCACGAGCTGTCCGTCCTGTACCTGGTGGACTCGGCCGGGGCTCGCATCACCGACCAGGTCGAGCTGTTCCCGGGGCGGCGGGGCGCAGGACGGATCTTCGCCAACCAGGTGCGGCTCTCGGGTCGCGTACCCCAGGTGTGCTGCCTGTTCGGCCCCTCGGCTGCGGGCGGCGCCTACATCCCCGCGTTCTGCGACGTCGTCTTCATGGTCGAGGGCAACGCGTCCATGTATCTCGGCTCGCCTCGTATGGCCGAACAGGTCATCGGCGAGCACACCACGCTCGAGGAGATGGGCGGCGCGCGCATGCACGCCACTGTGAGCGGCTCCGGAGACAACCTCGTCACCGACGACGACGCCGCCATCAATGCGGCCAAGCGTTGGTTGTCGTATCTGCCGTCGAACTGGCGGGAGGCCCCGCCGGCGATTGGAGCGCGCGCACCGCGCGCTGATGCACTTCCGATCGCCGATGTGGTCCCGGCCGAAGAACGACGCGCGTACGACATGCACAAGGTGATCGACGCGCTCGTCGATGACGGCAGCTTCTTCGAGATCAAGCCCCTGTACGCGAAGGAGCTCGTCGTCGGATTCGCCCGGCTCGAGGGTGAGAGCGTCGGTATCGTCGCCAACAATCCGATGCACCTTGGCGGCGTGTTGTTCGTCGACTCCGCCGACAAGGCGGCTCGGTTCATCTGGCTGTGCGACGCGTTCAACGTCCCGCTCGTCTTTCTCGCCGACGTCCCCGGGTTCATGATCGGCAGCGCCGTCGAGCGGGAAGGCATCATCCGCCACGGCGCCAAGATGATCACGGCGGTCACCGAAGCGACGGTGCCCAAGCTGTCGGTCATCGTCCGCAAGGCGTACGGCGCCGGCTTGTACGCGATGTGCGGGCCGGGGTTCGACCCCGATGCCTGCCTCGCGCTGCCGACGGCGCAGGTCGCGGTCATGGGCCCCGAGCCGGCGGTCAACGCCGTCTTCTACAACAAGATCCAGGCGATCGAGGATCCCAACGACCGGGCCGCGTACGTCGCCGAACGCCGGGCGGAATACGAAGCCGACGTGGACCTCGTGCGTCTCGCCGCCGAGCTCGTCGTGGATGCCGTGGTCGACCCTGCTCAGTTGCGTGACGAGCTGGTCAACCGGCTTTCGCTCGCCCGGAGCCGGCTCCGCGAGGATTTCGCCCGCCGTCACGGCGTGCCCCCGGTGTAGCGATGCCCTGGTGCGCGACCTGCGATCGCTTCTTGTCACCATCGACGGTACGGGATGACGGGACGTGCCCGACGTGCGGCCGGGCGGTCGAGCGTGCTGGCCACGCCACGGTCACGCAGGGGGACGAGAAGCGTGAGGAGCGCCCGTCGCTGCCGTGGCATCTGTGGGTGCTCGCGGCCGCGCTCGCGGTGTACCTGGGCTTCCGCGCCTGGCAAGGCATCGAGTGGGTGATCCACAGCCTCTGAATCGAACCCGGACGTAGACTCGTTCTCTCGACGGGCTGTGGCGCAGCTTGGTTAGCGCGTCGGTCTGGGGGACCGAAGGTCGCGGGTTCAAATCCCGCCAGCCCGACCCCGAATTCGCAGGTCACGAGGCTGGGGACCAGCGTCGGACTCGAGTCCGGGGCCCGAGTCGCCGAGCTCGAGCACCAGGTCCATCGACTCTTGTTGGTCGTGGGCGCCGCGGGCGCGATGCTCGCCGAGATTCGCCGCGACGAGGGGGGCGCGTAATGGACTGGAGTGACGGAGCTAGGCGCGACCAAGCGGAATTGCTCCATTGGCTCGTTGACGAGTACAAGTCCGGCAGGATCACCGGCGACATGACTCGTCGGTTCGGCGACGCCCGTACCGGCTGCACCGCGCTGCAAATCGTGCGGGCGATTACCGACCTTGTGGGCTGTGCCGAGGACGTCCAGGCCCAATATAGCGACGAGGCGATCAACCACACGGAGGGGGGCGAATGAGCCGCACACGTTCGGCGCTGTACAAGTGGGCTCGACTGCTCGGCGACGTCGAAGCGCTCCGGTATCCGAATCGCATCCCCCAGCGCGTCGCCAACAAGCTCATCGGCAGAAACATCGTCCGGCGGTTGTGGCGGTGAGAACGCCCCACGACATCGCCACGGCCGCTCTGTGCATGACAGGAGCCACCCCGAACCCGCGTGAACGTTCGGTCGCTCACTTCGCGAGCATCTGCGACGTGCCGACGCTTCGGGCCGCGCTTGCCGCGTTGCCGTTCGTTGCCCACGGCACCCACCGCCCGCCCGGCGACTGGCACGACGAATACGAGGCTGCGGCGGTGCTCACCGAGGCCGTCGCCGAGCGTGAGACGAGCTGACGAGCGGCAGTCGAGTCCGGGCGCCGGCTCTCAGCGACGTCGCCCAAGGGCCTCGAGGAATTCCCCGCGTTCGAGCCCGGCGATCATCGTCTCGGCGTCGAGGTCTCGCTTACGAGCGCGATCCCGCTGTTGGCGGCTCGTCCCGCCCCACACGCCCGTCAACGTCTCGTCGGCGAGGGCGTAGCGCAAGCACTCAAGGCGTACGGCGCAGCCGGCGCACACCCGGCGTGCCGGGTCAGTCGGCTCGCCACGGCCAGGGAACCACGACAGTTCGGGATGCTCCCGGCATGCCGCGTCCTTCGCCCAGCCGGGCTCGAGGAACCGAACGAGCGCCCTGATATCGCCGTTGAACGTGTCTACGTCGAGGGCGACCACGGCAGCCGAACATACCGACTCGTCGCGTGCGCGACAGCGGATATGGCCGGCCCCGGCCGTGGAACCGGGGCCGACCCTCGGGGCGCCACGACGGAAGGAAACGTGGCGTCGCCGGTCGTAGGGGCGTGTCCGGCCGTCCCCGTCGACGAGAGACCGGACACACGCGGCCGCCGGCGGGAGCAACCGTGAAAAGACCACCGGCAGCGGCGCCGCCCCTGCCGTTACGAAGCCCGGTTGGCAAACCACTTGATCGCGCCGGTCGTGTCGACGAGCGCGCCATCCGCCCGGAGCAGCGCTCTGAACGTCACCAGGTCGGTGGAGAACGCGAAGTCGTCCGACCGCTCGAATCTCACGCGTTCACGATGCGGACGAAGTAGCGGGACCAGTCACCAAAGAGGACGGACTTGGCGTTGAGCGCCATCGCCGGCACGAACGGGTCGACGTACACCGGGGCGTTGAGCATGGAAGCTTGCGCTTCCGTACCCGGAGCAGCCGGTTGCACGAAGTCCGTGCCCACGGGGTCGCCCGCGGTCGTCGTCTTCAGCTTCCGCACCGCGCTCAATGTCAGGGTGCGCATCAGCCACGCCGTCGACGGCTGGCGCGAATAAGGCTCGGCCACGCTCGCCTGCAGGTCGAGCAGCAGATCGGTTCCCTGGCCCGCGGTGCCTTGCGCGCCGAACGACGTGCCGGTGCCGGCCGGTCCGGTCACGCCGGCCGTCGCATCAAGGATCACGCCTCGCGGCTGGCCGCTGCCGCTGCCGTTGATGAGGTGGTTGCCGAGCGCATTACCGAGAGCGATGCCGGTTTCGCGGGCGAGATAGCCGGCGAGGTCGAACCCGGCGTCTTCGGCGAGCTCGGTGCTGACTTGAAACAGGATTCCGTACTTGAACGCGCCCAAAGTCACGACGCCTAAGCCAGGATCGCTGGTGGGGATCGTGTTTGTTTCCGGCACGATCGCCGCCGAACTCAACGCCGTCGTTTTCGGCACCCTTAGGTCTTCGCCCGACTCGGTGGTGACCAGAGTCGCGCCGGCTCGCAACACCGCCGCCGTCTCGACAAGATGCTCGACGAGCGTCGAATAGAAGCTCACCGGGTAGAGGTTCGCGGTTGCCTTCGTCAACGTGGCGCGTACCTCGAGGCCGTTCGTGACCGCAGGGAACTCGGCGCCGCGCACGTCAATGGGCTTTGGATTGCGTTCGAGCACGGCCGAACGGAATTCGTCGTTGAGTGCTCGGTCGGTGACGGCGGGACGTCCGCTCCCCATGTAGCTGCGCATCGTCGCTTCCGCCGCCTGCGCCCTGCCCTCATAGCTGCGGGCCTCGGCGATGCGGGCGTCGATGGCGTCGATCTCGGCGGTAATGGACTCGTAGACGCTCTGCTCGTCGGGCCGCAGGTTCCGGTTCTTCGAGGCTGCCTCTTCGGTCACGGCCAGGCCGCTCTGGATTAGCTCACGGCGGCGCGCCTGCATACGCTCAATCGAGGGTTGGTAGGACATAAAAGGCTCCAATCAAGGTGGGTCTACACTTGACGGAGCCTTCGGCGTTGCCACCTGCTCAACGCAGGCCTAGGGGCGGGGGCGCTACCACCGAGCCGCCGGCCGTGGGTGGGAGCGCGCTGCTTAGCCACCGACACCGCCTATCTCACCGGTCACCGCCTCGAGGGGACGCACTGCCGAGCCCGACACGGCCGCTGTTGTCTGCCAGCTGGCGTCCAGCGTAGCCGAGAATCACATTCGTGTAACTCCGCCACCCCGACAGCGAGAACGGCTCTACGGCGAATCTGGAGGCTCTGAGCGGCGTTCTGAGGGGTGCGGGCGGTTGCCCTCGGTGTCCTCGATCACGTCGAACGGGCTCTCGGCGTCGTCTTCGAGACGGTCGAGATCCGCCCTCTCATCGGCCGACCCGGCGAACCACGCTGCCGCGATGTGCCACCAGTCGGACACCTCCGGTGTCTTGTCCTCGAGCCCAGGGTGGTCGTACGCCCAACGAGCGAGTCCCCGCCGATCGGACACCGACAGCTCGGTCACCGCCTCACGCACCGCCTGGTCGTTGGCGTAGCCGACCAGATATTCGGCGAGCACCTTCACCACCGGCGCCCAAAACGAACTCGACGGCAGTCCCTCCGCAAGCTTCAACAACTCGTCGCTGAGATCTCGGCGGTCGTCCGGATCTAGGGCCACTGTCGCCTCGAACAGATCGTTCATGGTTGGTCACCCATGTTCACCACTCCCTCGAAGGCCTCGGCCGCTTCTTCAACGCCCGGCCACGCTCCAACCCGTTCCGATAATGGTTGCAATAGCTGCAGGACGCCCTCAGATTCGTCGGGTCATACAATGAAGCGCCCCGGGTTCTGTGGAGGCTCCATCTCTTGGAGAGAGGATGGAGTCCATGGGAACACGGAGGTATCCAGCAGAGCTGCGTGAGCGGGCGATTCGGCTCGTGTATGAGTGGCGGGAGGCTCGCGATCGCACCGATGGCGGTCTGAGGGAAGTCGGCCAGCAACTCGGCGTGCATGCCGAGACGGTGCGCAACTGGCTCCGCCAGCACGAGATCGACGGTGGGCAACGCCCGGGGTTCACCAGCCAGGAGAAGGAGCGCATCAAGCAGCTCGAGCGGGAGAACTTCGAGCTGCGACGCGCGAACGAGATCCTCAAGTCCGCGGCGGCTTTCTTCGGGGCGGAGCTCGACCGCCGACCCAAGAGGTGAACCGCTACATCGACGCCCACCGCGAGGAGTTCGGGGTCGAGCCGATCTGTGCTGGGTTGCAGGTCGCCCCGTCCACCTATTACGCGGCGAAGCGACGGCCGCCGTGTCGCCGGCGGGTCCGCGACGAGCAGCTCAAGCCCCACATCGAGCGGG
>JBKOWY010000170.1:0-5487 GCA_046724655.1 Actinomycetota bacterium
CTGATGATCGAGACCGGCCGCGCCGACGCGGTATCGATCCGGGCCATCGCCGACGCGGTCGGCGTCACGCCGCCGTCGATCTACCTGCACTTCCCGGACAAGGAATCGCTGATCCTCGCGGTGTGCGAGCGGCACTTCGACGTATTCGACTCCGTGATCGAGGAGGCGGGCCGATCGACCGACGATCCGGTCGACAGCCTGCAGCGGCGCGGGCGCGCGTACGTCCGCTTCGGTCTCGAGAACCCCGAGCCGTACCGCATCCTGTTCATGACGCGGACCGAGAGCGCGCAGCAGCGCGACGTCGTCGTCGGCGCCGGCGCCCGAGCCTTCCAACATCTCGTCGATGCCGTGCAGCGCTGCATCGACGTGCGCGCCTTCCGGCGCGTCGACCCCGTGCTGGCGGCGACGGGGGTATGGACCGCCGTCCACGGCGTCACGTCATTGCTCATCTCCATGCCGGGCTTTCCATGGCCCGACGTCGACGCGCTCGTCGATCACGTCACCGACATCCAGATCGGCGGCCTGAGCGAACCCATTCACGACAACCAAGGAGAAACCCCATGAGCACAGCAGTCGAGAACCGCTACCTGGTCGGCAACTTCGCGCCCGTCAAGGACGAGCTGACCGTGACCTATCTGCCCGTCGATGGCGGGATCCCGAAGGAGCTGAACGGGGGGCTGCTGCGCAACGGGCCCAACCCGATCGCCGCCGACCCCGCCGCCTACCACTGGTTCAGCGGCGACGGCATGCTCCACGCCATCGAGCTGCGCGACGGCAAGGCCGTCTCGTACCGCAACCGCTGGGTGCGCACCGACCAGGCAATCTCGCTGCTGGGCGAAAACCCAATCCCGGGGCAGCCCGACGACGTGTTCCCTGTGGGCTCGAGCGCGGCGAACACCCACGTCGTCTCGCACGCGGGGAAGATCTTCGCTCTCGTCGAGGTGTGCCTGCCCACGCAGGTTCGGCCGGATCTCTCGACCGTCGGCCGGTACGACTTCGGTGGCAAGCTCCGCTCCCCGATGACCGCCCACCCGAAGATGGACCCGGTGAGCGGAGAGATGCTGTTCTTCGGCTACGACATCTTCGGGCCGCCGTGGCTTCGCTACCACGTCGTGAACGCCGACGGTGAGCTCGTGCGCAGTGAGGACATCGACATCAAGGGCCCGTCGATGGTGCACGACTTCGCGATCACCGAGCGCCACGTCGTGTTCCTCGACCTGCCGGTCGTGTTCGACTTCGATCTCGTCGGCAAGCGGCCGTTCCCGGCCCAATGGAAGCCCGACTACGGCGCCCGGGTCGGCGTCATGCCGCGCGATGGTGGCAACGCCGACGTGCGCTGGTTCGACGTCGAGCTCTGCTACGTGTTCCACCCGCTGAACGCGTACGACGACAACGGCAAGGTCGTGATCGATGTGGCCCGGCATTCGAAGATGTTCGACAAGGACATCTATGGACCGGCCGAGCTGCCGCCGACCCTGGACCGGTGGACGATCGACCAGGCCGCCGGGAAGGTCATCGAGGAGCGCCTCGACGAACGGCCGCAGGAGTTCCCGCGCGTCGACGACCGGGTTGTCGGACGTCGCCACCGCTACGGATACACCACCCACGTCGGACGCGACGAGGACTGGATCGCGTTCGGACAGCTGTTGAAGCACGATCTCCGAGCGGGAACCGTCGAGGCGCGCACCCTCGGTCCCGGCACTCACGCCAGCGAGGGCGTGTTCGTCGCCGCGTCGAACGACGCCGCGGAGGACGAGGGCTGGGTGCTCACGGTCGTCTACGACGAAGGCCGCAACACCAGCGATCTCGTTGTGCTCGACGCCACCGACTTCACCGGGTCGCCGGTCGCCACCGTGCACCTGCCGCAGCGCGTGCCGTTCGGCTTCCACGGCACATGGGTTCCTGACGGAGCGGTGTAACGCTCAGTCCGGACCGGCGAAGTACGGGTTGCTGGGCGCCGCGCGCCCCGCGAGCACGTCGTCGATGCTCGGGCGTCCGGCCGCTCCGGCGTTGAGCGAGTCGCGGGTCGCGTCGCGGTTGTTGTCGTAGACGAGCGCGTCGTCGTCGGCGTCCCAGGCGACCCAGACCGCGGCGATGAGCAGCAGGTCATCGACGTCTGAAGGAGGGATATCCCCTTCGGCCACGGCGTCGGCAACGCCGACGGCCACGCCGGCCTGTGCCGGGCCCCACGTGAGGCGAGCGTGCTCGTCGCCGCGCACCTCGGCCTTGTTGACGAACAGCGTGAGCGGCTTCACCGGGAGGTTCGGCCGGACGACGACTACGAAGGGGACGTGGCCGACCCGGGGCGTGGCGAGCGCGGTGGCCCACGCCGTCTCGACGGGCCCGCCCTTCGGCCCGAGGACCGTGTTGACGTGGGCGGCGTTGGGCCCGGATCCTGCGAACCCTTCGCCGATCTGCGTGGCGGCGAGCACGGGTCGTTCAGCCGGCCCGGCCGTAGCGAACCAGCTTGAGCAGCTCAGAGCTCTCGGTCCCGGGCTTCGTGTCGTAGGCGAGCAGGGCGACGAGGCGCGGCGTCGCGCCTTCGATCGGCGTCACCTGGTGGAGCGAGTGGCGCCCCTCGAACAGCATGAGCGTCCCCGGCTCCATCGGAACGTGGACGACGCCGTCGCGGCCGCCGCGCAACACCGTGGCGACCGTCTCGTAGCGCTCGTCATCCTCGGTGCGGATCATGGGGACGTACTCGAAGTCCCCGCCGCCGTCCGCGTCCTGGAGGGCGAGGGAGACGACGAAGTCGGTCTGGTCGAAGTGCCACCAGAGCTGATCACCATCGGTCATGACCGCGAGATTCAGCGCACCGAGAGGATCGGCATAGCGATACAAGCGCGGCTTGCCGAGGGCGGCGGCGAGGAACGCCATCAGCTCGTCCCACTCGTAGAGCCGGCGGATGATCGATTCCGATGGGAAAAGGTCGTACGCCACCGCGCTCAGCGCGGTCGGGCCCGTGAGTGTCCGCGCATGGCCTTCGGGCCACGACGGATCGGGAATCTCGAGATACGCGGTCCCGGTAGCCACCTCGCTGTGGTGGGACACGGGCACCAGGCTGCGCGCTTCGTCGACCGCGCGCGCGACTGCGTCGGAGGTGAGGAAGCCGGGGAGGATGCAGCAACCGGTCTCGTCGAGCTGCGCTCGGCACCGGTCGGCCACCTCACGGAACTCGGCTGCCCTCGGGTCCAGAATCGGATAGGGGCCGACGTCCACGAGCGACGCAGGGTCGAGGTTCGTGCTGCGGGTCGTCGTCACGTCGATCTCTCGGCTTCGGCCATGAGCTCCAGTTGGATGTTGTCGGGATCACGGAACACGAGCACAGCACCGTACGGCGCGTCGACGATCGGTGTGTATTTCACGCCGTGGCGTTCGAGGTGCTCCTGCCAGCGCTCCAGCTCTGGCCGGTTCGCGACCGCGAAGGACAGGTGGTCGAGCCCGGTCCGGTACTCGTCGAACGGTGACCCGTCATTCGCCGCCGGCTGCCGCACACATATCTCCGCGCCGAGCCCGGAATGCCGCATGTCGGCCAGGCGGAAGTCGGCTTTGTCGACACGCTCCACGAGCTCGAAGCCCAACACCTCCGTATAGAAGCGCTCACTGCGATCGACGTCGGTGACGGTCATGTCGATGTGCGAGATCCCGGCAAGCTCGGGCACGCCGACATTCAACCACCCACGCGCTTCTCGTAGCGCGCCTGCGTGTACACGCCCACGGTGACATCGCCGACGTGCTCGTAGCCGGCTCGCTCGTAATAGGCGCGCAACTGGTCGTTCCCGGCCACGCAGTCGAGGCGCAGGAACCGCTTCCCGGCGCCGGCGCTGTGGACTTCCGCCCAGCGCAGCAGGCGCGCCCCGAGCCCGGTCCCGCGGCGGCGCACAGCGAGCCGATGCAGGTAGCCGGCATCCAGCGGGTACCCCTCCCAGAACATCAGATCCTCCCACTGCACGACCAGGCTGCCGACAACCTCGCCATCGCGTTCAGCGAGCCACGTCTCGCCGCGTTCGATCGCCGGCATCACCCAGCCGTGCTCGAACCGCACGGGCCACTGGTCGATGCCGCGCGCCCGCAGCCACGCCGCGGCATCGGCGAGCACGTCGAGCACCATGTCGATGTCTTCGGGACGAGCAGGACGGATCTCCACTGGTTCACGCCGCGACCGGTGGGCCGTGGGCGTTGCGAGGATGGCGCGAGTCGTCTGGCGGAACGAATGCTCTCTTACCGCGGCCTTCCACGAGCGCCCAGTTCTCGCTGGTCTTGAGGTCGCGATGATGCGGACAGAACCGGTCGAGCAGCTCGAAGACCGTGGTGTGGGTGTGGGCCCAGTCCTCGCGGTGGTCGTTCTCCAAGAACGCCAGGCTGTTGCAGCCCTCGGCCGCACAGGTCGGGTACAGCCACTCGAGCGCGCTCTGCTGATGGGCCGTGGCCCGCCGCCCGAGGTGCGCAACCCCGACCACGTCCTTACCCTTGGTCACGATCGCGGCGAGGAACGGATCCTCGGTCTCGATGAGATCTCGAACGGCCGAAACAGCCACCGGGCCGTAGCCAGCCAGCTCGCACACTTCGTCGCCTATCGGGTAGCCGCGTACCAGTGCAGGCAGGTCGACGCGGCACAGGAGCTTGGCGTGCCGGGTCGATTTCCCTTCGGCGCCGCTCCCGGAGGTGCGGCGGGCGAGCTCCGCGAGGGCGTCGGCGGCGTAGGCCTGCACCGGCTCGAGCTGGCCCTCCTTGCGAGCGGCTTCGAAGAGCTCGTCGCGGATTGGCTCGACGCTGGCCATGATCCCGGCGATGACCTCAGGGTTGTCACGCATGTGCAGATTGGCGGTGCCGTCGGCGTCGGCCCAGGTGCGCAAGGACCGCCGTTGGTGCATCCGACATCGGCGCGCCTCCAGATCCGTGGCGTTGGCCTTGACCCGTGCGCACTCGTCGCGCAATTCGCCGTAACCGCACGTCCGCGCCTGGTCCAACAGCCGCGACTCCGCGTCAGGATCCGCGATTGCGGCGTCGGCGATCCCCGCGACCTGCTGGGGGTGACAGCTCGCCTCGGCGCGCTGCCGCCGCGATTTCCGGTAGGTCCTGCAGCCGACGCGCCGCCTCGAGCGCGTCCCTGGTCTGGCTGATCGTCGTGCCCGTCGTGTGGGCGAACTGATGCGCCGGCGAACGATCGCCGTCGCGCTTCCACACCTCAGTCTCGGAGACCCGCGCTGCCGCCAGCGCCTTCACGGTCGCCGCCATCTTCTCGATCGCGGCCGCGTCCTCGATCACGCGCACGGCGTCAGCAGCCGACACGCGCTCAGGATCGAACTCTGTCGCGTACTCGCTCATCACGCTGCGCAACTCCGACAACCTCATGATCGGAGCATAAAGGTGGGGTGTGACAACTACGCCTTGGTGCGGACGCGTCTGAAGTTGCTTCTGTGCGCGGTGAGGTCGATGTGGTGGGCTCTTCTTGCCTAGGAGAACTCGGGTTCGAGCGCGGCCGCG
>JBKOWY010000153.1:0-6264 GCA_046724655.1 Actinomycetota bacterium
GGATCACCCACGCCGGAGCCTGCGCCGCCCACAGCTCTGCGATCCGTTCCTTCTCACGTTCCGACAACCGATCCATGCCGCACCTCCCGATCCGATCGAACCCGATCGAGGGTGCTGTTGCGTTGATCCCCTGAGACCAAGCCCGTTCTGGTGCAGGCGGTCGATCAACCTGAGTGGGCCGCGGCTGGGCCGCGGGAGGTCGAACAGCGGCGCTCACGGGCAAGCACCAGTGAGCATCGCTTCCGCAGGTCAGCGTGCGTATTCGGCGCGCGAGCAATGCGCGCGAAATAACCTTGGCCGCCTTGACGCGGAAGGGGTCAGAGGTTCAAATCCTCTACCGCCCACGTTCTGACCAGCAGTTTTTCTGGTCTCGTGTTCCCAACCGGTTGCACACACCACGTCCGCACCACATCGGCGGCCGAAACGCGAGGCGCGGTCGGCTCTACCGGCGCTCTTGGGGGCTCAGAGATGACGCTTAGAGCGTGTCTGTAGTATCTGCCATGCCGCTCAACTACCAGCATGAGTCTTACCTGAGCTGCGGTGAACTGCGTAGAGGATACAAATGGCGAATAACAAGACGAGTGCTTCCAAACTGATAGACAAGAGGATTAGGGAGCTGGGCGATTGGCGCGGCAAGACGCTCAGCAAGGTGCGAGGCATCATCAAGAAAGCGGACCCCGATATCGTCGAGGAATGGAAGTGGGTAAAACCCACGAACCCCGGAACACCGGTCTGGTCCCACAACGGGGGTATCTGTACCGGTGAGACCTACAAGAACGCGGTCAAGCTGACATTCTTCAAGGGTGCTGCGTTGAACGATCCTTCAGGTCTGTTCAACTCCAGCCTCGACGGGAAGGTCAGACGTGCCATCGACATCAACGAAAATGACAAGATCAACGAAGGTGCACTGAAGAACCTCATTCGTGCGGCTGTGGCGCTGAATCTAAAGAGCGAGAAATCTTCCACTTGAAATGCTCGGCAGGGCGTGCGAAATCCCGATAATTAGACGCACGCTCGTACACGGGGTAAACGCGCGTAGAACGCGTTGAAGGCGCTCGTCATCCGCGACGCCTCCCACAGGAACTCGACCGTGCGCTCCACACCCTGAAAGGTCATGGGCTTGGTGCTGAGCGTGAGGAGATCTCCGTCGAGCGTGGCGAATCGCTCCTGGGCATCACCGATCCAGTTCGGATACGAGCACACCTCGATGTGGTGTACCACCGTATCCTGGTCCGTTAATAGCTCGAAGCGTCCCGCGTAGCCGAGCTAGGCGCTGATCGCCTCCAATCGCTCCTCCGCTGCGCCGCCGAACACATGCGACTCCTGATACGGCGCGCTGTGCGCAGTCATGATCTTCACCGATATGTAGCCGTCATGGTTATAGAAGACGTAACCAACCGGCTTCTCGCCCAGGGGATCGACCGCCGACCCGTCGCTCGCGACGTTCTTCCAAGTCCTCAAGCGCCAGGTCCCGACCAAGTCCTCCGCCTTGAAAACGACTCCCTCATGGCGACGAAGAACGATCTCTATCGTCAATCATTAGGGCAGCACCGGCCTCGTTGCAGACCAACTGTCTTCAAAGACGATTCGGCGCCGGCATGAGAACCGGGCGCGATGCGTGGACGCGGGAGGCGGATGTCATCTGCGTATGAAGTGCATAATGCCGCGAGATCAACTGCGCTGGCTTCGCTGAAGCGAGCTCGTCGATCCGTCCCTCGCGGAGGGCCCCGACGCCCGCCCTGGCCGCGTGTAGTCTGACCCGCTTCGTGCCCGGGCATGCTGGCCGCTCGGGCGTTGTGGCCGGAGGTTGTGGATGTCTCGCCATCGTTGGGTCGTGTTCTGCGCCGCTGTGATGATCACGGCGGTGGCCGCATGTGGTGGTGGAGGTGGCGAAAGCAAGAAGAAGGCCACGGCCACGACTTCCGCGAAGCCCGTGGTCGCGCCACTCACCGGGCTACCCGATCCGACCCAACAGAGCCTGAACCGCCCGGCCCTGTCGGTGAAGATCGAGAACACACCGCAGTCCCGCCCGCAGACCGGCCTCGACGTCGCCGACGTCGTGTACGAAGAGGTCACCGAAGCGGACATCACCCGCTTCATCGCGGTCTTCAATTCGGAGATCCCCGACGTCGTCGGAGCGGTGCGCTCGGCGCGGCTCATGGACGCCGACCTCGTGGCGCCACTGGGCGGGATCTACGCCTACTCGGGCGGCGCCCGTCCGGCCGTCGACGCCATCCGCGAGGTACCGAGCCTCAACACGGTCGACGAGACCCAGGCCGGCGATGCGATGTTCCGCGACAAGTCGAAGCAGGCGCCGCACAACCTCTATGGGCGCGGGCCGAACCTGGTCGACAAGGGCGGCCAGCCTGTTCCCGTGAAGCCGCTCTTCACCTACCTCGAGGGGGGTGCGCCCTTCCGCGGCGATCCGGCGGCCCAGTTCAACGTCGGATTCAAGGCCGGCTACGCCGTGGCCTACGCGTTCGATCCTGCCTCGCGCACCTGGAAGCGCGGCCAGGGCCTGCTCCCACACACGGTCGCGTCCGGGGCGCAGATCGCACCGACGAACGTCGTCGTCGAGTTCGTGTCGTGCTGCATCCCGGGGTCCGAGGGCGGCAACTTCCAGACCGTCGGGCAGGGCGACGCCTGGGTGTTCAGCGACGGCAAGGTCGTGCGCGGGAAGTGGTCGCGCACCGACCGCTCCCAGCAGACCCAGTACACCGACGCCGCCGGCGCGCCGATCAAGCTCGCGCCGGGTCGCACGTGGGTCGAGCTGCTGCCGGCCGGACCCGACTATCCGGTGACGATCACGCCCTGAGCGGGGGGCGCCCGCGAGCTAGCCAACCACTGGGCGCCAGGCGCAATCGGGGAGCGGACGACCCCGCGGCCGCAGAACATGGCCCCAGATCGAGAATTCCCGGCGTAACCTCATGAGAGGACATCCAGTCCCGAAGAGGTACGGCGCGTGTTCATCGACGGTTTCCGCCAGCAGCTCCCCGATATCGACCCGCAGGAGACGAGCGAGTGGCTCGACTCGCTCGACTCGGTCGTCGACGTCCGGGGGAAGGCGCGCGCCCGCTACCTGCTGACCCGCCTGATGGAGCGGGCCCGGGAGCAGGGCGTCGGCGTCCCGTCGACGGTCTCGACGCCCTACATCAACACGATCCCGCCCGACCAGGAGCCGTGGTTCCCGGGCGACGAGTACCTCGAGCGGCGCATCCGGGCGTTCATCCGTTGGAACGCGGTGGTCATGGTCGCCCGTGCGAACCGCCGGTTCGACGGCCTCGGCGGCCACCTTTCGACATATGCCTCGGCGGCGTCCCTGTACGAGGTCGGGTTCAACCACTTCTTCGAGGGCAAGGGCGACGGCGGCTACGGCGACCAGGTGTTCATGCAGGGGCACGCCGCCCCCGGCATCTACGCCCGGGCGTTCCTCGAAGGGCGGATGACCGAAGCCGACCTCGACCGGTTCCGCCAGGAGATCGGCGGCGGGCTGCCGAGCTACCCGCACCCGCGCCGCTTGCCCGACTTCTGGGAGTACCCGACCGTGTCGATGGGCCTTAGCCCGATCAACGCGATCGCCCAGGCGCGGTTCAACCGCTACCTGCTCCACCACGAGACCGCCGACACGAGCAAGTCGAAGGTGTGGTGTTTCGTCGGCGACGGCGAGATGGACGAGCCCGAGAGCACGAACGGGCTGTCGATCGCGGCCCGCGAGCAACTCGACAACCTCATCTTCGTCGTGAACTGCAACCTCCAGCGGCTCGACGGCCCCGTACGCGGCAACGGCAAGGTCATCCAGGAGCTCGAGGCGATCTTCCGCGGCGCGGGTTGGAACGTCATCAAGGTCATCTGGGGCCGCGAGTGGGACGAGCTGCTCGCCCGTGATGTCGACGGCGTGCTCGTCAACAAGATGAACACGACCGTGGACGGCGAGTTCCAGAAGTACGCGGTCGAGTCGGGCGCCTACATCCGTGAGCACTTCTTCGGCCCCGACCCGCGGCTGCGCAAGATGGTCGAGCACCTCTCCGACGACGATCTCCGCAAGCTGTCGCGAGGCGGGCACGACTACCGGAAGCTGTACTCGGCGTACAAGGCGGCGGTCGAGCACGAGGGCACGCCGACGGTGATCCTGGCGAAGACGATCAAGGGGTGGACGCTCGGCCCAGACTTCGAGGCCCGGAACGCCACGCACCAGATCAAGAAGATGACCGAGGAGGAGCTCAAGACCTTCCGGGACCGGCTCTATCTCGAGATCCCCAACGAGCAGCTGGAGGGTGACGCGCTGCCGCCCTACTACCACCCGGGCGTCGACTCGCCCGAGTACCAGTACATGATCGCGAGACGCCGCGAGCTCGACGGCTTCCTGCCCCAGCGCGTCGTGCGCCCGCACGTGCTGCCGGCGCCGAGGGACGAGGCGTTCAGCGACTTTCTCGCCGGCACCGGTGAGAAAGTGCAGGCGTCGACGACGACTGCGTTTGCCCGCTTACTGCGGAAGCTGCTCACCGAACCCGAGCTCGGAAAGCGCATCGTGCCGATCATCCCCGACGAGGCGCGCACGTTCGGTCTCGATGCGCTCTTCCGCGACTTCAAGATCTACTCGCCGCTGGGGCAGCAGTACGAGCCAGTCGACGCCAGATTGCTGCTCAGCTACCGGGAGGCGAAGCAGGGCCGGATCCTCGAGGAGGGAATCACCGAGGCGGGCTCCATGGCGTCGTGTACCGCCGTCGGCACCAGCTACGCGACCTGGGGCGAGCCGATGATCCCGTTCTTCATCTTCTATTCGATGTTCGGGTTCCAGCGCGTCGGTGACCTCATCTGGAGCTTCGGGGACCAGCGCGGTCGCGGCTTTCTGCTGGGGGCGACCGCCGGGCGCACGACGCTCACGGGCGAGGGCCTCCAGCACTGCGACGGGCAGAGTCACGTCCTGGCGTCGTCGGTGCCCAACTGTCGGGCGTACGACCCCGCGTTCGCGTACGAGATGGCCGTCATCGTGCGAGAGGGAATCGAGCGCATGTACGGCGACGAGCCGGAGGATTGCTTCTACTACCTGACGCTGTACAACGAGAACTACGCGATGCCGCCGATGCCCGACGGCGTGGAGGAGGGCATCCTGCGCGGCTTGTACCTGTACCGGCGCGCGCCGGGGGAGCGCACCCACCGCGCCCAGCTCCTCGGCAGCGGCACCGCGCTGCGCAACGCCGTCCTCGCCCAGCAGCTGCTCTTCGAAGAGCACGATGTCGCCGCCGACGTGTGGAGCGCGCCGAGCTACAAGCTGCTCCGTGAGGACGCGCTCTCGGTCGAACGGCGGAACCGGCTGCACCCGACGGAGCGACCGCGCACCCCGTACGTCACCGAGCAACTCCGCCCGACCGAGGGTCCCGTCGTCGCGGTCACCGACTACATGAAGATGGTCCCGGATCAGATCGCCAGGTTTGCGCCGCAGCCGTTCGTCGCGCTCGGCACCGACGGCTATGGCTTCTCCGACACCCGCGAGGCGCTCCGTCGTCACTTCGAGGTCGACGCCGCCCACATCGTGGTGGCGACGCTCAACGCACTCGCCATGCAGGGCGACGTGAAGGGCGAGGTCGTCGCGGAGGCGATTCGCCGCTACGGCATCGACACCGAGGCGATCGACCCGAGGCTCGCCTAGGGACAAGCAGACGGTGAAGCGAGCGTAGCGAGCGAAGCTCCCCTTTTCTTTCAGCTCGCCCGGCGCCCGCCCCGGTCTGCTTCGCTCTGACGCTCGTCGATGGCGAGCGGGTCGTCGGCGTCCCAGTCGTCGTCGTGCTCGTCGACGTCGTCGTCCCAGCCGGGCTTGTCGTCGACGGCGCCTTCCTCGACATCGGCCAGCGTGCCGCTGCCCTCGGCGAACAGATCGTCGTCGAACCCCTGCTTCAGCTCGCGGGCCTCACGGAACCGGCGGGCACGTCCTTTTCTCGGCACCTGGTCACCTACCTAGCCCGCGCCGGAACGGGGCGGGCCCGGCCGACGCGTGGAGCGCCCCGGGACCGTCCTGACCGGCCCCGGCGGGGATCTTGGACCCACCATGATGCCGCACATTTCGCCGCTCGTGTGCACAATCAGCGGCGTGTTCCGCCCAAACGGCGCAGTTGTCCGGTCGGGCGGCGGCATTTTTCTTGCGGCGCCGTTCCCGGGGGTGGGCGACGACCCCCGGATATCCTCGTCGCCCCGGGCGCTTAGCTCAGCGGGAGAGCGCTGCCTTCACACGGCAGAGGTCACTGGTTCGAAACCAGTAGCGCCCAC
>JBKOWY010000138.1:0-29532 GCA_046724655.1 Actinomycetota bacterium
GCCGCCAGTAGATCGACAGGAAGATCCCGTGGTTCTCGCCTGGGTGGTGGATGTACGAGTCGAGCGCCCCGCGGAACCAGACCTCCTCGACCACGAAGACCGCGGCGATATATGTGCCGAGCGACACGAAGAAGTCGCGCAGGGCGGGGGCATCGAACGGCGACGCGAAGGGATGGGCAGTGGAGACGTTGGCGTACATGTCGAGCGCCGCCAGGGTCCCGATGAGGCCTGCGGTGAGGAGGCACTGGCCCAAGTCACGCCAGGTGGCGTCCACGAACTGCTTGACTGCATAAGCGGCGCCGACCGCACCGACGAACAGTGCCAAGTCGTACAGTACGAACCCGGCGCCGTCGTCGACGTCGCGCACGAAGAGGTACATGGGCACCACCAGGAGCACGACGACGAGCGGAACGAAGACGGCGCGTCCTCCAGCTTCGGGCTGTTGCGAACCCCACAACTCTTGCAGCGGGCGCTGGCGCACGAACAACTGGAAGACGATCGTGAGCGGGATCCCGATCACGAGGTAGATCGATTGCCCGTTGGCCGGCTCACCGAGATCGAAGATGAAGCCGATGGCGACCCACACCACGACGAAGGCGACTCCCTCGGCAATACGCCGCGATCGTGGTTGCGATATTGGCCTGGTCGACTACTCCTGCATCAGGCGGCCTTGACGATGACCGCCGAGCCGTAGGCCACGAACTCTGCGTAGGCATCAGCGAAGCTGTTCGAATCGAAGCGAATGCCGACCACGGCGTTACCGCCGAGCGCCTTGGCGTGTTCGACCATGCGGTAAAAGCGCGCCTCGTCGTGCCTCGTCGACCGCCGGGTGAACTCGAGCACCTCGCCCGCCTGTAGCGCGCGGCCACCCCGAAATGCTTCTGCCGAAGCCGAGGCTGATCACCATGAGTCCCCAGCACAACCCGAGGTGCTGCTCCAGCTTCACGCCGGGCATCTCGAAGGTGTTCGACGTATAGATCGGGAGCCGCTCGTCCGCCAACGGCGCATTCGCCACGGTGCCCTCCTGAGCGCTTGTCGCGCAGCTCGTGAGACGCCGACCGACGCGTTCAGCTGCTCGCCGCGCTCACGATGATCGCGATGATGATGCCGAACACCACGAGGCCGACGCCGACCCAGCCGATGATGATGCCGGCGACGGCCATGCCCCGACCCTGCTGTGTCCCACCGGACTGGTCGATCTGGTTCTTGGCGATGTAGCCGAAGACGATCCCGAGGATGATGCCGACGGGGCAGATCACGAACCCGGCGATCGAGGACACGAGTGACGCGATGGCGAGCCCGTTCGTCGTCGACGTCGGCGGGCTGTAGTAACCAGAGCCCCCGCCCGCCGGCGGCGTGGGAGGCGGAGTCGGAGGCGGTTGCGGCGGCGGTGTCGGACCCTGCGACGGATCGTCCGGTGGTGTTGTTGCCATAGATGCTTTCCCCGAGCTCGGCGCCAGGTTGAACGGGCGGCACACTACTCACGCGGTCGTCGACGGTCTACGACCTCGTCCTCGACTCAGCCCGGCCACGCCTCGACGGGGTATTCCGACACGGGGACAACGAACGTTCCGGCAACCTTGTCGTGCCACGTCTGCCTCTCGGGGTCCCACAGCATCCAGAGGTACCCGAGGAGACACGCAAGCCCGGAGACGAGACTGACGAGATAGCGGATGAACGCCTTGCCGTAGTCGACGCGTCTGCCGGTCGCGGCGTCGATGGCGCGGATCCCCAACACCCGCATACCCACCGTCTGGCCGCTGCCGCTCCCGATGAAGTAGACGCTGTACGCGATTTGGGCCGCGATGCCGAAGACATTGCGGGCCACGACGTTCGGTACCGCGAGCAGCACGATGTTCACCGGCAATCCGAGGATCACCAGGTCCAAGAGGAACGCGCCGAGCCGGTACCAGAAGTCCGCTCGCGGTCCCGATGGTCCCGCCGGCGTCCCGCCGGGCGGCGGCGCCGGCTGCGCCACTACAGCGGTCTTCCGGTCGAGTACTTGAAGAGCTGGTATGCCCAGAGCAGGGCGAAGAAGAGGAACACCGCCCACACCGGGATCCGAACCCGCTGCCAGCGCCAGGTGATGAGCAACACGACGGCCATCGCGACGATCAGGAACGCGCCCGGGTTGAAGCTGAACGCCGCGCTCACATGTCCGTGCACGAGCGCGGTGACACCGCGGGTCATGCCGCAAAACGGGCACGGAATTCCGGTGACCGTTCGCAGCGGACAGGGCAGACCGGGGGTCACCGGCAGCATCGGGCGCACCGCTGCGATGCCGAGCATGGCGGCACCGGCAAACCGCAGCGGCTTGAGCTCGAGCTCGACCGGGCTCGACGCAGTTGGCGTCGTGACCGTCGCGGTGCTCACGCGGGGCGAGCGTAGTAGGCGTCAGCCGCGCGAGGTCTTCGCAGCGACGACGGCCTCGAGGAAACTCTCGGGATGCCATCCGTCCGGCGCGCCGACCACCTTCGGTCTCACGCGCGCGGCGAGGTCGGTGGCGAGGTGAGAGCGCGCGGCCGGTTGGAGCGCGAGGCGTCGATCGAGGAACTGGCGGAGCGTCGCGAGGTCGTCCGCGCTCACGCCGCTCACGTCCCATTCGAGGAACGGCGCGTCGGGGCCCGCCGGCGGCGGGTAGTTGGCGGCCGGCATCAGCCGGGCGGCGCTCGCGTACCACGAGCGTCCCGGCGGCGAGGTCCCCGAGCCGCTGGTTCCGGGTGGTGACGAGAATTGTGATGACGCCGACGACGTAGAGGGCAGGAAGGGAGTCGGCGAGGCGAAGGAAGTTGCGCACTGCCGCCGTGAGGAAGCCGACCCCCTCTCCTCCGTTCCGGACGACCCGGAGACCCGCCGCCAGCTTGCCGACGGTCCGGCAGGGACAGCCTGACCAGGATGTTCAGCACCTGGACCGGGACGATGACGATCGCCACCGCCTTGAGCATGGTGGCGAACTTGTTGCGGTAGATCTTGATGCCGGCGTCGAGGACCTCGCCGAGGCCGAGCGGCCGCAGCTGCGCCGGGTTACTGCTCACGCCGGCACGCTATTCGGAGCGGGTTTGGTTACAGCGCGCGCACGAGCGTGGCGTCGCCCTGGCCGCCTCCGCCGCACAGCGCGGCGGCGCCGAGGGCGGAGCTCTGACCGCCACCCCGGCGACGCAGCTCGTTCACGAGGGTGGCGACGAGGCGCGTGCCGGACATGCCGATCGGGTGACCGAGCGCGATCGCGCCGCCGTTGACGTTCACGATGTCGTCGTTGATGCCGAGGTCGCGCATGGCGGCGAGCCCGACGGCGGCGAACGCCTCGTTGATCTCGAACAGTTCGATGTCGGAGACCGACTTGTCGACGGCTTCGAGCGCCCGCTTGATCGCCCGCGACGGCTGGGTGAGCAGCGACGGATCGGGGCCGGCGACCATGCCGAAGCTCACGAGCTCGGCGATCGGGGTGGCCCCGAGGTCGTCGGCCACCTCCCGGCTGGTGACGATCACGGCCGCAGCGCCGTCGGAGATCTGGGAGGCGTTGCCGGCGGTGATCGTGCCGTCCCTCGAGAACGCGGGCTTCAGCGCGCCGAGGCTCTCGGGCGTGGTGCCGGGGCGGACGCCCTCGTCGGTGTCGACGAGGATCGGCTCGCCCTTGCGCTGGGGGACGCTCACGGGCGCGATTTCGGCCGCGAAGCGGCCCTCCTTGATCGCTGTGACGGCCCGCTCGTGGCTCTTGGCCGCGAACTCGTCCTGGGCCTCGCGGGTGAGGCCGCCGACCTGGCCGGCGTACTTCTCCGTGCCGGCGCCCATGTGGACGGCGTCGAAGGCGCACCAGAGGCCGTCGGCGATCATCGAGTCGACGAGCTTGCCGTCGCCCATGCGGTACCCGGCCCTGGCGCCGGGAAGTAGGTACGGCGCCGCTGTCATGGACTCCATGCCGCCGGCGACGACGACTTCGGCGTCACCGGCCTGGACCATCTGGTCGGCCAAGTAGATCGCGTTCATGCCCGACAGGCAGACCTTGTTGACCGTGAGGGCGGGGACGGTCATCGGCACGCCGGCCTTGACCGCGGCCTGGCGGGCGGTGATCTGACCCTGCCCCCCCTGGAGGACCTGACCCATGATCACGTAGTCGACCTGCTCCGGCCCGACCCCCGCTCGCTCGAGGGCGGCGGCGATCGCAAAGCCGCCCAGGTCCATGGCCGAGAACGAAGCCAGCGCGCCCGAGAGCTTCCCGATGGGCGTGCGAGCAGACGAGATGATGACCGAGCCGGGCATTGCTTCCTCCCCCAATAGGACCGAGCTACCCGAGAGTAGCCGCGCCAACGGGAGGCCAAACCGGGTGGCTCGTTGGGCACTACGTTGCAAAGCGGGAGCTTGCGACCGCGCACGGAAATGCCGAGCCGGAGCTTGCGACGGCGACAATGGGAGTTGCGCATGACCGAAATGGAGAGCATTCGCGACGCAATCCTCGACGGCGCCGGCGGTGACGACATCGGCGCCTTGCCTTTGCCGTCCACGTTCCGGGCCGCCGTCGTACGGGCCGACGAGCAGGAGATGTTCTCCGGTCTGCCGTCAGAGGAGAAGGACCCGCGCAAGTCGACCCACGTCGAGGAGGTGCCACTCCCGGAGCTGGGGCCGGACGAGGCCTACATCGCCGTGATGGCGTCGGCGATCAACTTCAACACGGTGTGGACGTCAACCTTCGAGCCTTTGCCGACGTTCCAGTTCCTCAAGCGGCTGGGCAAGGAGAGCGTGTGGGGCGCCCGCCACGACCAGCCGTTCCACGTGATGGGCAGCGACGCCGCCGGTGTCGTGTTGCGCGTCGGCTCGGCCGTGCGCAACTGGAAGCCCGGAGACCAGGTCACCATCCACTGCAACTACGTCGACGACCAGGACCCGTCGGCACACGACGACTCCATGCTCGCGGTCAACCAGCGCATCTGGGGCTACGAGTCGAACTACGGCGGACTGGCCGAGATCGCGCTCGTGCGGGCGAACCAAATCATGCCCAAGCCCGCTCACCTCACCTGGGAGGAGGCTGCCTGCAACGCGCTGTGCAACTCGACGAGCTACCGGATGATCGTGAGTCCCAACGGCTCACAGATGACGCAAGGCCAGACGGTGCTCGTCTGGGGCGCGACCGGCGGCATCGGCGCCTACGCCACGCAGTACGTGATGAACGGCGGGGGCGCGCCCGTGGGCGTGGTGTCGTCGCCGGAGCGCGTGGCGCTGCTGCACGACATGGGCGTCGAGCACGTCATCGACCGCAAGGCTGAGGGCTACCGATTCTGGAAGGACGAGCACACGCAGGACGCGGCCGAGTGGCGTCGCCTGGGCAAGAAGATCCGCGAGCTCGCGGGAGTCGATCCCGACATCGTGTTCGAGCATCCGGGCCGGCAGACGATGGGCGCGTCCGTGTTCGTGTGCAAGCGGGGCGGGATGATCATCACCTGCGCGGCGACGTCCGGCTTCATGATCGAGTACGACAACCGCTACCTCTGGATGATGCTGAAGACCCTGAAGGGGTGCCATTTCGCCAACTACCGCGAAGCGTGGGAGGCCAACCGACTCATCGGCGAAGGGAAGATCCATCCGACGCTCTCGGTCGTCTATCCGCTGGAGCAGACCGGCGAGGCGGCACTACAGGTGCACAAGAACCTGGTCGAGGGGAAGGTCGGCGTGCTGTGCCTCGCCCCGGAGGAAGGCCTCGGCGTCACGAACCCCGGGCTGCGCGAACGGCACCTCGATCAGATCACGCTCTTCCGACGGCACCACCGCAACCGGGGGGAGGGATGACCGAGGCCGTGCTCACCGAGATCGACCACGTCGCGATCGCCGTCCACGATCTCGACGCCGCCGTCGACTACTACCGCACCACGTTCGACGTGGAGCCCGTGCACCGCGAGGTCGTGGAGAAGGACGGGGTGGAGGAGGTCCTGCTCCGGGTGGCCGACTCCTACGTCCAACTCCTTACCCCGGTGCGGGACGACTCCCCGGTGGCGAAGTATCTCGAGAGCCGGGGTGAAGGGATTCACCACGTGGCGTACCGCGTGGACGACTGCACCGCCGCGCTCGAGCGGGTGAAGCGCGAAGGTCACAGGGTCATCGATGAGGTGCCCCGGCCCGGGAGTCGGGGCACGACCGTGGCCTTCATCCACCCGAAGACGGCCTTCGGCACACTCATCGAGTTGGTTCAGGAGTAGCACCTGCGCCTTCCTGACGGTCGCGCTCTCGCATACGAAGAGCTGGGCGATCCGGCCGGAACGCCGGTGGTGCTGTTCCACGGCGCGCCCGGGTCGCGACGGTTCGCGCCGCCGTCAGACGTCGCGCTTGCGCTCGGCGTGCGCCTGATCACGTTCGACCGCCCCGGCTATGGCGGCTCCGACCGGCGCGAGGGCCGCGAGCTCCTGGACACGCCCGCCGACGTCGCAGCCTTGTCAGACGCGCTCGGCGTCGACCGCTTCGCGGTGCTGGGCGTCTCAGCCGGCGGCGGTCACGCGCTCGGGTGCTCGTTGGCGCTCGGTGATCGCGTCGCCGCCGTCGGTGTGGCGAGCATGCCGGGCCCGCTCGACGAGGTCCCGGGCGGATGGGACGCGCTCGACCGCCGGCAGCGGCCCGCGGCGGAGATGGCCCGGGAGGACCCCGCCGTCGCCGCCGAGTGGGTCGTGCGCTACATGCAGCGCTGGTCGGACGACCCGACGAGCTTCCTCGGCGGTGGCACACCGGCCGATCGTGAGCTGCTCGCCGATCCGGCCGCGGGCGAGATGCTCCGGGCCGACGTGGCCGAGGCGCTGGCGCCCGGCTCCGGGGGAATGGCCGAGGACCTCGTTGCGCTGTGGCGCCCATGGGGCTTTCGAACCGCCGAGGTGCGGCCAGGGGTCCGCATCTGGCACGGCGCCCAGGACACCCGGGGCGAGCCCGACTTCCGCTACCTGACCAGGACGCTGCCCGGATGCCAGTCGGTCATCTGGCCCCACGCCGGGCACTACGGCGTGGCGAGCCACTGGCGGGAGGTCCTCAGCGCGCTCACCCCTTGACCCGCTTCCGGCGCCTTGCTATCAATAGACTCAAGTTTTCTGATGGTGATGGGAACGCTCAGGAGGTTCTGGGCGTTTTCAGAGGTGGAAATCGGAGGCGAGGGCTCCCATCCGACGGAGGTGATGAAAGATGCTGATGCGGTACGACCCGTTCCGTGAGATCGACCGGTTCACCGAGGGTCTGTTCGGCAACACCGGGCGCACGCCGTGGATGCCGATGGACGCCTTCCGCAAGGGCGACCACGTCGAGGTCCTGTTCGACCTGCCCGGCGTACGACCCGACTCGATCGAGCTGACGGTGGAGCGGAACGTCCTCACCGTGAAGGCCGAGCGCAGCTGGTTCCCCCCCGAGGAGGGTGCCGAGGTGCTCGCCCGGGAGCGCACCCAGGGCACGTTCTCGCGCCAGGTGCTGCTGGGCGAGGCGCTCGACGCCGACCGAGTGGAGGCGCACTACGACCAGGGAGTGCTCCGGGTGACGATCCCGGTGACCGAGAAGGCGAAGCCGCGCAAGGTCGAGATCCACAGCGGCGAGACCCAGTCGATCGACGTCGGCTCGTCCAACTGATCGACTCTCGCTCGTAGCGGTCCCGCCGCGCCGCGACCCCGCCCCTGCGACGGGGTCGCGGCGCGTTCGGAACTGTTTCGACTGCCGCGCAGATACGCGCGCGATCAGCCGAGCGGCGTCGCGTGGGCCTGGGTACGCTGCCCGCGCCGGCCGGAGACAGGAGCGAAAGAGAGCCGATGGCTGACTACGAGCAGACCCACGTCGTGCCGACCGAGGGACTTCCGGCTTGGGCCGGGCCCGACGGCTCCGTTCCGCCGGCGGCGAACCTGGATCCCGGCCTCGATGTCATGGTGGTCGAGACGCGCAGTGAATGGGCGCACATCCGTTGCTCGAACGGGTGGGAGGCATGGGTCGACAGTCGGCGGTTGATCGCGCGACCTGCGCCCGCCGCCTCTGCCGCGCAGCCCGCGACGCCGCCACCTCCGTCGGCCGCGCAGTCCGCGCCGCCGCCGCCTCCGACGACCGCGCAAGCGTCGACGCCGCCACCCCCGCCCGGCGCAACGCAACCGACGCCGACGCAGCCCCCGCCGCCGTCGGCAGCCTGGGGAACACCGGGCGCCGCGCCCGGCGCGCCGGGGCGCGCGGGGGGATTCAGGATCGGTCCGCCCCAGATCGTGGCGCTCGTCGGCGGGCTGCTGTTTCTCGTATCGGCCTGGTTCACGTGGATCCACATCGAGCTCGTGTCGGGCGCCCGTTCGGCCTCGTTCCCGGCCTACGAGATCCCGGCGCACTTCTTGCTCGACAGCCAGTCCGAGTCGGGAGGTCTCAACCTCGGGATCGTCATCGCGTTTTTCGGGTTCGCATGCATCGCCACCGCAATCGTCAGCGCCTTGCAGCCCCGCCTCGGCGTGCTGAGCCTGGTCGCAGGAGTGGCCGCGTTCCTGATCGTCGTGCTGTTCCTCTGGCAGACGAAGAACTTCGCCGACGAACTGTCTCCTCTCCTCGAGAGTGGCTACTTCTCGGTCTTGCGCTACGGCGCGTACATCGCCCTCGTCAGCGCCATCGTGACCGTCGTCGGTGGAATCCTCTCCCTCGTGCAGAAGAGGTCGTGACCCACGAGTCGTAGCGACACAGGGGGACCAAATGAGCGTGCAGGCGACGCCATACCCGTTGACGTTTTCCGTCGACTATCCGGACCGGGAGCTCAACCGGCTCACCACCGGGTTCCGGCTGATCCTGGCCATCCCACTGTTGATCCTTCTGGGGCTGTTCGGCCGGGGACATCCGGCGAGCGCGGGGCTCCTGCTGTTCCTGCCCGTCCTCGCCTTGCTGGTGCTGCGCCAGAAGTACCCACGCTGGTGGTTCGACTTCAATCTGCAGCTTGTGCGGCTCGAGGCGAGGATCTATTCCTACCTCCTACTGCTTCGGGACGAGTATCCGTCGGTCGACGAAGAGCAGGCCGTGCACATCGATGTCGTGTACCCCGACGCCAGGAACGACCTGAACCGCTGGCTGCCACTGGTGAAGTGGTTCCTCGCGATCCCACACATTCTCGTGCTCATCTTTCTGAACCTTGCCGCTTTCGTCGTGGCGATCATCGCCTGGTTCGCGATCTTGTTCACCGGCCGGTACCCGAGAGGGATGTTCGACTTCGTGGTCGGAGTATTGCGCTGGAACGTGCGGGTCGCGGCGTACGCGTTCTTGCTCGTCACCGACCGCTATCCGCCGTTCACGCTCTCGCCCTGAGCGCCCCAAGGGGGTTTGGCATGTCATCGACGGCTCCGACCACGACAGGCACTGCACGCGGGATCACGATCGGTCGAGCGCTGATCGTGATCGGAGGCGCGCTCGTCGCCGTCTCCAGCTGGCTCAACTGGGGCGCCAAGTTCGAGGCTGCGCGGTTTCCCGCCCGCAGCGCGTACACGATCCCCGCCAAATTCGTTATCGACTCGGACGTCAAGGTTCCCGGTCCTGGGCTCAATCTAGGAATTGTCGTGCTGCTTCTCGGCCTTCTCATGCTGGTTTCCGCCTTTGCACCTGGATGGAAGATCGCGGGCGTCATCCTCGGCGCCGCGGCCGTAGTCGTCGCGATCCTTTACGCGTATCAGGTGCGCAAGATCATTCATGACGCCGCCCCCACCTCTCCCCTCGCCGGTAAGAGCTTCCGTGACCTGATCTCGATCGGTCCATACATCGCGGGAATCGGCGGGGTTCTTGCATTCGTCGGCGGGGTCATCGCGCTGATCCCGTCGGGCTTCTGGTCGAGCCTGACCTCCGAGGAAACGTCGGAGGAAGACGAGGAGAAGCCGGCCGGCGCGGCCGGGGCTCCGTAGTGGCGCCGCCACTACGCTGAAAGCCGTGGCCGTCGAAGAACCGGAAGTTCAAGGCGAAGGCAGCGCGACCGAATCGGTCGCGCCCGTCGCACATCCGATCGAGGAGCGTCTCGAGCAACTCGAGAAGCTGCGCGAGCAGGCACTCCAGGCCGGCAGCCCCGGTGCGGTGGAGCGCCAGCACCAGCGGGGCAAGCTGCTCCCGCGCGAGCGGCTCGAGCAGCTGCTCGACCCCGGGTCGTTCGTCGAGCTCGACATGCTGGCCCGGCACCGCGCGCACGGCTTCGGCATCGAAGCCAACCGACCACTGACCGACGGGGTCGTGACCGGCTGGGGCACCGTGAACGGCCGGAAGGTGTTCGTCTTCGCGCAGGACTTCACGCTGTTCGGCGGGGCGCTGGGCGAGGTGTACGCCGAGAAGATCCACAAGGTCATGGACCTCGCCGAGTCGGTCGGCGCGCCGGTCGTCGGCCTCAACGACGGCGGCGGGGCGCGCATCCAGGAAGGCGTCGTCTCGTTGGCGAGCTACGGACGGATCTTCTTCCGGAACGTCAAGGCGTCCGGAGTCGTGCCGCAGATCAGCGTGATCCTGGGGCCGTGCGCGGGCGGGGCGGTGTACTCACCGGCGATGACGGACTTCATCTTCATGGTGAAGGGCATCTCGAACATGTTCATCACCGGGCCCGACGTCGTGAAGACCGTCACCGGCGAGGACGTGACCCAAGAGGAGCTCGGCGGCGCGATGACCCACGCGACGAAGTCGGGTGTCGCGACCTTCGTCGCCGACGACGAGCCGAGCTGTCTGGAGCAGGTGCGCTACCTGCTGTCGTTCCTGCCCGCCAACAACCTCGAGGACCCGCCGTACTTCCAGCCCGAGGACGACCCAGAGCGGCCGTGTGACGGGATCATCGACATCATCCCCGACGCCTCGAACAAGCCGTACGACATGAAGCGCGTCATCGCCGAGATCGTGGACGACGGTGAGTTCTTCGAGGTGCATCCCCTCTGGGCCATGAACATCGTCTGCGGCTTTGCTCGCGTCGATGGGCATGTCGTGGGAATCGTCGGGAACCAGCCGCAGGTGCTGGCGGGCACTCTCGACATTGAGGCGTCCGAGAAGGGCGGCCGATTCGTGCGTACGTGCGACGCGTTCAATATCCCGCTGGTCACGTTCGTCGACGTGCCCGGGTTCCTGCCCGGAACCGACCAGGAGTACGGCGGCATCATCCGCCACGGCGCCAAGCTCCTGTACGCCTACTGCGAAGCGACCGTACCGCGGGTGCAGATCATCACGCGCAAGGGCTACGGCGGCGCGTACGTCGTCATGAACTCGAAGTCGATCGGAGCCGACCTCGCTTTCGCGTGGCCGTCGGCCGAAATCGCCGTGATGGGCCCGCAGGGCGCGGTCGGCATCATCTTCCGCAAGGAGATCGAGTCGGCGTCCGATCCCGAAACACGTCGAGTCGAGCTCATCGAGGAGTACACGGAGCGGTTCGCCAACCCGTACATCGCCGCCGAACGGGGATACGTCGACGACGTGATCGATCCACGCGAGACTCGGCGCGTGCTCGTGCGCTCACTCGAGATGTTGCGCACGAAGAAGGAGAAGCTCCCACAGCGCAAGCACGGCAACGTGCCGCTCTAGGTATGCCCGACGCGCCGCCCCTCCGCGTCGTCTCACCGGACGCCACCCCTGAAGAGATCGCCGCGATCACGGCCGCGTTCGAAGTACTCCAGCGCGAGCGTGCAAAGGAGGCCGCGCGCGCCGCGGCGTCGGTCACCGGCGGCGACGCCGAGCACCTCGACGCCTGGGTACGGGCGGCGCGGCTGACGGGCCGGAGGTCGGGATTGATGCGGGGGCCATGGCGGTTGTCGGGCCGCATCAGCCGGAGGTCGCGCGCCTAGCCATGACGTCCGTGCACGACGCCGAGTTGATGACAGTTGGGACCGACGAAGCGGTCGTCACGTTCCGTACCGACGACGGCGCCAGCGTGACCACGCAGGTCGGCGACACCACCGTCACGACCACCGGCCCGTACCACAGCGCAGGCGTGACCGGCCTCGAGCCGGGCACGGAGTACACGCTTGCCGTCGATGGAGCGTCGCCCGGCGCCTGGCTCCCATCCAACTTCACAACCCTCGAGCGACCGCCGGGTCGACGCCTGGCGACGATCGCCACGGCCAATGACGTGCACTTCGGTGAGGTCGAGTGCGGGCGTCTCGGCGACCTCGGTGAGGAGGAGCTGGGCCCGATCATGCGCAGCGAGCCCGGCGAGCCCCCCTATCCGGAGGTGATGAACAGGGCCGTGATCGAGGAGATGCTGGCGCTCGACCCCGATGCGGTGATCGTGAAGGGGGACCTCACCGACGCCGGCCGCGAGCATGAGTTCGAAGCCTTCCTCGACGCCTACGGCGCTCTTGGGGAACGCATGCAATGGGTACGGGGCAACCACGAGGTCAAGACCGACCCGCATTTCGCCGCCGGCTACGCGCCCTATCCCGTGCATCTCGACGGTGTGACGCTCGCGGTGGTCGACACCGTGATCCCGGGTACCGACCGCGGCGAGCTCAGCGCCAGTCAGGTCGCCTGGCTCGACGACCTGGCCGCCTCGGCGACGAAGCCCGTGCTCGTATTCGGCCACCATCACCTGTGGAACCTGGACGCCGATCATCGCTCGGGAACGTACTTCGGCATCAACCCCGATGACAGCGAGGCGCTCGCTGCGGTCGTCGCCCGGCGCGAGAACATCGTCGGCTACTTCGCTGGTCACACGCACCGCAACCGAGTTCGCCGGTTCGCGGCCGCCCGTGACGTGCCCTTCGTCGAGATCGCGTGCACCAAGGACTACCCGGGAGGTTGGGCCGAGTACCAGGTCTACGAGGGCGGCTACACGCAGGTCGTCCGGCGCCTGGCGGCGCCCGAGGCAATGGCTTGGAGCGAGAAGACCCGGCACATGTTCGCCGGCTTGTACCGCGACTACGCGCTCGGCCCTCTCGCCGACCGCTGCTTCACCGTTCGCTTCTGAGCGCCTGATCGCGAGATGTGACTTCGTTGAGCTCATAACGCGCCCGGCCGTTGCGCTTCGCCCGGTACATGGCGGCATCGGCGTCGCCGACCAAGTCCTGCGGGTCGCGGCCGGGATCGCTCGATGTCCCGATCCCGGTGCTCACAGTGATCGAGATGCTGCGATTCGCATAGTCGAACGGCGTCGCCAGCCTGGCCTCACGCTGCGCGATCGGATCGCCGTCCCGTCCCTACTGAAGATCGGCGCGACCGAGATGCTGACGTCGACGAGCGTCCCGTCCCTTCGGAGGCGCTGCGTCTCGAAGCCGCGGACGACCTCGCCGCTGAACACACGCGCACCGATGTCGATGAACTCATCGATGCGATCGTCCGGGATGAACTTCGCTTCGTGTCCGAGTACCTCTGCTTCCGACCAGCCGAACAGCGCTTCGCAGGCCGGGTTCAGAGGCAGACGAGACCGTCGCCGTCGAAGCCGCACAGCGCGAGGGGCGCGCTCTCGACGACGGCCCTCAGGGTGTCGGGGCTCTTGATGTCGTGTTCGAGGACGCCTATGTCCAACGCGGAGCTGTTGCGCGTGCAGCGACTTCCCCCGCCCTGTTAAGGTCCCACGACCGCCCCCTCAACCCATGTGGTCGCACCACTTTGGCCGCGTCGGCCATTTCTCTCAACTCGTGATGTACGAACGCTGGGGACGCGCTCGAGGTGCTCGCGCTGCATCCGGATGGATCGCACGCGCTCGAATCGGTCCGCGACGATCTCGCCGCCGGGGAGCACCTCCAGCTGTCCTTGCCCGGCGGCGCGTTCCACACTCCTGACGCCGCAGCGCTCCTTCGCGATTTTCGTCCGAACGGTCGCCGAGGATGGCCGACGCGCCGCGTCATGCCGGTACGCGTGCGTACAAAGGAATCGCCACCCCCCGCGCGCCCCGCGAAAAGAGAACGTCCCGAGGAGGGTTGAGCAGAGAACCCGCTCGCGCCGACGGCGGGCGCCCCAACGATCTCCCCGGGACGAATCGCTGTCAGTATCCTCCAATTTCCCCAGGTTTTCCAGAGGACCTGTGGAGCGTCCTGTGGATAACAGCGGCGGGTGACCCCTGCCCCGTGCGGTACATATGGTGGCAGCGACCGAAGGGGGGGCCGTGGCGGACGTGATCACGAACGAGATGCTCGTAGAGCAGACGCGAGGCCAGACCGTTCCGAGCCGATTTCTCCAGACCGTGCGGGCCTGGCCCGACGCGGTGGCGCTGCGGACCAAGGATGGGGACGGCTGGGAGGAGACCACGTTCGCCCAGTATGCGGAAGACGCGTGCCGCGTGGCGGCCGGCTTGCAGCAGCTCGGCATCGGGCGGGGCGACCGAGTCGTGCTCATGATGCGGAACCGCCCCGAGTTCTTCGTCGCCGACATGGGCGCGCTGCTCGTGGGAGCGACCCCGATCTCCATCTACAACTCGTCCGCCCCCGAACAGGTGCAGTATCTCGCCGGCCATTGCGAAGCCAAGGCCGCGATCGTCGAGGGCGTCGGCTTCCTCGAGCGGTTCCTCAAGGTGCGATCCGAGCTCCCCGACCTGGAGCACATCGTGTTGCTCGAGGACCCGGAGGGCCTGGCGCCCGAGGACGTGCGCGCCTGGGACGCGCTGCTCGCGCTCGACCCGGTGGACATCGAGGCCGCGAGCAAGGTTGCACAGCCGTCCGACCTCGCGACGGTGATCTACACGTCGGGCACCACCGGTCCGCCGAAGGGTGTGATGCTCGATCACGCCAATATCTGCTGGACCGCCGAGAGCCTGCGGCTCACGCTCGCGCACGTCGCCGCCGAAGGCCGCCGTCTGGTGTCGTACCTACCCATGGCGCACATCGCCGAGCGGATGACCTCGTACTACGAGCAGGCGCTGCTCGGCTACGAGGTGACGACGTGCCCCGAAGCGGGACAGGTCGCGGCGTACTTCCCGCAGGTGCGTCCCGAGATCATCTTTGCTGTGCCCCGCATCTGGGAGAAGGTGTACGCGGGCATCCAAGCGGTCGTCGCCGCCGACCCGAAACAGAAGGAAGCGTTCGAGCAGGCGCTCGCGACCGGTGACGAAGCCGTGCTGCGCCCGGTGCGCGAGCTGCTGGGCCTCGACCAGACGATCTCGGCCATCACCGGCGCGGCGCCGATCCCGGTCGAGATCCTGGAGTTCTTCCGCGCGCTCGGCGTGCCGCTGGCCGAGATCTACGGCATGTCGGAGTCCTCGGGTCCGATGACGTTCGACGCCGTCGAAGTGCGCATCGGGACGGTGGGCCGCGCCATCCCCGGTTGCGAGGTGAAGCTCGCCGACGACGGCGAGGTCATCTGCCGCGGCGGCAACGTGTTCCGCGGCTACCTGAACGACCCGGTGAAGACGGCCGAGGCGCTCGACGCCGACGGCTGGCTCCACTCCGGGGACATCGGTGAGATCGACGACGACGGCTACTTGAAAATCGTCGACCGCAAGAAGGAGCTCATCATCACGGCCGGCGGCAAGAACATCTCGCCGGCCAACCTGGAGGCGGCGCTCAAGTCGTTCCCGCTGATCGGGCAGGCGTGCGTGATCGGCGACGGGCGGCCGTTCGTCTCGGCGCTACTCGTGCTGGACCCCGAGGTAGCGCAGTCGTGGGCGAAGCAGCACGGGCTCGACCGGGCAACGCTCCCCGAGCTCGCCGAGCATCCGGAGATGCGCGCCGAGATCGAGCAGGCAGTCGCGGAAGCGAACAAGCGCTTCTCGAACGTCGAGCAGGTGAAGAAGTTCGCGCTGCTCGGCGAAGAGTGGCTCCCCGACTCCGAGGAGCTCACCCCGACGATGAAGCTCAAGCGCCGCGGCATCCACACCAAGTACGCCGACGTGATCGAGGACCTCTACCGCCGCTGAGCCCCGCGTTGGGACGGAAACCTCGCGCATAGCGCCGGCTTGCGACCCAACGCCGTTGGGGTTAGCCCGCCGGCGCGCCCACCTTCTGCCCACGCCGGTGCTCGATGGCGAGGTCGGCGATGTCGGCCATGATCTCGGCCAGCTTGTAGTCCTTGGGTGTGAAGACGTGGGCGACGCCCTCGTCGAGCAGCTTGCGCTGATCGGCCTCGGGGACGATCCCGCCGACGACGACGGGCGCGTCGACCCCTCGCTCCCGGAGCAGACGCACGGTCTCGGGCACGAGGAGCAGGTGCGACCCGGACAGGATCGACAACCCCACCACGTCGACATCCTCGTCGCCGGCGGCCGCCGCGATCTGTTCCGGTGTCAGCCGGATGCCCTGGTACACGACCTCCATACCGGCGTCCCGCGCCGCCACCGCGATCTGCTCGGCGCCGTTGGAGTGCCCATCCAGGCCCGGCTTGCCGACGAGCATGCGCACCGGTCCACCCAGCTCGCGGGCCGCCTCCTGCACGCGCTCGCGCACCTTGACCATCTCTTCGACCGGTGCGGCGCGCACCGCGCCCACTCCGGTCGGCGCCCGGTACTCGCCAAACACGTCGCGAAGCGCGCCCGCCCATTCGCCGACTGTCCCGCCGGCTTTAGCGAATTCGATGGTGGCCGGCATGAGGTTCTCGTCCGTTGCTGCGACCTCGCGCAGGCGCTCCAGCGCCTTCGCCCACGCCTGCTCGTCGCGCCGTGACCGCCACTGCTCGAGGTGCTCGATCTGCTCCGCCTCGGCAGCGGGATCGAGCTCGAGGATGTGTGCCTCACCGCCCTCGTACCCCGAGACCAGCGGCGACGGCGCCGTCTCGGTGAAGATGTTCACGCCGACGACGGGAGTCTCGCCCGCCTCGATCTTGCGCACCCGCTCGGCGTGGCTCTGCACGAGACGGCCCTTCATGGCGTCGATCATCTCGAACGACCCACCCCCGTCGAGCACCCACTGCAGCTCTTCCTCGGCCGCGGCCACGAGCTCGGCCGTCTTCTGCTCGATGACCTTCGAGCCCTCGAACAGGTCCTCGTACTCGAGCAGGTCGGTCTCGTACGCCAACACCTGCTGCATTCGCAACGACCACTGCTGATCCCACGGGCGCGGTAGTCCGAGCGCCTCGTTCCAGCACGGGAGCTGGATCGAGCGGGCACGGGCGTCCTTCGACAGCGTGACGCCGAGCATCTCGAGCACGATGCGCTGCACGTTGTTCTCGGGCTGCGCCTCCGTGAGCCCGAGCGAGTTCACCTGGATTCCGTAGCGGAACCGGCGCAGCTTCTCGTCCTCCACGCCGTATCGCTCGCGCGTGATGCGGTCCCACATCTGCGTGAACGCCCGCATCTTGCAGACTTCCTCGACGAAGCGGATGCCGACGTCGACGAAGAACGAGATCCGGCCGACGATCTCCGGGAGCTCCTCCTCGCTGACCTGGCCCGACTCGCGGACGGCGTCGAGCACGGCGACGGCCGTCGCCAGCCCGTAGGCGATCTCCTGGACCGGTGTCGCGCCCGCCTCCTGGAGGTGGTACGGGCAGACGTTGATCGGGTTCCACCGGGGGATGTGACGCGCCGCGTAGACGACGAGGTCGACCGTGAGCCGCTTCGACGCCTCGGGCGGCAAGATGAAGGTGCCGCGGCTCAGGTACTCCTTCACGATGTCGTTCTGCACCGTGCCCGCGAGCCGCGACGGGTCGGCGCCCTGCTCCTCGGCCAGCGCCACGTACATCCCCAGCAGCCACATCGCAGTGGCGTTGATTGTCATCGACGTGTTCATCTCCTCGAGCGGGATGCCGTCGAAGAGGATGCGCATCTCCCCGAGGTGGGGCACGGGCACGCCGACCTTCCCGACCTCGCCCCGGGCGAGCGGATGGTCGGGGTCGTAGCCCGTCTGCGTCGGGAGGTCGAACGCCACCGACAGACCCGTCTGACCCCGCGAGAGGTTGGTGCGGTACAGCTCGTTGGACGCCCGGGCCGACGAATGGCCCGAGTACGTGCGCATCAGCCACGGCTTGTCGCGTTGCGCCATGTCTCTATTGTCCCACTGCCCCGGGGCAGGCGACGTAGTCGCCCACGCCCGCCCCGATCTCAGTGGTAGTCGTAGAACCCCTGACCGGTCTTGCGGCCGAGGCGCTCGGCGCTCACCATGCGGCGCAGCAGCGGCGCCGGCGCGTAGTTCGGGTCGCGGAACTCGGCGTACAGGGCTTCGATGATGGCGAGGCTCGTGTCCAGCCCGACCAGGTCGAGCAGCTCCAGCGGGCCCATCGGGAAGTTGCACCCGCCCTTCATCGCGGCGTCGATGTCGTCACGCGTGGCGACGCCCGCGTCGAGCAGCTTCACCGCGTTGTTCAGGTACGGGAACAGCAACCCGTTCACGATGAACCCCGCTTGATCGCGCACGAGGACCGGGTTCTTGCCGCAGGCTTCGGCGAAGGACCGCGCCGTCTCGATCGTCTCGTCCGACGTCGTGATGCAGCGGACGATCTCGATCAACGGCATCATCGGTGCCGGGTTGAAGAAGTGGATGCCGCAGACCTTGTCGGGCCGACTCTCCATCGCCATCTCGACGACCGGCAGCGTCGAGGTGTTGGTGGTGAGGATCGAACTGTCGTTGCACACGCGGTCGAGCTCGTTGAACAGGTGCTTCTTGAGCGGAAGGTTCTCGACGATGGACTCGATCACAAGGTCGCAGTCGGCGAGCTCGCCGAGCTCGGTGGTCGTGCGCACCCGGCCGAGGATGCTGTCGCGCTCGCTGGCGTCGAGCTTGCCCTTGTCGACCTGCTTGCCGAGCGACTTCTCGAGCCCGGCCAGCATCCGGTCGGCGGTGTTCTGCTGGCGACTGCGCAGGATCACCTCGAAGCCGGCCTTCGCCGACACCTCGGCGATACCCGAGCCCATGATCCCCGAGCCGACGATTCCGACGCGCTTGACCGTCACGATGAACCCCCTGGGCGAGTGGACCTCGCACTCCTGTACGGAACGCGCACGTTACTCAACGGTAGGCTCCGCGGGCCATGAGCCCGCAGGAGACGTCGGGGACGCTCGCGCTGATCGGCGGCGGCGAATGGCACGACGGCTGTCGCGATTTCGACGCCGACTTGCTGGGCCGCGCCGGGGGCGGTGAGGTCGCCGTCCTCCCGACGGCGGCCGCGTTCGAACACCCCGATCGCGTCGTCGAACGAGCCGTCGCCTACTTCTCGGGCCTCGGGGCGACGGTGCGCGCCCTCGACGTGTTGCGCCGGGCCGACGCCGAGGACCGCGCGCTCGCGGAGAGTGTTCGTGACGCCCACTTCGTCTACATCGCGGACGGCTCACCGCTGCACCTGCGCTCGGCGCTCAAGGATTCGGCGCTGTTCGACGCGATGCTCACCGCGTACCGGTACGGTTCCGTGCTCGCGGCGTCGGGCGCCGGCGCGACCGTGCTGTGCGATCCCATGGTGGACCCGCGCGGAGGCGCCTACACGGTCGGCCTCGGCGTCGTGCGCGACCTGGCCGTCTTCCCGTATCACGGGACCGCGGCCGATCACCTACGCGAGCGTTCGATCGATCTCCTGCCCCACGGCGCGACGCTCGTGGGGCTTGACGAGCAGACGGCGCTGATCCGCGACCCCGACGCCGCGTGGCGCGTCGCCGGCGCCGGCGTGGTGACCGTCTACGACGGGCGCAAGACGACGGTCGTCGACAGCGGCGCCAAGGTCAAGCAGCTCGCGGTCTGAGGCGAGCGCAGGCGCTACGAGGCGGGCGGCGCGGTCGGCGTTTCCGCCGGCAGGGTCGGCTCGGCGGATTCGGTGATCGTCACCTTCTTGATCGTGACCTTCTTGGTCGGCTTCCCGTCGCCACTCGGTGGCGCCAGCGCGCCGATCTTCTTGGCGGTGTCGAGGCTCTGCGCGTCCGTGACCGCGCCCATGATGCCGTACTGGTACGGCTGGTGGTTGAGGGCGTCGAGGCCCTGCCCGGGCGCGGGCGCGGGGCTCGTGACGATGAAGAACTGTGATCCGGCCGTGCCCGGCGGGTCCTGCTGGCTCTTCGCCCACGCGACCGAGCCGACCTGGTAGCCGTTGGCCGGCGTCTCGACCTGCGTCTTGTACCCGGGGCCGCCGCTGCCGTCCCCCTTCGGGTCGCCGCCTTGGATCACGAAGTCCTTGGCGACGCGGTGGAACGTCAGCACGTCGTAGAAGTGCTTGCGGGCCAGGAACACGAAATTGTTCACGCTGTTGGGCGCGTTCGTCGCGTCGAGGGCAATCGTCATCTTTCCTTCACTCGTGTCGAGCGTCGCCGAGTAGACGGTGGTCGGTTTGAGCGCGAGCGCCGGCGGCTTGGAGAACCTGCGGGTGGGTTCGCTCTCTCCACCACTCGAGCGCACCTGGAGGATGACGAACAGCACGATCAGCGGTACGGCCAGGATCGCGATGTTGCGTCCGGTCCGCATCTGCTTGCGCCGGCGGGTAGCGGCCAGCTCGGCCTGGCGGCGCGCCTCACGGTTCAGACGCTGCCGTTCGCGCTTGGCCTGCTTCGCCACGGGGCGGGAGTCTACGAGTCGGCCTCGCCTATTGGCACTCGGATCGCCAGACCTCCGTTGTACCGTGCCCAACCGTGGGCCTCCTCGTGCAGAAATACGGCGGCACGTCCGTGGCCGACGCCGACCGGATCAAGGCCGTCGCCGAGCACATCGTCCGGACCCGGAGTCAGGGTGACGACGTCGTGGTCGTCGTGTCGGCGATGGGCAAGTCGACCGACGACCTCGAGCGCCTCGCGCACGACGTGTCGCAGGCCCCCGCGGCCCGTGAGATGGACATGCTGCTCACCGCGGGCGAGCGGATCTCGATGTCGCTGCTGTGCATGGCGATCCTCGACCACGGCCAACGGGCGGTGTCGTTCACGGGCTCACAGGCCGGGATCGTCACCGACACCGTGCACCGAAAGGCGAAGATCGTGGAGGTGCGCGCCGACCGCATTCGCGAGGCCATCGCCGCCGGCGACGTCGCGATCGTGGCCGGCTTCCAGGGTGTGTCGACGGCGCGGGACATCACGACGTTGGGCCGAGGGGGCTCGGACACAACGGCGGTGGCGCTCGCCGCCGTCCTCGGCGCCGAGGCATGCGAGATATACACCGACGTCGCCGGCATCTACAGCGCCGACCCGCGAGTCGTCTCCGACGCGCGCCGCCTTCCACGGCTCTCGTTCGACGAGGCCCTCGAGATGGCCGCCTCCGGCAGCGAGGTCCTCGCGCTGCGCTCAGTGGAGTTCGCGCGTAACTATGGAGTCCCGGTCCACGTCCGCTCGAGCTTCAGCTGGGAGCCGGGGACGTGGGTACGAGAGGAAGACCCCACGATGGAACAGGCGATCATCTCCGGTGTCACGTACGACACGACGGAGGCCAAGGTGACGATCGAGCAGGTGCCCGACCGCCCCGGCATCGCCGCAACCGTGTTCCGGTCCCTCGCCGACGAAGACGTGAACGTCGACATGATCGTCCAGAACGTGTCGACCGCCGGCCACACCGACATCTCGTTCACGGTCCCCAGCGAGGAGCTGGCGCGCACCCTCAACGTGATGAAGCGGGTCGTCAAGGAGACCGACGCCAGCGGCTTCAGTAACGACCCCGGTATCGGGCGCGTGTCGTTGGTCGGCGCGGGGATGCGGACGAACCCGGGTGTCGCCGCCAAGATGTTCGAGACGCTCGCCGGTGAGAAGGTGAACATCGAGATGATCTCGACGTCTTCGATCCGGATCTCGTGTGTGGTGCAGGAGCATGACGTCGAGCGAGCGGTGCGGGCATTGCACAAGGCCTTCGAGCTGGATCGCGATGCCGCCGGCGAGGACGTGTCGTGAACGTCGGCGTCGTCGGTGCTACGGGTGTCGTAGGCACGGAGATGCTGCGGGTGCTCGAGGAGCGCGCGTTCCCGATGGACGAGCTACGCGTGTACGCCTCGCCGCGCTCGGAGGGGCGGAAACTCCCGTTCGCAGGCCGCGAGGTCGCATGCGAGACATTGGGCGAAGGGTGCTTTGACGGCCTCGACCTCGTCATCGTCGACGTCGACGACCCGATCGCAGCGCAATGGGCCCCGGTCGCGGCGGCGACGGGGGCCAAGGTCGTCGACAACTCGGCCGCGTTCCGGATGGACCCGGATGTGCCGCTGGTCGTGCCGGAGATCAATCCCCAGGACCTCGAGCGCATGCCGAAGGGAATCGCGTCGAGCCCGAACTGCACCACGGCGGTGCTCGTACTGGCGCTCGCGCCGCTGCACCGGGCGGCCGCCATCGAGCGCGTCGTGACGGCGACCTACCAGTCCGTGTCGGGCGCCGGGCAGGCGGGCCTGCACGAGCTCGACGAGCAGTGGACGAAGGGCGACGGCCAGGCCGACGTGCTCCGCCGCGCCGGCGCCCTCGACGGCGTCGTCGGGCCGGGCGACGTGTGGGACCGGCCGATCGCCGGCAACGTGATCCCGCTCGCCGGCTCCGTCCGAGAGCAGGGCTACACGTCAGAAGAGTGGAAGCTCCTCTACGAGAGCCGAAAGATCCTGCACGCCGAGAACCTGACGGTGAGCATGACGTGCGTACGGGTGCCCGTATACGTGGGGCACGCGCACGCCACCAACGTCCGCTTCTCCCGCCCGATGACGAGAGCCGAAGCGATCGCGCTTCTGTCGGACGCGCCCGGGGTGCAGCTCGTCGACGGCGGCGACGGTCACCCGACGCCGCTCGAATCGGCGGGTGTCGACCCTGTGCTCGTCGGACGCGTACGGGAGGACCCGTCCGAGCCTGGCTCGCTCAACATCTGGGTCACCGGTGACAACCTCCGTAAGGGCGCCGCACTCAACGCGGTACAGATCGCCGAACATCTCGCGCACAGCTGATCGCGCAATATCCGCTCGACGTCGCGTAGGCTTTTCATGCCGAGAAGGGCAGGTGGTCCTGATGGCAGTCGATGGGAACAGCCAGCGCGGAAAGGCAGTCGAGCGGGTCACCGACCAGCTTTCTGCCAGCCAGGTCATCGGCCCGCGCAGCGCCTTCGACCTTAAAGCTGTCACGCAGGTCGTCGGGGCGATTGTTCTCGGGATCTTCTTGATCGCGTTCATGCTCGCCTTCATTCCGTGGCTGCTCGCGAAGGGGATGACGTCGGCCGTCGAGGCGCTCATGCGCCAGCTGGGATTCGCGAAGTTCACCGCCGACAATGTCGTCGACTGGCTGCTCGTCTTCGGCATCGGTCTGGCGGCGGTCGCGGTCTTCGTCATCATCGCCGTCACGATCGCCGCCCTCGCCAACTTCCTGTCAGCTCGAGTGTCGTTCCGCCGGTTCCGCGGCGCCGCCGTGCGCGCCGGCCAGCGGATGCAGGTCGACGATCGAGAGCCCACCGCGCCACTCGAGGCCACCGGGCGGGACGCCCGGCCCTACGAGCAACGCACGCTCGAGGAGCTGCACGCTGAAGCGCAGCGCCGGGGCATCCAGGGGCGGTCGAAGATGAACAAGGCGGAGCTGATCCAGGCGCTCCGCCGCCGGCCACGAGCGGGAGCCCTTTAGCGCGCCACGCGCACCTCGAGGAAATGCCTGATCGGCCCGTCGCTGATCGGAAGGATCCCGTCGAACGGGAAGTTCAGGCTCACGACGAGCGCGAGCGTGAGCGACACGAGTAGCGCCAGCGCCGAGAGGATGAGCAGGTGGCCCCGCCGATGGCGCGTATCGAGCAGGTTGCTGACGATCAGCAGCGTGATGCCCATGATCGTCAGCAGCACGACCAGGGGCCACGGGATGGTCTCACCCGCCGCGTTCACGATCCGGGCTTTCGTCTCGGCCACCTCGTCGAGTCGCTCGAGCGTCTGCGCGAACGCCGCGTTCTCCTGCGGCGTCCCGGGGCGAAGGTCGGTCACCGCCCGGAACAACTCGTGCAGCCTCTGGTCGGCGACGGGCTCGGGTTCTCCGGTGCGCGCGAGCGTAGGAAACGCGTCGTCGATCAGGGCGCGTGAATAGTCGAGAATCGCCGAGCGCAGCCTCCCGCCTTCCGCCTCGGGGAACACGTCGCTGTTCTCGTACATCGCGGTCAGCGCGGAGGCCTTGGCCGCGACCTGGTCGTTCGCCGAGCGCAGCTGGTTGTACTCCGTGACGATCACGAATGCGACGAGCACCGCGTAGATCGTCGCGAGCACCTGCACCGTCACCGCCGCGGTCGGCCCGCAGCGACCTCGCACCTCCGGGCTCACGAAGCGACGCATCACGCCGTCGATCACGAGGGTGAACCCGATCCCGATGGCGGCGAACATCACGAACAGCAGCGCGCCGTTGCCCCAGCCGATGAAGGGCCGAAACGTTGACACCTGCCGTGAGTACCCCCGAAGCGCGGATTGGTCGGGATGGCGGGATTTGAACCCGCGGCCTCAGCGTCCCGAACGCTGCGCGCTAACCAAACTGCGCCACATCCCGAAGCGCGCTCATTGTAGGTCCGCGCTCCCCAGCAGAACCGAGCGTTCGCTCGGCGCTACGCGGGGGTGGCCGCCTCGTCCCCGACCACGCGCTTGACCGTACGCCGCAACGTGCCGGGGTCGACGGGCTTCACGAGCTCGGCCTCGGCGCCGGCGCGCTTGGCGAGGAAACGGTCGGCTTCGCGGTCGAGGAGGAGCAGGATCGGCACGTGCGGTAGCCGGCCACCCGACTCTTCCAAGTAGAGGTCGATCGCGACCGCGATGCCGCCCATGTTGCCGATCTGCAGATCGAGCACGACGAGATCGGGATGGTGCTCGGCGACGGCGTCCCGGACATCCTGACCGCGGGTGACCTCGATCACCTCCTGACCGGGAGCGACGAGCGCGGCTCGCACCTGCTCGCGAACCCAGCGGGCGTCGGCGGCAACGAGGACCTTCATGTGGTCGCAAAGCTATCGGTCCCGGCCCGGAACACGTGCCGGCCGACTTCTCCGAGCGCCTCGAAGTCGTACACGTCGCGGGCGAGGAACGGGACGAACGCAACTGCGGCGCGCCCGGCGCGTGCCTTGACCCCGGCGACGTGATGGCGCTCGCCGTCAGCAACCTGGCGGAAGTCGGCCAGGTTTGCGTACAGCATCGCCAGGCGCTCGGCCGATATCGCGCCGTCGCCCTCGACCGCGGGCGTCGCCGGCACGTCCGCTGCTTTCACCGCGAGCGTCTCGGCGCGCGCCCGTAGGCCCTCGACGCGTTCGTCACCGAAGCTCGGGTGCACGCGATTCACGACGAGGCCCTCGACCGGGATGTCGCTCTCGGCGAGGCGTTCGGCGAAGTAGGTCGCCTCCTCGACCGCGTCCCGCCGCGGCGAGGTCACGAGCACGAAGCTGCTCGACGGGTCGGCGAGCAGCGCCAGCACCTCCGTCGCGCGGTCCCGGAACCCTTCCTCCATGCCCTCGAATGCCCGGAAGAACGCGACGACCTCGTTGATCACCTCCGAGCCGACGACCCTCGACACCGTGCGCAGGAACGCCTGCACACCCGCCCCGACGGCCTTGAGGTACGCACGTGTCGGCATCATCAGCAGCCGGAAGATCCGGTTGTCGAGCAGCCGGGCGAGCCGTTTGGGCGCGTCGAGGAAATCGAGCGCGTGGCGCGTCGGTGGCGTATCGACGACGATCAGGTCGTAGCCACCCTCCTCGTGCAGCTCATACAGCTTCTCCATCGCCATGTACTCCTGCGTGCCTGACAGCGCGGTCGACACGTTCCGGTAGAACGTGTTGGCGAGAATTCGCTGCGCCTGCTCGTCGTCGGCGGCGTGCTTGACGACGAGGTGGTCGAACGTCGATTTCGTGTCCAGCATGAGGGCAGACAGGCGGCCGCCGGCCGGCGCCGCGCCGACGCGGTCCCAGCGATGACGTTCGATCTCACGGGGAGAGTCCGACAGCGAGTCGAGACCGAGCGTGTTCGCGAGCCGTTTGGCCGGGTCGATCGTCACGACGACCGCGTTGCGTCCCCGTCGCGCCCCTTCGACCGCGAACACCGCCGCCGCGGTCGTCTTCCCGACGCCACCGGTGCCGCAGCACACGACGATGTGCCGCCGCTCGATGATGTCGTCGAACGACACGGCGTCCGCCATCACACAGATGTGGAGACGGGGAGCGCCTTGATCTCGCGCGCGAAGGCGGCAGCCAGCGCGTCGATTTCGGTCGGGCCGATCTCGGCGGTGAACACGAACGGGAGGCGAATCTGCGGCAACGGCAGGCGCGCCGCCAGCCGGTCGGCTTGCTCCAGTTGGAGCTCGTGGCGGTGATGCCGGAAGTCGGCGGCGGCGGCGAGGTCGAGGGCTTCGCGCGGTGAGACGAACACACCGAGCTCGTCGGCCAGGCTCTGCACGTCCTCTTGCGACACCGAGGGCCCGAGATCGGGGTAGCAGCCGTTCACGACCACCGGACCGAGCTGGACGCCGATACGGTCCTCGAGCGCGAAGGCGGTGTCGACGAGCTCGTTGACCGGTGTCTCCTCGGGAATCGTGACGAGCATCACCTGACACCGCTCGGGGTCCGAGAGCATCTCGATCACCTCGGTGGATTGCTTGGCCACGGGACCGACGCGGACTGCGTCGCCGAGCCCGCGAGGCGACATGAGGAACGTGATCGCGTGACCGGCGGCCGGCGCGTCGATGAGGATGAGGTCGGCAGCGCAGCTTTGCTCGAGCGACTTCACCTTGCCGAGCACGAGGATGTCCTTCATCCCCGGGACCGCCGACGACACGACCTCGAGCGCGCCCGAGCGGACGAGTCGCTTCGAGATCCGGCGCATGCCGTGTGTCTCGAGGTAGTCGAGGAGCGCCTCGTCGGGGGTGAGTGTCCGGCCGCGGATACCGGGCGCGAGGTCGGTCTCCTCGTAGCCGAGCGGAGGCTTGCCGAAGCACGCCGCCAGCCCCGATTTGCCCTCGACCTCGACGATCAGCACGCTCAGACCGGCGCCGGCAGCCGCCGTCGCAAGGGTCGCGGTCACTGTCGTCTTTCCGACCCCACCCTTGCCCGCCACGATCAAGACGCGCGGGGAGCAGAAACTCGCCAGATCCATGTCGACAACCAGCCTAGAAGCCGACCACCTGCGTCGACGCCGACTACGACGCCTCGCAGCCATCGCCTGCCTGGTGATCGCGGCGCTGATGATCACCGCGGTCGAGGCGGAAGGCGAGGGCGTCACACAGCAGGCGAAGCCGCGCCTCAACGGCATCGACGTCGTGAAGGTGGACGGGCTGCTGGATCCGCCCACGGCGTCGCTGGTGCGCGACTCGATCCGGGAGGCGAACCGCAAGCGGTCGACGATGATCGTGCTTCAGCTCGACTCGGGCGGGTCGGTCGACGTCGACGTGCAGCCGCTCGTGCGCGAGGTCCAGGCGTCGAGCCTGCCGGTCGTGGTGTGGGTGGGCCCGTCGGGGGCGAAGGCGAAGGGTGCCGCCACGCTGCTCGCCGAGGCGGCGCCGATCACGTCGGTGTCGTCGGGCTCGAGCATCGGTCCCGCGGATCCGCTGCGCCTCGACGAGCCCGGGGCGACGAACCGTCGCGCCGTCACGGGCCAGCTGGGCGCCCTCGCGGCACGATGGGAACGGGACGAGCGCGGCGCCCGCCGGCTCGCCACCGAGAACCTGCCGGCCGACACCGCGAAAGGTGCCGGCGCCATCAACAGCGTCGAGCCCACAGTGGGCGAGCTGATCGTGTCGCTCGACGGGCAGTCCGTCCCGACCGCGGCCGGGCCCAAGACGCTGTCGACAGCCAAGGTCGTGGGCAAGGGCCTGGGTCGTCGCCGTCAGCCCAACCAGGACGTGCGCTTCGACCGGCTCGACATCGGCAACCAGGTGCTGCACACCCTGATCAGCCCGTCGATCGCGTACTTGCTGTTCGTCGCCGGACTGGCCCTGATGGTGTTCGAGTTCTACACGTGCGGCATCGGCCTCGCCGGCCTGGCCGGTGCCATCTCCGTCGTCGGCGCGTTGGTCGGTTTCTCGCACCTGCCGGTGGCGTGGTGGGCCGTCGGCCTCGTGATGCTCGGGATCTTCGGCTTCTCGGTCGACGTGCAAGCAGGTGGGATCGGCGCGTGGACATTCATCGGCAGCGCCTCGCTCGTGGCCGGCTCGCTCACGCTGTACGGAGGGTCCGCCCGCCTCAACCCGCCGTGGTGGGTGCTGGTGATCGTGATCATCGGCGCCGTGCTGTTCATGCTTGGCGCCATGCCCAGGGTGGTCCGGTCGCGTTTCTCGACTCCCACGGTCGGTCGCGAGGGCATGGTCGGTGAGGAGGGGCGGGCCGAGGTCGACGTCGCGCCCGATGGCGTCGTCGTGATCCAGGGGGCGCGATGGCGGGCCCGCACGAACCGTGCCACACCGATCGGCGCCGGGGACGGCGTCCGGGTCGTGGCCGTCGACGGGCTGGTGTTGGAGGTCGAGCCGGAAGAAGGAGGAGCGCGGGACTACCGCGACCGGGCGCGCGGGCGCCGTCAACGCCGGGGCGGGTCGTAACCGGGGCGAACAGAAGGGGCATTTCGGGTCTTGTCGAGGGCGGGGGACGGGGTTACGGTCACGCCAGCTGCACGACCGGGAGGGGGCCGGTGGCGCTCCAGATGTCGGAGAGGACCTGGCAGCTGCGAGCAGCCTGCCGGGGCCCGGAATCGGCGCTGTTCTTCCCGCCGACCTACCCCGAGCGCAAGGATGAGCGGGACGCCCGCGAGGCGCGGGCCAAGGCGATCTGCGCCGAGTGCCCCGTGCGGGCCGAGTGCCTCGAGTACGCCATCAGCATCCGGGAGCCGCACGGCATCTGGGGCGGCCTCACCGAGGCCGAGCGCCGCGCCCTGCTCTCCGACGACACCGTTTGATGCGTCCCACGGGGGACATATTGGGCCCCCTCGGACGCTTCAATGATTCCGCAGTGTCGCCGGGCCGGCGATGCGGTCGTCGCCGCGGCGGCGGGTGACGCCTTCGGCGTCGAGGCGGTTCAGGATCGGCAGCACGAACTTGCGGGTCGAGCCGAGCAGGTCGCGCACGTCGGCGACGGTCACGGTTCCCCGCTCCCGGAGCGCCGCTTGCACCCGCCGGCGAGCTTCATCGAGCGCGCCGGCTGCGAACACGATGCTGTCGACCTCCACGACCTGGCCGTCACGTGCCAGCGCCCGTACCAGGCCGGGCTCGGCGTCCACCGAGGCCGGCTCCGGGGGCGAGAACGGCGCCGCTTCGAGCGCGTCGAGCAGCTTGCGCGCCTCGGGCGAGTCGCCGACCTGCACGCGATGCGCCCTGTCACGCACGAAGCCCCGTTCGACGACGAGCTCGTCGGCGCCGGCGAGCGCGGCGCGGAGCCGCTCGCCATCGACGCGCAGTGCGGACGCGAGCTCGGGAAGCTCGGCGCCCGGCTCCAGCGGGGCCCGCTCGTGGTCTTCGCGCACCCGCTCGGCCGCGGCCGCCCGCAGGTCGGCGAGCGCCTGCCGCTCGACCAGCCAGTCGCCGACGCGCACCGCGGCGCCGGAGCCCGTGAGCTCGTCGGCCATCGCGTCGGCCTCAGCCGGACCGGCGCCGGCCCTGCGGGCCAGCTCGTCGACCGCCAGCCACGGGTGGGCGGCGATCAAACGCGCGCCGAGGGGAAGCCCGAGACGGGCGGGCGCGTCACGGGCGCGGCCATCCGGGGAGACATCGAGCACCTCCGCGCCCCCGACGGTGTCGCCCCGGCCCGAGTCACGCAGCACCAGCCGGTCACCGGGTGCCAGCGGTACCCGCCCCGCGAGCCGCACCCGCCCGTAGCGCCGATCGGGGTCGAGCACGCGCAAGCG
>JBKOWY010000086.1:0-6718 GCA_046724655.1 Actinomycetota bacterium
AGTGTCAAACCGCCGACACCGCTGGTTCGTGTGCGACCGAGCCGGCTGCGCGGCGATGATGCCTGAGTCGAGGAGGCTCCACCATGCAGATGTGCCGCAGGACTGAGCGGTTCGTCTCAGTGGTGCTCGCAGTGATCGCGCTCGTGGTCCCGGTGCCCGCCTCGGCGGGACCCGCGACCGACGCCGAACTTCCCACGTCGATCGCGCCGCCACCTGCGGGCAACGGCGTCCCCTTCTCGTCGGCAAGTGTCGCCGGCGCCGCCGGCGCAGTTGATCTGGCCGCGCAGGGCTACGTCGAGGAGGAGTTCATCGTCTCCGGGGCGGCGAACGTCTACCGCTACGGCGCGGACGGCGCCGTCGAGGTAGACCGCGAAGGCGTGTCGTACGCCACGCGGATCCTCATCCGTCGCCCGCAGTCTCCTCGGCGGTTCAGCGGCAATGTGCACGTGGAGACGAGCCATCCCCAGTACGGCGTCAACGTGGTGTGGTCACAGACGTTCGAGTACCTCCTGGCGAACGGCGACGCGTACGTCTCCATCACGACTCGTCGGACGAACAATGGGTCGTCGGCCATCGAGGGGATGAAGGCCTTCGACCCGATCCGCTACGCGCCTCTCGACTTCACCGAGGACGGCCTGAACTGGGACATCATCGGCCAGGTCGGGCGACTCCTCAAGACGGAGACGCCGGACAACCCGTTGCGCGGCTTCGACGTCGAGCGCCTGTACGCATCAGGATGGTCGGGTGGCGGCGCGTTGCTCGTTCTCTACATCTCTGATGGCTTCCACGACCGGGCGCGCATGCCCGACGGCGCGCCCATCTTCGACGGCTACCTCGTCGGTGAGCCCAGCGGATACCCGCGAATCAACTCGACGGCAGCCGAGCTCCCGGAGAGCGACGAACGTCAACAGGTCCAGCCGCGCGACGTCCCGGCCATCTCGTTGCACACCCATCCACAAGAGGAGTACCGGCGTCGGCCCGACGGCAACCGGCCGAACGACCGCTACCGCGTCTACGAGGTCGCCGGCGCCTCCCACGCCGACATCCGGGCGGTCGGAGGCAGCGGTGACCTGGGCTGCACCTACGAGGTCAACCGGTTCCCGATGCATCACCTCTTCAAGTCGACCCTGGAACGCCTCGATGCCTGGGCAGCGCGGGACGAGACCCCACCACGCTCGAAACGGCTCACGCTCGACCGCGACGGCTCGGTGAAGCTCGACGAGCACGGCAACCCCCGTGGCGGCGTCCGCACGACCTACACCGAGGTCCCGACGGCGCGGTACGTCGCGGAAAACGGCGGTGGAGGCGTCTGCGACAGACTCCTCGGGGGCGGCCAGGAGCCCTTCCCACCGGAGAAGCTGGCGTCGCTCTACAAGAGTCACGACGACTACGTGCGCAAGGTCACCCGCTTGGTGAAGAGGCTCGAGCGCGAGGGGTGGCTGCTACCCGCCGACGCCCGTGCCGTCCGGGAGGAAGCGGCCCGTTCCGACATCCCGTAGGTCCGCTAGAGGCGGGCGCGGCGGGCGCCGTGCGACACTTTGGTGTGGGGCGCAGGCCCACAGGCGACGGGAGCGAGCAGAGTTCCTCGTGAATTCCGTGTCTAGCTTGTGTCAAACGAACCGAGACGAACGCGGCATCACGACGCGATGTTCCGCCACTCCAGGAAGAGGTCAAACGCGGTCTGACCAGCACTGTCGCGGATCCGCGCGCACTTGCGGGGCTGGGGCCGTTTCGGCGGCGCTCCTCTGCCTGGTGTCACGCTCGTCTGACAGCTCAAGCTGACGAGGTTCCACTCGGTTCGGCGGCTCGGTGATCACTAGACGACGGCTGCCGTGGCCGAGGCGTCAGTCGCCCGGCTCGAAGAGGCCCTCGAACTCGAGCGAGCCGTTGCGCACTCTCCCGTATAGGAGCCAGTCGCCACGAAACATGCCGTGTTCGTACGGCGAGCAAGCGATGTGGGTGTGGCGGCCACCCGTGGTGCTCGGCATGAAGCGGATGTTCTCGAGGCCGACCTTGACGCCGGGGCCCGACAGAATCGGGGCGCGGAAGAGCGCTTCGATGATGACGCGCGCGGTGTCGTAGGCGAGCACGGGGATCGCGTTCGGCCAGAGTGGCGGGTCCTGGCCGTAGCGCGCGACGAAGCGCTCGTGGAAGCCCTCGACGAGCGGGTTGCTGGGGTCGAACTGATCGATGCCGACCCAGCCCTCGAACTTGTCGAAGCCCATGAGATAGAACATGAATGCGGTGCCCATGATGCGCGGCGGGTCCCATTCGAGCTCGTCGAGCGCATGGCGCAACAGACCTCGCGCCGCGAGCATCCCGTACCCCATGTAGACGAGCGCGTCGGGTTCGATGCGCCGGAGGTGCTCGAGGTTCGTCGCGAGATGGGCGGGGCTCTGGCTCACGGTCTCGACCGCGGCGATGCTGATGTCGCGGCGGCGGCACTCCTGGCGCAAAAACCGGAAGTACTCCTCACCGTTCGGTGAGATCTCGCTGAGGACGGCGACGCGCTCGTAGCGGTGGCGCTTCAGCCACGCGACCACGAGCGCGGCGTCGCCACCGCAGTCGCCGTTGCCGAGGCGGAAGCAAAACTCGCCCCGGAGACGCTCTGTGCCACACCAGCTGATCAACGGCACCTGGAGCTCGTTGGCGAGCGGTCCGACGGTGATCGCGTTGTCGGAGCTGTAGGCACCGGCGACCGCGATGCAGCCCTCGTCGACGAGGTGGCGGAACCCGTCGGTCGCGTTCTTCGCGGAACCCTCGGGAAGCCCATTCTCAGGGTGCAGCACGAACTCGACAGGACGGTCGAGCAGTCCCGCCTCGGTCGCCTCGTCGAACGCGAGGCGGTGAATCTTGTCGTAGCCGCCGCCTGGACCGTCGAGCGCGGCCCCGAGCCAGCCGATCTTGATTGGTTCCACGGCGTTCTCCTCTCGCACGTTGAGACCGCGGCCTCCTCGCCATGTCGCGGATGCAGCATGCCGCGCCTGCGAGGAATCGAGCATGCCGCAATGGTGACCCGCGGCACGGCAGGCGAGGCCCATGTGCGGACGGTTTGAACGTTCGCAGCCGCGAGCTCAAACGGCATGCCCTGGAGACGTCAACACGCACGAATTGGTCCCCGGCGCATGGTTCGACAACCCCTTCATGAGGGCACGGCTCGTCTCCACCGCAAACCGCGCTGATCACCCGACAACGAGCCGCGCCCGGAACGCGCGCACATAACGACGCGTCGCAGTCGGTCGCAACGAGCACGGAACGGCACGCATGCGCTCGCATTGCGCGGCGGCACAGAAGCGCGCGGCATTCGGTGCGCGTGACCTGGGCTTCTGCGCATCGAGTGGATATTGCTCAAGGAACGGTACCGCACGGGCTACTGCCGTAGAGCCGCCTGGTTCACGTGGCTGGGACACTTACGCGCGTCGACAGCAACGCTTGGATACTGCCGGGCCAGCGGACAAAATTGCGATCCCACCCAGGAGGAAGCTGCATGTCACCCGTCACGTACTTCGTGAGAATGGTCGCCAAGGACGGCAAGGCCGACGACGTGCTTGAGCTCCTCTTGATCAACCCGCGCCGTATCGAAGCGGGTGAGCCGGGCAATATTGCTTTCGGCGTACACCGATCCACGGATAATCCCAACGAGTTCTGGCTTTATGAGACATGGGAAAGCCCGGCTGCGGTTGAAGCGCACGAGAGCGGTGAGGAGTTTGTTCGCTATAAGGAGGCGCTTCGTCCACTTGTGGAGTCTGACAGCGTCCTCTTCGGTAACACGGTGCCGATCAAGGTGCTCGGGTATGGGCCGCTTCCTCAAGCCGGCGAACCCGGTGCGTGAACACCACGGGTCGCGATCAGTTCGGAATCAGCTCGGTGGCATCGAGGTCTTCGATCGCGACCACTGTTCGTTCCATCATCGTGCGGACGAGGGTCACGGCCCGTTCGTTGACGAGGTCTAGCTGGCCGGCAGTCGTCATCGGGTAGCAGAAGCAGAACAAGACTGCTCGTCGGTAATCGCGCCACAGGTCGTCGATCGGATAGTCGTCGACGCCAGACGCACACAGCTCTCGGTGGTACATGTCGACAAGGTGGTGCTCGTGAGCCCGTCGGTCTGAGACTGGCAGGCTCTGACTGAGGAAGTACGCCAGGTCGAATGCCCCGCCATTTCGAGAACAGATCTGCCAGTCGACGACAGCGAAGTCGCCACTGGTGTTTGCGAAGAAGATGTTGTCCAGGCGCAGATCTCCATGGGTCAGCGTCCATGGGAGGTGGGGGCTCAGCTCCATGATGCGGGGACCGATCTCGGACCACCGCTCGCCCACCAAACGCAACGACTCGGGGATCACGTCGCCGATGTTCGCGAGGCACGACCCCCACGACTCCGAGCCCGACTGTGCGTTGAAGGCCGGATACGGCGGATCGGCGAGGCTTTGGATGAACCCGTAGTCGAGCAACCGAGGGTTGTTCCACCAGTCGCCATGGTGCCGGGCAAGCGTCCTGACCACAGCAAAGGCGTCTTCGACGGAGCAGCCGGTGATCTGATCGCAGACACGCGCGGCGCCCAAGTCCTCCATGACCACAACGAAGTCGCCCGACTTCCCGTCGTAGACAGCGTGATATGCGAGGGGCGCGCGAAGCCCGGTCTTGTCGGCCAGCCGCTGATAGAAACTCACCTCGCGCTCGTAGAAGCGATAGCCGGCGGCGACGGCTCGAGTCTCGTCGTGCTGGCTCGCCATCTTGATCACGATCGATCCGGGTCCCGCCGCCGCCGGCGCGTACGTCGGCGTGACCCGATACAGCAGGGCCATCACGCCGACTCCGACCCCGATCGGTTCTGATGCGAGCGTGGCCACCGACGCACAAGGGGGGAGCGCGCCAGCCCCGCGCAACACGTCCGTCAACCACTCGCAGGTCACCTGCTCGATGGTGCTGGGAACGTCTATCGCCGAGGGCATCCTGCCTCCCTCGCTACGCCTGGGACCGAAGGGTATGTCGGCATCGCGGCGTCCACAACCGCCGAGCGCGCCCGAACGACACGTTGCGTCGAGGTCGCGACCGGAACGCGCAATATGCGCGGCCTTGTTTGGAACGCGATCGCAGACCGTGGGATCGCGAGAACGCGCGAGCTGCGGGATGGACCCAGGTGAACTGGCCGATATGACGCAGTAGGTTCGTGTTGTGGCTGGGCAGGCTCTTCGGGTGGTGGAGTTCAACGCCAACTCGTTCTTGGAACCGGCATGGCCCGATCGACGGCGCGAGATCGTGGCCTGGCTTGATCGGCTCCAGCCCGATGTTGTCTGCTTGCAGGAGATCTGGCAGGACGCAAGTCATCCGAACACCGCGGGCGGGATCGTCGACCAGATGACCGAGGCTGGTTGGCACTGGCACTTCGGTGGCCGACCGCTCGAGAAGTGGTTGTGGCCGGACCCCGAGCTGCTGTTCGGATCGGCGGTCCTGTCGCGCTGGCCCATCGACTTCGCCGGATACCACGCGTTGCCGCTCGCGGACGAGCCCGACACCTCTAGCAAGGCTTTCAATCTCACCGCGGGCGTACCGTGGGAGCTGGTGCACGTCCGTTCCGCCGGGCTGGACGTGTTCTGCTGTCACCTCGCTCCGCCTCCGCAGGACGCCCATCACCGCCGACTGCAGGTCGTGGCCATCGACCGGCACATCAAAGATGCGCGCGGTGATCTCGACACGATCGAGCACTTCAGGCACGCCCGCGAGGCGATGCCGCCGATCCTGTGTGGCGACTTCAACGCACAGCCCGACAGCGACGAGATCCGTTTCCTCAGTGGATTCACCGTGCTCGAAGGACGCACGACCTATTACCAAGACGCCTGGCGTGTCGCTGGCGATGGGCCGGGCTACACAGAGGGGGACTGGCGAACAAATCCCCTCGCGTCGTCACTTAATGTCCCCCCTCAACGAATCGATTACGTGTTCGTCGGCGATTCTTTCCAACGTAAGGGTAACGCCGGGCGCGTTATCTCAGCGCAACTCGCGTTTCACGAGCCGATCACTGGTTGCCACGCCAGCGACCATGCCGGCCTCGCTGTCGACATCGTCTGGCCCAACCGCCCTGCTTGAAGCCAACAAATCCCACTCACGAGGCGGCACTGAACAGTCGATCCGCGTCCACGGTCCGCAGTACAGAACGTTCGCGCCAGAACAACGGAGTGAGCCATAGGCCACCACGCACATATCGGCACAGGTTGCTGCCTGAGCGATGGACTTCGTCGAGTCCAGCGGGTGGTCACGAATCCTTCGTACGCTTCGCAGGATGAACTACGGGCTGACGTTGCCGAACGCAGGGCTCGGTGCCAACCCGCAGGTGCTTGCGGACCTCGCTGAGGACGCGGAGAACGCGGGCTGGGACGGAGTCTTCGTGTGGGACTCACTCGACCCCGAACACGGCATTGCCCCGGACCCCGGTGATCCAGCGTTGGCTCCGGCACACGATCCGTGGATCGCGATGGCCGCCATCGCGGCTGCCACGAAGCGCATCAGGTTCGGCCCGATGGTCACACCGATCACCCGGCGCCGGCCCTGGAAGCTCGCCCGAGAGTCGGTATCGCTTGATCACCTCTCAGACGGCCGGTTCACGCTGGCGGTTGGACTCGGATGGACACCCGAAGGAGGATTCTCCAAGGTCGGCGAGGAAACGAATGTCCGCATCCGAGCAGAACGGCTCGACGAGGGCTTAGCGGTACTCGACGGACTG
>JBKOWY010000017.1:0-3540 GCA_046724655.1 Actinomycetota bacterium
CAGCGCTGGAGGCCGCGAACGACAAACTGCTCGCCGACGACTCGTTCGCATCTAAGGTCGACCAGGGTGCGAGGTTCCTCAGTGGGGGCCCCGACGACACGCTCGCGCAGATCCTGCACGGCACGCCCGACCCGAGCCGCACCGTCGAGTACGCGACCGCCGTCCGCGCGGTGTGCACTCCCGGCAATATCCAACGCGGCATCGAGGTCGGCATGGAAATCGCCCAGAAGGCCGAGTCGATCACCGGCCTTCCGACCCTGTTCACATCCAGTGCGACCGGCGTATACGGGCAAGTCGGCTGGGCGACCGGGCACGAGAACGTGCAGTCCATCGACGCCGCCCAAGCCGCGCTCATGGGTGATCCCAGCTGGATGGAGCTAATCGACAACAATGGCGAGGTCTACGCGCAGACCCCGTCGCCGATGCAGATCGTCCTCCGTAGGGTCCCATAGCAACTGACACCGGATGGCGTTCCTTTAAGGTGCCTGCGCTCGTCTCGCCCAGGTAGCCGTGCAGGAGCGGGTCTGGTTCGGCCAGCAGCGGTTCACGATCGAGTCCCGTCCACATATCGGCGGGACCCGCCCGCGCTTTTAGTCCCTGGCGTGCCGCCCGGGGGCCGGCTCTCGCGCCTGCGGGTGGGCGAATTCGCCAAACGATGCGCATCGTTTCGGCCGACCGCCGTGAGCGCGGCCCAAACCCCCGGGAGTGCATATCGCCGGTTATGTGCGGCGAGTTCTGTCATGCAGGGCTGTCGTTATGTGTGGGGTGGGTGCGCAGCGCGTAGCAGCTGCCCCGAGCCCGGCAAGTCGAGCTCACCCGACAGTGAAGGTCCCGCGGACCGACGTCCCTCGGTGTCCCGTTGCCACGACGGTGTAGGTCTCGGGGTCGTCGCCTGAGCTCTGGTACGTGGCGCACACGACGCCGTCGGGCGACGCCGCGTGGCGCTGTCCGCTGAACTTGCCGCCGCCGGGCTTGTCGACCTCGAACGTGATCGCCTCGCCCGCGCTCCCGTGAGGTTGAACGTGAACGGTTGTCCGGACGGCGCGATCGGCGAGTTGACCCACAGCTGGGCGGGCGGGAGCGGCGGGATGGTCAGGGCCTGTCCCTCGGTCAGTCGATCCCCGTTGTTGAGATGATTGGCGGTGGCAAGCAGCGCCATGGACACCCCGAAGAACTTGGCGATCGAGGTCAACGTGTCCCCGCGCTTGACCTGATACATGACCGCAGGAGGTGCCGTCGTGGTGGTCGGACCCGCTGTGGGCGGACGCGCCCTGCTGCACGCGGCGAGAACGACCGCAGCGCAAACAGCCAGCGCGCAGCAGGCGTGGCCGGAACAGGCGTCTCGACCTTGCCGCTGACGTACCGCCAGAAGTCGGACCCACGGCTTCGCTGTTCAGCGCTTACCCTGCCGGCAACTACGCCGCCCCGATCGCGTCGAACACGATCTCGAAAGACCCAAGTTGAACGTCGAGACCGTGGACACGGAGTAGCCAGAGCTTCAGCAAGGGTAGGCTCGCGCCGCTAGCAAGCGAAACCTGAAGGACGTGATCGCGCAGGGCGGGCATGATGTCGTCGCTTGCGAAGTGCCGAATGAAGCGTGTTCGCTGGCTTGCTGGTGCGCTCGCCGCGCTGTGTGTTGGGTCGTTTCTTCCGGCGTGCTCTTCCAGCAGTGGGAATGGTGCGTCCGGGGTGCTGAACGCGTATCTGAGTGCGTGGCGTCATCGGGACTATCGCGCCATGGCGAAGCTCGTCGATCGGCCGCCGGCCGATTTCGTGGCATTCAACCGCGCCGTGGTCACCGACGTGGGGATCGAGCACGCCGACTATGTCCGGGGACGGACCTCTCAGCACGGCCGCAAGGCCTCGGTCTCACTCCGAAACCGTTTCGTCGTTCGTGGGTTGGGGACCTGGAGGGCGCGGGGTGAGCTGAGCTTGATCCAGCGTGGTGGGCGATGGCGCATCGACTGGTCGCCACGCGCGATCGCTGTCGCCCTTCAACCGGGCAGCCACCCGGCGAGGAAGACCCAGTGGCCGGATCGGGCACCGATCTTGGGGGCCGGTGGCGCAGCGTTGACGATGGCTACGCCCATGGTCACCGTGGGCGTTCAGGGAAGCCGCGTCACCGATGCGGGTGTGCTGACGAGCGCGCTGGAAGGCGCGGGTGCGATGCCCGGGCAGGTCTCGGCCGCGCTCGCCACCGCGGCCGCGCACCCGCAGTGGTTCGTCCCCGTGTTCGACCTGCCGCAGGCCCAGTACGAACAGCTACGACCGACGCTGTACCCGGTCCCAGGAACGGTGTTCCAAACTCACGCCTCGCGCCACGCGGTCACGCCTGACCTCGACGCGCACGTCGTCGGCTCGGTGGGGCCGATCACGGCCGAGCAGCTGGGCAAGCTCGGCCTTCCCTACCGGGCGAGCGACACCGTCGGGCAGACCGGCATCGAGCAGGCCTACGAACGCCAGTTGGCCGGACGACCCGGCGGCAGCATCCAAATCGTCGATGCGGCCGGGAACGTTGTGTCCACACTCGCGAGCTTCAAGGCCAAGCCCGGAACACCGGTGCAGACGACCATCGACCCGGCGCTCCAGGGGGCAGGCGAGCAGGCCCTCAACGCGGTTGCCCAACCGGCCGCGCTCGTAGCCGTGCGCGCCTCGACCGGGGAGGTCGTGGCCGCAGTGAGTCGCCCCAGCCAATCGCCCAACATCGCGCTCACGGGCCAGTACCCGCCGGGATCGACCTTCAAGGTCGTGACGACCGCGGACCTCCTCGGACACGGGCTCACCCCATCGAGTCCGGCCACCTGTCCCCCCACCATCACCGTCGGCGGCCAAACCTTCCACAACTTCGAAGGTGAGGCAGTGCCATCCTTGAGCCTCGCTGATGCGTTCGCTCAGTCGTGCAACTCGGCATTCATCGGCTTGGCCGCGAACCTCCCGGACGCGAGCTTCACCTCCACCGCCCAGCAATTCGGCCTCGGCGTCACCCCCCACCTGGGCCTCGACGCCTTTGGCGGGAAGGTCCCGACTCCGAGTTCCGATGCCGAACGAGCCGCTGCCGCCATCGGGCAGGCCAAGGTGGCTGTCTCACCGCTCGCAATGGCCACCGTGGCCGCCGCCGTCGACGCCGGCAGCCTCCACGAACCCCGGCTCGTCGCCGGCGCACGCGACGACACGACACCACCGCAACCCCTGGACCCCACCGTCGTCGCCGGATTGCAAAGCATGATGGCTGCCGTCGTCACCAACGGCACGGCATCAGGAGCCGGCCTGCCGCCAGATACGCACGGGAAGACCGGCACGGCAGAGTTCGGCACCGCCAACCCGCCCCAAACCCACGCCTGGTTCATCGGCTACCGCGGCGACCTCGCCGTTGCGGTAATCGTGACCGGCGGCGGAATCGGAGGATCCGTCGCAGCGCCCATCGCCGCGAAATTCCTCAACGCAACAGGACCCGCCGGATAGCCCCACACCGCACCGACACTCGGCGTACACAGATCGCCGGTTACGTGCCCGAACTCCGATCGAAGCCAATGTCGTTCT
>JBKOWY010000073.1:0-13509 GCA_046724655.1 Actinomycetota bacterium
GAGCCACGGCCACCAACGTGTGCCCCGCGGCGGCGGCGCCGGCCGGGGCGGTGACGGGCGGGCGGCTTCGCGCGTCGGGGCCTCGCCGCGCCCGCCGCCGTCTGGGGCGACTGGCGGGGCCGGCGGCGGAGTGGGTGGAACCGGAGTCGGAATCGGCGCAGTGAGCGGACCGCTCGAGTCGTCAGCGCCCGCGGCCAGGGCGTCCTTGAATTGCTGCGCCGACTGGTACCGGTACTCGGGGTCGCGGGCGAGGCTGCGTGCGACGACGTCCTCCAGCGCGCGCGGAACCTCGGGTCGCGCCGCGCCGACGGGCTCAGGAGCATTCGTGAGGCGAGCGACCGCGGTTGCCATGTCGTTGTCGCCACCGAAGGGCGGCTGGCCGGCGAGCATCTCGTAGAGCAGGAGCCCCAGCGCGTACACGTCGGCGCGACCGTCGACCGGGCTCCCGTTCACCTGCTCGGGCGCGAGATAGCGCGCCGTTCCCACGACCGTCCCGGTGCGCGTGAGGTCGTCCCCGCCGGTGGCTTTGGCGATGCCGAAGTCAGTGACCTTGACGCGTCCGTCCGGCTGGACGAGCACATTGGCGGGCTTGATGTCACGATGCACGAGGCCTTGGCGATGCGCGTGCTCGAGCGCGTCCGCGACCTGTGAGGTGATCTCGACTGCTTGGTCCACGGGGAGCTTGCCGTCCTGGTCGATCACCCGCCGAAGCGTCTTGCCCTCGACGAGCTCCATGACGATGTAGGCCAGGCCGTCGTCGTCACCGGTGTCGTATGTCGCGACGATTCCGGGATGCGTCAGCTTGGCCGCGGCGATCGCTTCGTTGCGGAACCGAGTGCGCAACGCGTCGTCCACCGCGAGCTGCGGATGGAGCAGCTTGACGGCCACCCGGCGTGAGAGCAACGGATCCTCGGCGATCCAGACCGCGGCCATCCCGCCGCGGGCGAGCTCGCGGTCGAGGCGGTAGCGCCCTCCGAGGACGCGTCCAGGAGTGGCGACTTCCGGCACGTCCCGCGACGCTACCTGCTGGGCGCGATGCTCTCGCTTCGGGGAGGACCGCGGCGACGGCGGCTTTGCTGCCGCGTCGCAAAGCCCGAGCCTTGCGAAGGCGACAAGAGGAACCGAGCCGGAGCTCGCGACGGCGCCAGAGAAAAAGCTGCCGAGGCCGACGCGGGCGTCAGCTGCTGGTCTGGAAGGTCACCCCGATCACACGTGGACCCGCGTGCGTGCCGATGACGGGGCCGATCTGGCCGACGACGATCTCGTCCTCGGGACTGAGCGGCTCCAGCAGGTTCAGGAGCTCGTCGCGGTCGGGCGCGTTGCCATGCAGCACGGCGAGGTTCTCGAACGGGCCTTCCTTCACCCGATCGACCAGCAGCCGCAGCGCCTTCGAGCGGGTGCGAACCTTCCCGGCCTCCTCGACCTCCCCGTCGCGCACCTCGACGACGGGCTTGATGGCCAGCATCGAGCCGAGGAGGGCGCGGGCATTGCCGACGCGGCCGCCCTTCTTGAGGTACTCGAGGGTGTCGAGGGTGCCGTACAGCTTCGTGCGGTTCCGACGGTCGATCACATCGGAGACGATGGAGTCGAGCGAGTCGCCGTCGGCGGCGCGCTCGGCCGCGGCGATGCAGAGGTTGCCGAGCCCCATCGAGACCAACAGGGAGTCGATCACCGTGACCGGACAGGCGTCTTGCACGGACTGGGCCGCGACCTGCGCCGCCTGCATGGTTGCCGACAGCTTCGACGAGAGATTGATGCAGACGATGCCGGTCGCGCCGTCACCGGCCAGACGGCGGAAGGTCTCCTCGAACGCGCCCGCCGACGGGGCCGAGGTCTCGGGGAGGACGTCGGACTGGGCAAGACGGCGCCAGAATTCCTCGGTGCTGAGCTCCTTGCGGTCGACGAGCTCTTCGTGACCGAAGCGGATCGTGAGCGGGACAACCTCGATGCCGAGGTTCTCGATCAGTTCGTCGGGTAGGTCGCACGCGCTATCAGTGACGACTCGAACCGCCATGGCATCCCCTTGGCCCAGGCCCGGACCCCTCTTGAGACCGAAGCCGAGACAGCATCGTTACACCGTTCGGCCTTCCCTGTCTGCCGGGCCGGCCAACGAAGCGCCGGCAGCTGCGGCCGCGCCGGCGGGCCGACCGCTCCGCCGGACCCGCGGTGTGAAGAGCGACCACAGGTCGTCGAGCTCGCGCATGCGCAATGCGGCCGTCACTGCGAAATACACGGCGAATCCGATGACGGCGGCGACCACGGTCGTGCCCAGCGCGACCCAGGGCGTCGACCAGCCGAGGACGTGCGCGATCAGCCAGGTGACGAGCGCGACGACACCCCCGGCTGCCAGCGACCGGGTCACCGTGCTCCCGAAACGGCGCCCGTCGAGATCACCCAGCCTCCGGCGCAGCACCGTGAGCGTGAGCACCGCGGCTCCGCCGTACGCGCCAGCGAATGCGAGCGCGAGCCCCGGTACACCGAACGCGTAGTAGAGCGGGAACGCAAGCGCGATGTTGAGCGCGTTCTCGACACAATTGAGAAGAAACGGTGTACGCGTGTCGTGGACCGAGTAGAACGCGCGCAACGAGAACAGGTAGATCGAGAAGGGCACCAGACCGACCGAGAACGCGGCGATCGTGTGCGCGACGACCTGGGCATCGCCGGCCGAGAACGCGCCTCGTTGTAATAGCGCGACGACGATGGGACGCGCCAGCGAGATGAAGGCGGCCGCGCATGGAACGATGACGAAGGTGGTCAACCGCAGCCCGAACGAGAGTCGCTCACGCAGTGCGCTCAAGTCGCGGCGTTCGGCGGCGCTCGCCATCTCGGGCGCGATCGTCGTCATGAGCGAGACCGCGAGCAGGCCGTGGGGGAGCTGGAAGAACGCGTACGCGCTCAGGTAGATGAACGGCCCGCCGTCGCGTCCGTTGGCGAGGATGAGCACGATCCACAGTGCGATCTGGTTGGCGATCACGTAGCCGACGGTCCACCCGGAGAGGCGCGCCATGGTCAGGACGGCCCGGTGGCGCCACGCGAACACTGGCCGCAGCCGCACCCCGGCCCAGCGCAGTGCGGGGTAGAGCGAGATGGCGACGGCCGCGATGCCGGCCGTGGTGCCGACGCCCAAGGTCAGTAGCAAGGCGGTGTCGTTCCGGACGCGGTCGAGAGTGATGGGGCCGTCGACGAGGCGCGGCAGCGACAGGAAGATGGCGATCACGACGATGTTGTTGAGCATCGGCGCGAACGCGGCAGCTAGGAATCGTCGGTGCGCGTTCAAGAGCGCGGTCGCGAGCGCGGTGAACCCGTAGAACAGCATTTGTGGCATGAACAGCCGAACGAGGGTCGTTGCGACTTCTTGTTGCGCGGCTCGCGACGCGCCCTCGGCGCGCAGTGTGAACAGCTTCACGATGTAGGGAGCGAGCAACACTCCCGCGATCGACACCACCACGAGTGCCGAGATCGCTACCGTCATGATCGCGTTGACCGCTTCGTCGTCGTCCCGCTCGACGTGGCGGACGAACTGCGGCACGAGCGTCGCGGTGAGGACGCCACCCAGTAGCAGCTCGTACAGCATGTTCGGCGTCTCGTTCGCGTAGCTGTACGTCCCCGCGAGCGCCCCGGCTCCGAGCGCATAGGCGATGGCCGCGACGCGGAGGAACCCGGTGACCCGTGACAGCGCAGTGCCGAGTCCGACGACCGCAGTCGACCGCAGCAGGCGCGTGGACTGCCGGCCGGCGGCTCCGACCGCTTCGCTCACGGGCCGGAGCTCTGACCGGCGCCGGGGGCAGCGGACGGCGGAGAGACCGCCGGGTGGGACGGCGTGGCGGCCTGGGCGGCGCGGCGCTTTCGCCGTTGCCGGAAGTCGTTGCCCCACCACAACCCGAGGAAGAGCACCGCACCGACCGTGACGAACACTCCGACGTTGCTCACAAAGGTCGAGCGCACCTGGACCTCGGTGCGCTGAATATGGAGGGCGCCGTCGGGCGACGTGACCGTGAGCGTCAGCGGGAACGTCCCCGAACCGCGGGTCTCCACCCCGAAGCGCACGGTGAGGCTGCGGGGAGGTAGATCGAGCACGCGCTCGTCGCCGTCGGGGAAGACCAGCTTGTCGCTGCGGAGCCGGACTCGTACCCGCAGCTGCTGCCCGGTTTCGTTCAGGAACGTGACGGGGATCTCGCCCTGACGGGCGGTCAGCGTGATCGTGCTGTTGCCGGCGGGGACGTGCAGGCGACCGAGGAACTGGTTGACGCCGAAGCTGATCTTTGCCAGCTCTGCTCGGGCGCGCGCCCGCCCCGCCGTGCCCGACCACGCCGACGACAGCGAGACGAGCAAGGCCTTGCTGCCCTGATCGGTCAGGGGATTCGGCGGCGGCACGAGCGCGTTGAACGCACCGAGCTTCGCCTCGGCGTCGCCGAACTCGTTGTCGCTCACCGGCGCGGACGGTACCGGCGAGGGCGCGAGCTGGCGCTCGAGCGCCGCGTTGCCACTCGTTGCCGTCGGCACGGTCTCGAGCAGCTGATCGACCGTCATCGGCTGGAAGAGCGGATGGTCGGCTTGCAGCCCGGTCAGCATCGCCCGGAGCAGCTCCGCCGAGCCGTCCCAGTTCTGGGGTTCGAGCACGACAACGCCCCGTGCGACGTTCGGTTGCTCCAGCGCGATGCTCGCCAGCGCGCCAAGGAAGCGCTGGGCCCGTAACGCCGGCGGATCGGAGCCGTCGAGCAGGCGTTGCAAGCCGGCGTCGGAACCGACGGCAGTGGTCGTTCCCTGCTGACTACGCACCGCGAAGGGCTGCGCCGGCGTCAGCTGCTCTTCACGCGGCGCGAGGTCCGTACCGTCGATGATCACGCGGTCGACACCGGCGTCCCGCAGACGCGCGAGCGCGGCGTCGTTGACGGGGCGGGCGATCTCGGTACGCGCGTCGACGCGGGTTCCGAGGAACGCGCTCAGCTTCTCGGATCCCTGGACGAGCTCCGTGCCCACTTCGCGGCCGAGCCCATCGGCAATGAGGGCGCGTATGTCGATGGGGACGTACGGGCCCGAGAGGACCTGCATGCGGGTCAACGCGTCGCGCATAGCGTCGAGTGACGTCGTCAGAGAGGGGTGGTCACGGGCCAGCTGCGCCCACGATTCGAGCGTCTCGGGCCCGGGAGCGACCGTGAGCGGCACCGCCGAGTTCGCGACCTCGATCGCCTGCTGTCCGAGACGCCCTTCCGGCGCCAGCTCGGCGAGAACCTCGGGGTCGGGTTTGCCGTCAGCGCCATACGCGGGCCGACTCACCATCGGCAGCACCAACGACACCCCGAGGCGCTTTCCGATGACGGGGGCGCCGTTCTCGCCCGGCGCCACGGCGACGACCGGGGTGACGAAGCCGGCGAGGCGAGTCTCGTTCTGGTCCCGGAGCTCGACCTCGAACGGATACACGCCGGTCCCGCGCAGCACGATCGGTCCGTCGGCCTGGAGCCCGAGCGTGATCGTGCGGGTGCCGCCGGCGGCGGGGGGAAATAAGTCGAGCGGGAACTCGATGTGGCCGAGGGTCGACCCCAGGTTCTCCCCGCGCAGCACCGCTTCGTACGCCGTGCGCGTGCTGACGGACCGATGCGCGGTGACGCTGACCCTCAGCCCGGGCGCGGACGTCCCCCGGCCCTGCACTTGGATCTGCAACGGAAGGTTGCCGCCGATCGGGACCCAGGCCGGTTGACCGACGAGCAGGATGCGGGGCTCGTCCGGCGGGGGGCCGGTCGTCGGAGGTGGATCGGTCCCGGCAGCGGCCGGTGCCGCAATGAGCGCGACCGCGGCCACGGCGATGAGCAGTGCGACCGACGTTCGCCTCATAGGGTCCGTCCGAGCACGCACAGCCCGACCGGCAACCGGCGGAAGCCGCACGATTCGTACAGCGCAAGCGCGGTCGTGTTCTCGAGTTGCGTGTTGACCAAGGCGCGTGCGGTGGCGCGGCGGCGAAGCCAACGCAGCGCGTCGACGACGAGGGCGCGGCCGAAGCCGCGCTGGCGCGCCGCCGGATGCACCGCCAGCCGTTGCAGGTAGCCGCGGCCGTCGGCGTGGCCGGTGATCGCGTAGCCCGAGACGTCTCGACCTGCCGGTCGTCCCGTCGTAACGCGAAATCGGGTAGCCGGTGTCGCATGCACCGTATCGGTGAGGGCGTCATCGTCCATGCGCCAGAACCCGTCGAACGCGTGCGCGTCGAGCGTGAGGATCGCCGCGCGATCGGAGCGACGGGCCCGCCGCGTCGGCGACATGGAGTGGGGTAGATCGTCGAGGTCGTGGACGAGCAGGTGCAAGCGCTCGCGCACCGAGAAGCCGGCGTCCACGAACGGCCCGGCGGCGGCGGGGCCGAGCGCACTCGTCACGACTGCGTGGTAGCCGCCGGCACGCAGCGCCGCAACGCAGCGTTCGATCTCCGGCAGGCTCGGAGGAGTGTCGGTGCTCATGGTGAGGTGGGCAACGTCGGCGTCGTGACGCCACGGCGCGACTCGCGCCCACCCGCCCCGCCAGCGGAGTGTGTCGGTACTCATGGAGCCGGCGGCGGAGGATGCGACATGGCGCTGCGCGAGCGTAACCGTCGACCCCGCGACGGGCGCGGCGGCGAATTCATGAGTACGGGCAAGGGTACGGTGGCGGCGATGCTGCTTGTCGCGGAGGACCCGCTGTTCGCCGAGCACAACCCCGGTCGCGGGCATCCCGAGCGCCCGGCCCGGCTCGAGGCCGTCCACGCCGGTCTCACACAGGCTGAGCGCGACCTCGCGGGCGACGGCGCGTTGGTCACGCGACTCCCGCCGCGCGACGCGACGCCCGACGAGATCCGTCGGGTGCATACGCGCGACCACGTCTCCCGGTTGGCGGCGATCGCCGAGCACGGTGGAGGACGCATCGACCTCGACACCGCCATGTCGGAGCGCTCGTGGGCGGCTGCAGTGCGCGCCGCGGGCGCCGGTCTCGCGGCCGCCGACGCGCTCGCCGACGGCGCCGGTCACGCCGCGTTCCTCGCCCTGCGGCCACCCGGGCACCACGCCCGCCCCGATGGTGCGATGGGCTTCTGTCTGCTCAACAACATCGCCATCACCGCCGCCGCACTCGCGGACAAGGGCGAACGCGTCCTCGTCGTCGACTACGACGCCCACCACGGCAACGGGACGCAGGAGGTGTTCTACGCCGACGCGCGCGTCGCATACGTCTCGTTGCACGAGTGGCCGCTGTACCCGGGAACGGGACGCATCGACGAGCTCGGCGCCGGCGACGCCGCCGGCACCACCTGCAACGTGCCACTTCCGGCCGGCGCGACCGGCGATCTCTACCTCCGCGCCCTCGACGAGGTCGTCGAACCGCTGGCGGCACGACACGGCGCGGACTGGGTCCTGGTGTCGTGCGGATTCGACGCCCACCGCGCCGATCCGCTGACCGGGCTCGGCCTGTCGGTCGGCGACTACGCGGCGGTCGCGACGCGCATGATGCAGCTCGCGCCCGGGCCGGGACGGGTGATCGTCTTCCTCGAAGGCGGCTACGACCTCGATGCCCTGCGCGACGGCACCACGTCGACCGTGGCGGCGCTCGTCGGCGAGACGCTCGAGCCGGCGGAGCCCCCTACCGCCAACGGTCCGGGGCGCGAGTACGTGGACGGGGCCGCCGACCTGTGGCGCGAGATCGCCGAGCTCGGGACGTAGCCGCTCCCGCTCGTTACGAGCTCGGCTCCGCGGGCTCGGTGTCGGTGGCGCGTTGTCCGTCCTCGCTCGCCGGCGCTCGCAGTATCTCGGCCAGCCCGCCCAGGGCCCCGAACAGGCCGCTCATCTCGGTGGGCAGGAAGATCTTCGTGGCCTTGCCGTCCGCCACCGCACGCAGCGCTTCGAGGTACTTGAGCGCGACGAGGTCCGGCGTGGGGTTGCCGTCGTGGATGGCGGCGAAGACAGCTCGCGTCGCCGCGGCTTCGCCGTCGGCCACCGCTGTCTGACGGTATTTCTCGGCGTCGGCGAGCCGCTGGATGGCTTCGCCCTGGCCCTGAGCCTCGAGGATGGCCGCCTGCTTCTCGCCTTCGGCCCTGGTGACGGCGGCCTCCCGGACACCCAGCGCCTCGGTCACCACCGCACGCCGTGTCCTTTCGGCCTGCATCTGATGGTGCATCGACTGCACCACGTCCGGTGGCGGGTCGATGCGCTGGATCTCGACGCGCACCACACGCACACCCCACTTGTCGGTGGAGTCGTCGAGGATGTCGCGCAGGTGGGTGTTGATCTTGGCGCTCGACGTCAACGCGTCGTCGAGGTCGAGGTCGCCGATGAGGTTCCGCAGGTTCGTCTGCGCGAGCTTCGTGACCGCGAGCTCGAAGTTGGCGACGTTGTACATGAGTCGCTTCGCGTCCGTGGCCTCGTGGTACACGACCGCGTACACCGTGACAACCACGTTGTCGGAGGTGATGACTTCCTGCGGCGGTACCTCGACGACCTGCTCCCGCATGTCGACCATGTGCACGCGGTCGACGAACGGGACGATGATCCGCAACCCCGGGTCGACCGTGCCCTTGTACCGGCCCAGCCGCTCGACGACGCCGCGCTGGTACGGGCGCACGATCTTGATGCAGGTGAACGCGAGGACGAAGAGAAGGAAAGCCAGAACGGCCAGGACGATGATTGCTGCCATGGGACAGCTCCTTCGCGACGACCGTCAGCCGGGGGCCGACGGCGAGCCCGGCTCGCTACGTCCGGGCGAGGTTCCCCGCGGCGCGACGTCGATGCGCCACGGACTGACGATAAGGCGCGTGCCGGTCACGCGGTTGACGAGCACGGTGGCGCCGGCGGCGACCCCCATGCCGTTGGTGGTCTCGGCGCGCCAGGTCTCGCGGTCGATGCGCACGAGTCCGGTCTCGTGCCTGCCGGTCGGGATCTCGCTCACGACCGTGGCGGTGCGTCCCTCCCACCGGTTGGCGCCGACGGGATGGATCTCGTCGCGGTGCTCGAGCCGTCGTCCGAGCGGGACGAGCGCGGCCAGGCTCACCCCGCTGACGCCGACGAACAAGACCCACTGAATGACGGCCCCGCCACCGACGAACGCCGCCACCGCAGCCGCCGCCGCCCCGATCGCGAACGACAGCATGAAGAAGAGGACGGGGGTGAAGACCTCGGCCAAGGCGAACCCGACCAAGACGAACAGCCAGATCCAGCGCCAGGTCTCCGCAGAGTCGACGTCCATGGCCGCGCCTTGTATCTCGGGCTACGGCCGACGGTACCTCACCACGTCGCGCGCGGACTCACCGGGGAACGATCAGTCCGTGAGGCGGGCGGGCGCGACAGAAGGACGCGGGATCAGCCGGCGCGGGCGCCGCGGAACGCCCGCTCGAGCAGCGGGGTGTTCGCGTCGAGCAGGTCGTTCACGTCGATGCCGGATCCCGCGACCATCGCCGGCTCGGGCTGCTTCGCCAGTCGGGGGCGTCGCTCGCCCACCTCGTCGGTCGCCCCCGGCTGCCGGTAGTCCAGGAACCGCCACCCGAGCGGGGGGCGAAGGGAGTCAGCGTGGCGCTGGCACAGGCGGCCGGTCGCTTCCGGCTCGTCGAGGGGGTGCAGCCACACGGCCCGGCGCCGGCCGTCGAACCCGATCGTCGCCGCTGCCGGTGCGTCGCACCCGGGCCGCCCACAACCCCGCATGAGGCGAACCTATAGAAGACAACGCGAGGAGTGGTGGATGGTCGCGAGAATGAGTCGGTGACCCCGATCCCGCCGCGCCTGCGGCCTCTCCTCGACGCGCAGTCACCCGTCCAGCAGCTGGCGGGCCGGCTCCACGACGCCGGGCACCAGTGCTATCTGGTCGGCGGCAGCGTCCGGGACGCCCTCCTCGACCTTCCCCACGAGGACGTCGACCTCGCCACCGACGCCCGGCCCGAGGAGGTCGAGCGGCTCGTGCGGGGCTGGGCCGACGAGGTCTGGCTCCAGGGCCAGCGGTTCGGGACCGTCGGCTGCCAGAAGGACGGGACGCGCGTCGAGGTCACGACGTTCCGCGCCGAGGTGTACCGGCCCGAGAGCCGCAAGCCCGAGGTCACGTACGCCGACGACATCCAGACCGATCTGTCCCGGCGGGATTTCACCATCAACGCGATGGCGCTGCGGCTTCCCGAGCCGGAGCTCGTCGATCCGTTCGACGGCGCCGCCGACCTCGCCGCCCGCCGCCTCCGGACACCGCTCGCGCCGAAGGTGTCGTTCCTCGACGATCCGCTGCGCATGCTGCGGGCGGCGCGGTTCATCGCCGCGTTCGGCCTCGAGCCCGATCCCGATCTCGTCGCCGCCGTGCACGAGCTGCACGGCCGGTTGGAGATCGTGAGCGCGGAGCGCATCCGCGACGAGCTGACCAAGCTGCTGCTGTTGCCCGACCCGTCCGCGGGACTGTGGTTCATCTGCCGCACCGGTCTCGCGGACGAGTTCCTGCCCGAGCTCAAAGCGCTCCAGCTCGAACAGGACCCGATTCACCAGCACAAGGACGTCCTCGCCCACACCATCGCGGTCGTGGCCAAGACCCGTCCCGAGCTGCGGGTGCGGCTCGCCGCGCTGCTGCACGACGTCGGGAAGCCCAAGACGCGTTCCGTCGGCCCGGGCGGAGTGAGCTTCCATCATCACGAGGTCGTCGGCGCCCGGATGGCCGAAGAGCGGCTGCGGGCGCTGCGCTTCCCGAGTGAGGTCGTCGAGGACGTCGCCCGGCTCGTCTATCTCCACCTGCGCGTCCACACGTACTCGATGGGATGGAGCGACAAAGCGGTGCGCCGCTATGTCCGCGACGCGGGCCCGCTCCTGGAGCCGCTCAACCATCTCGTGCGCCAGGACTGCACGACGCGCAACAAGGCGAAGGCGCGCGCCCTGAACCGGCGTATCGACGAGCTCGAGGAGCGCATCGCCCAGCTGCGCGCACAGGAGGAGCTCGACATGATCCGCCCGCCCCTCGACGGCCGGCAGGTGATGCAGTTCCTCGGCATCGAGCCCGGTCCCCTCGTGGGCGAGGCGCTCGACCACCTGCTGGAGATCCGGCTCGACGAAGGACCGATCGAGGAGAGCGAGGCGTACGCGCGGCTCGCGGCGTGGGCGCGGCAACGGGGGATCGAGCCCGTCAACCGTTAGGGCGGCGCGTCAGATCCCCTCCTTGCGCGCCCGCCAGATGATCGTGCGCGGGACGATCGGGTCGGGACCGAGGCGGGGCTCGGCGAGGACCTCGACGCGGAATCCGGACCGGGTCACCTGCTGGAACACGTCGCTGACCGTGCGCACGTGGAGCTTGATCGGCTCGCCGTTGCGCTCGGCGGTGATCGGGTCGTCGCTGAAGTACGGAATGCGGACGACGGGTTGGATCGGGGTGGACGGGCTCGTCGGGACCTCGCGACCAACACACAGCGCCAGCGGGTGCTCGTAGGAGAACACGAACGGGGCCCGGTTCTTGAGGACCCGATGGACCTGCCGCAGGACGCGACCCAGATCGTCGACCTCGCCGAGCGCGTACACGCTCACGGCCAGATCGATCGACTCGGCGCGCAGGAAGGCGAGCTCGGCGATGTCACCGTGGTGCCATTCGACGCGAGCCTTGGCCCGGGCCGCGAGGTACCGGGCCCGCTCGAGCATCTCGACGGACGAGTCGACGGCGATCACCGTCGCTCCCTTGCGCGCCAGCACCACCGACGCTTGCCCCGCACCGCAGCCCAGGTCGAGCACGCGCTTCCCTACGGCGTCGCCCAAGATGCGCAGGTCATGCTCGGTCGGGCCGTCGGGTCCGTACCAGACGACGTCGGTGGGGAGATCGGCTGCCTGGCCCGACGGGCGGGGACCGGACCTCTCTGTATTCGTCACCAGCTCATTGTGATGGTTCGCCGTCGCCGGCGACGAGTACCGCCGCCGTGTCAGTCGCCCCGGGCGAAGGCCTCCACCATCTCCCGGGCCTCACCGTCGCGGTACTGCACCGGCGGGGACTTCATAAAGTACGCCGACGGCCCGAGCAGCGGCCCGGCCATTCCACGGTCGAGGCCGAGCTTGGCGCACCTCAGGGCGTCGATGATCACGCCCGCCGAGTTCGGCGAGTCCCAGACCTCGAGCTTCAACTCCACGTTCAGCGGCACGTCGCCGAAGTTGCGGCCCTCGAGGCGGATGTACGCCCACTTGCGGTCCTCGAGCCACGGCACATGGTCGGACGGGCCGATGTGCACGGCGTCGGCTTCGAGGGCGTGCTCGAGCTGGCTGGTGACGGACTGCGTCTTCGAGATCTTCTTCGACTCCAGCCGTTCCCGCTCGAGCATGTTCTTGAAGTCCATGTTGCCGCCGAAGTTGAGCTGGTACGTGCGGTCGAGCGCGACACCGCGGTCTTCGAACAGCCGCGACAGGATCCGGTGGACGATCGTCGAGCCGACCTGGCTCTTGATGTCGTCACCCACGATCGGGACGCCGGCGTCGGTGAACTTCTGCGCCCACTCCCGGTTACTTGCAATGAACACAGGGATCGCGTTCACGAACGCAACGCCCGCGTCGAGGCACGACTGGGCGTAGTGCTTCTGCGCCTGCTCCGAGCCGACCGGCAGATAGCTGACGAGCACGTCGGCGCGTGCGGCACGCAGCGCGTCAGCGACGTCGACGGGCTCGGCCGGCGACTCGTCGACGGTGCCCCGGTAGTACTTGCCCAGCCCGTCGAGCGTGGGCGCGCGCTGGACCTGGACGCCGAGCTCGGGGACGTCGGCGAAGCGGATCGTGTTGTTCGGGCCGCTGAAGATCGCCTTCCCGAGATCGAACCCGACCTTGGCGACGTCGACGTCGAACGCGGCGACGAACTCGACGTCACCGACGTGATAGCCGCCGAGCGCCACGTGCATGAGGCCGGGGACGGTGTCGTCGGGTTCGGCCTTGCGGTAGTACTCGACACCTTGGACGAGACTGCTGGCGCAGTTGCCGACGCCGGCGATGGCGACACGAATAGAACGACTCATGATGCGGTCGCTCCTTCCTGTGATGGTTCGGGGTGAGCCGACCGCCGCTCGGCGGCGATGAGCTCGTCCAGCCACGCGAGGTCGCGGGCCGTCGATTCGGTGCGGTGCTCCGCGAGGGAGCGGAGGTAGCGGTCGCCGCGGCGCGGAGCGCTGCCCCGGGCCTCGGTGAGCCGTTCGTCCAAGCCCGCCCGGCGGCGTTCGAGCAGCTCGAGACGCGCGTCGCCGGGCAGGTGCCGGCAGAACGCGAACTTCAGCGCGAAGACCTTGTCCTCGTCGGCGCCCGGCGCTTCGTCGGCCGTCAGCAGCTCGGCGAAGAACTCCTGGCCGCGCGAGGTGAGCCGGTACTGCTTGCGGGTCCGCCGCGTGGGCTTGGGCAGGCGGCGGAGCCGGGCGGCCGCCGTCTCCCCGTCGATCGAACCGGTCGCCGGCATGGGGACGGGGACGACCGGCGGCGGGGAGCCGGGGGCGACGATCTCGATCGCGCCGGCCCGCTCGAGACGGCGGAGCGCCGGGTACAGCGACCCGTACGAGACCCCCCACAGGAAGCCGAGGGTCTCGCC
>JBKOWY010000101.1:0-3467 GCA_046724655.1 Actinomycetota bacterium
CGATCCCAATCCTCTCGGGGCACTCCCAGGAAGGACGCAATCACCGCGAGCGGGAACGGCGCCGCAATCCGCTCGACGAAGTCGAACTCACCCGAGCTCCCGACCGGAGCCGCCGTGGTGACGATCTCCTCCGCGATGCGCACGATCTCAGCGCGCTGGGGCCCAAACGGGAAGATGGCGACCCCGTCAGTGAAGGCGACCGCCGAGGATCGGCGATGACTCTTGCCGGGCGATGGAAATGGGCTTCCCCATATTCGAGACCGGTGCTATTGAGGTGCTCGATCCGCTCGAAACTCAACGCGCCGGCCCTCATCGAGGGCCGATCGCTAATCATTCGCCCACCCACCCGAGGCCCGCGCTCACGGGCACCGCTGGTCGCGTCGGCCGAAACGATGCGCTCGAATCGTTTCGGCAGAGGAACTGAGCGGGCCCTCGTGCCTGAGGGTGGTCGCAGGCATGAGGCGACGCCCTGCTCCCCTAATTCATGGGGTCATCCGCCCCGGCCCTACGAGCGGCGGTAGACGACGGTGCAAAACGCACCGCTTTCGGAGTTCACGAGTCAAGCGTAAGTTCAAGGTGCCCGCGACTCAGGAGCATCCGAGCGTGGCGAAGTACGTCATCGACACTGAGCGGTCGAAGGTCTGGGTCGACGCACGCTCGAGCCTGCATCCGATCCACTCGACCGCGACCGGCATCGAGGGTTGGCTCGAGCTCGAGGTCGGGGGCGACGGCTGCGTCGACGTCTCGACGCAGTCCCAGGCGCACCTCGAGCTGGCGGTGCAACGGATGTCGTCAGGCAACGATTTTTACGACCGCGAGATGCAACGGCGCGTCGACTCCCGCCGATACCCGCGGATCAAGGGCGACCTCGACCGGCTCGAACACCTCGACGGCGGCAATCGATACAGGGTCCGGGGCAACCTCACCTTTCACGGCGTCACCCGGACGTACGAGCACGAGATGCTGATCCAGGCGGTCGACGACCGTACTCTGCAGGCCGAGGGCGAGAACGTGTTCGACGTCCGGGAGTTCGGCGTCAAGCCGCCCAAGATCCTCATGCTGCAGGTGCATCCGGAGGTCTCGGTTCGCGTGAGTATCGTCGCGCACAAGGATTCCAGGAAGCAGAAACGATGATCCGACGCGTGGTCCCGGTGTTTCGCGCGAACGCCACGAAATTAAACGGCTGGCAAGGGTACGTGGCCCGTTTCAGATCTCAGCACTTAGCCGTCCTGGCCTTCGATTGGGTCGTGCAAACGCGCCGAGCTCATCGGCTCCGTCCTCCAGCTGACGCCGAGGTCGACCGGCTCCGCGCACAAGTCGTGGCGATGCGCCGACACTAGGCCCGTAGCGGCCTGTCGTATTGAGCGGCGCCCATCACTGCCTCCTTGTGAGGCGCGGGTTTTCCAGGACTCTGCGTGCTTGTAGGTCTGTCATCGCCGCGAGGAAAGCCTCCTCCAACTGTAGCGGTGCCAAATTGTGGAGCAGGATAAGCGTGCTTCTCCCATATGTGTACCCGAACCGGTTCGATTCGTCGTGGAAGCTCACGCCCTTCTTCCGCTGCTTCGCCGATTTGGAGACGACAATCGTGATGCGCCCGTCGATCTCATCCGGGTTGTCTGCTTCGTCGGGTGGGCAGGGCTTGGTGATGTTCACGAGTCGTTCACGCTGGGCTCGTTCCCGTCGTGTTGTCGTCCGGTCGAAGGCGTCGAGTCTGGCGGTCCAATCCGAGGTTTCGCAGGGGGTTATGGCATGTGCTTCGAGGGCGGCACCCACCTTGGCGAACACGGTGCGAGGGTCATCGGTTTTCGTTGCCGTGAACGCTGCTGTGCCGGCTACGACGATGAGCATGGCGAGCAGGACGAGACCGCGACGCATTAGGCGTCCCGCCTCAGCTCGCCGCCCAGATACTCAGCACCGTCAGTCGGATGAAGGCCGTGAGCACCAACAGCACGATGAGTTCGACCCGGGCTGAACACGGCTGCGAGGTTAGCCCCCGCCGATTCGGCAACGGCGAACGGGAGGCGCGCAGGCTGCGCGAGGGTCTCGGCCCGCAGGCGACCGGGCGCTACCTGAACAGTCGGCCGATCCCGCGACTGGTGACCGGGCCGGAGCGGCCCTCGCGCGCCCCCGGGTGGGCCAATTCGCCAAAAACCTTGCGCGCGCGCATCGTTTCGGCAGACGAGCGCCCGTCCACGGCGACGCGGTCGTACTTCGAGGAGTTCTTCGTGTTCTTAGAGGACTATCCGGACGGGGCAGCCGGCGAGCTGAAACCCCGCGCCGTCGGCGCGGCGACTACGACGCGCGGGCGACGAGCTCCAACAGCTGGACGGCGTCCTGGTTCTTCTCAGCGACGGCCGCCCGCGCTGCGCGCGAGTCCCGCAGGACGTCGGCGCGCGCTCGCGCCAACAGCAGGCGGTCACCGTCGCACCATTCGCTCAGCGCAGCTATTGCCTCGAGTGCCCGGTCGGGGTTGCCATGGACGTCCTCGGCCAGGTACTCGGCGAATGACGCGACGACCCGAGCTTGTCGTTGGGCTTCTAGTGGTTGCATGGCCTCTGCCCAGTTGGAACCCGTTGGGGTGTGCGTCGACATACTCCGCCCCCTTTTCGTGACCGTCGAATGTTTCCCACACGCACGGGAAGGAAACGGCTGGTCAGGGCCTCGTCTGCGGAGAAAGCGCTGCTAGTGGGCGATCTCGATCGAGACGACACTTGCGACTTTTTCTTGACCCCGGGGCCGGTTCCGATCGCGAAGGCGTGCATCGCCAACAGCTGCAGGCCGCCTGTCGAGGCGTCCGCAACCGCGATCGCGTTGTGCCGCTGCGGTCGACGCCGCCGCCCTTCGCTTGAGCCAATACGAGAGGTGCCGGCGATGGCCAGGATCACGCTCTGATCCGACCGAATAGGAGGCGCCGTGTCGAAGCGACTTGACACTCCGAACGAGCTGAACAAGTGGCTGATCGAGCTGCTCGAATCCCACGACGGCCAGATGCCCGCGAAAGAAGTCACGGCCCTCGCCGTCGAGGCTCGGTGTCAGCGAGTCGGCCCTACGGCGGGGACCCGGGAACGCGCCGGCATCTCGAGCTGGAGAACCTGCTACGGACTCGGGTTCGGTTGGGTATGGTCGCTCCACAGCTGACCCCGAAAACCCTCGAAGCACATCGCTCGCTAAGGAAGCTGGTTAGGGATAACTGAGATGTGAACTGACTGGGGCCCGGGGCGGCGCCTGGGATCACCCTCGAACCCGCCCGCAGTGCGCTCTTGACGAGCGTCGAAGACTGTTCGATACTCGGAAGGGTGTCAGCTGTCCCGATGCGTGATAGGCGGGCCGAACGGCGTGAGGCCACGCGGACGGAGATCCTGGAGGCGGCCCAGAAGCTGATCCGCGAGCATGGGGTGGCGGGCCTCTCGCTCCGTGACTTGGGCCAACAGGTGGGGATGCGGGCCCAGTCGCTGTACTCATACTTC
>JBKOWY010000171.1:0-6093 GCA_046724655.1 Actinomycetota bacterium
GGGTGGTGCAGGGCGTAGGCCGAGGGGCGCCATACGTGCGGTTCCGTGCGCGCTGACGAGCGGCCACGAGCGTCGTTCTGGCGCGACGTTATGTACCGCGGCCTGACTGAGGGCGTTTAGCGCGCCCTCGCGCGACGCGCCGGGAGGTGGCGGATCCTCGTCGGCGACGACGCCCACGCCCTCGACGAGGCGATGCGCGCCGATCCCCGGAGGGCGCCTACGGCGAAGACGGGCTGAATCTCCCCATCATCACCGGCCATTCGGCATAGCCGATGGTCGACGAACGCCATCCAGTGAACTCAGCCAGACGCGGCCTCCAGCGCGCGCTGGACGAGGACGCGGGCCAGGTGCTCGCGGTACTCGGACGAGCCGTTCAGATCACTCGGCGGGTCGGTGGCCTCCGCCGCCCGCTGCGCCGCGTCGGCGATCGACGCACCCGACGCCAGGCGCTGCTCCACCGCGGTGGCGCGCAAAGGTGTACTCCCCATGTTGACGAGTGCCACCCGAGCATCCCCGTTGCGGATCGCGAGCGCGCCGACGATCGCCCAGTCCTGCGCGCGGCGTTGGAACTTCTGGTACGAGAACCCCGCGCCGGGCATCTTCGGGACCCGGATCTCGGTCAGCAGCTCGTCGGGCGCCACGGCCGTCTCGAGGAACCCTCGGAAGAAATCGGCGGCGGGGATCGTGCGCTCGCCGCCCGGCCCCCGCACGACAAACGTTCCGTCCAGCGCGAGCAGGGCCGCCGGCAGGTCCGAAGCCGGGTCGCCGTGTGCGAGCGAACCTCCGATCGTGCCGCGGTGGCGCACCTGGTTGTCGCCCACCTCCGACGCGACGTCGCGCAGGACCCCGCACTGCTCGGCGAGCAGGTCGCTGGTCTCGAGGTCGCGGTGGCGGGTGAGCGCACCGATGGCGAGGTGGTCGCCGCCGTCGCGGACGTAGGAGAGATCGCCCAGGCGACCGATGTCGACGAGCACCGCCGGCGTGGCCAGCCGCAGCTTCATCAGGGGCAGGAGCGACATGCCGCCGGCGAGCAGCTTGGCGTCGTCGCCGTGCTCGCCCAGCGCCGCGACCGCCTCTTCGGCGGAGCTCGCTCGTACGTAGTCGAACGCGGCCGGGATCATCGTTCGCCTCCTCCGCCGTTGGCGTTTTGGATCGCCGCCCATACCCGGTGCGGCGATGCGGGCATGTCGAGTTCGGTGATCCCGAACGGCGCGAGCGCATCGACGACCGCGTTCATGACCGCCGGCGTCGACGCGATCGTCCCGGCCTCGGCGACTCCCTTCACACCCATCGGGTTCGTGGGACTCGGAGTCACGGTGGACTCCGTGTCGATGCCCGGCAACTCGGCCGCCGACGGCACCAGGTAGTCGGTGAGCGTCGAGGTCAGCAGCTGTCCGTTGTCGTCGTAGACGGCTTCTTCGAACAGGGCCTGGGCAACGCCCTGCACGACCCCGCCGTGCACTTGACCTTCCACGATCAATGGATTGATCTGATTCCCGCAGTCGTCGACCGCCGCGTAGCGCAGCAGCCGCACGCGACCGGTGTCCTCCTCGGTCTCGACCACCGCCACGTGCGTGCCGAATGGGAACGTGAAATTGGGCGGGTCGTAGGCGACCGAGGCCTCGAGGCTGGGCTCGATGAGTTCCGGCAGGTTGTGCGCCTTGAACGCCTCGAAAGCCACTTCCGCCAGCGACATCGAACGGCCGGGTGCGCCCTTGACCCTGAACTTGCCGTCGACGAACTCGAGGTCCTCCTCGGACGCCTCGATCTGGTGCGCTGCGATCAGCCGGGCCTTGTCGACGACCTTGTCGCACGCCATGAAGACGGCGATGCCGCCGACCGCCAGTGAGCGCGAGCCGTAGGTGTCCATGCCATGCGGCGCGATGGCGGTGTCCGAGTGCAGGACGTCGACATGGTCCGGATCGATCCCGAGACGGTCGGCGACGATCATGGACCACGACGTCTCGTGGCCCTGACCGTGAGGCGCGGTGCCCGTGACCACCTGCACCTTGCCGGTGGGCAACACGCGAATCGTCGCCGCCTCCCAGCCGCCGGCCGAGTACTTGAGCGACGAAAGCACCCGGCTGGGCGCCAACCCGCACATCTCGAGGTAGGACGACAGGCCCACGCCGAGGTGCGTCGTGGAGCCCTGGTTGCGCCGATCGGCTTGCTCCTTTCGGAGCCCCTCGTAGTCGACGAGGTGCAACGCCTTCTCGAGCGCTTCCCCGTAGTTGCCGCTGTCTAACGTTAGGCCCGCGCCCGACTCGTACGGGAACTGATCCGGGGTGATGAAATTCCGACGCCGGATCTCGGCCGGGTCCAGGCCGACCTTGCGCGCCAGCGCGTCCATCGTCCGCTCTATCGCATAGGTCGCTTCGGGCCGCCCCGCGCCGCGGTACGCGTCGGTCGGCGTTCGATTCGTGAACACGCCCGTACACGTGAACGAGTACGCCGGGATGTCGTACGCGCCGTGGTATAGGAACGCGCCCAGCAGCGGGGTGCCGGGCGTGATGAGCTGGTGATACGCGCCCATGTCGGCGACGATGTTCGCCCGCACCGCGGTGACCTTTCCGTTGCCGTCGGCCGCGAGCTCGATCTCCTGGATCATCCCGCGGCCTTGCGTGGTGGCTTGGGTGTTCTCGGTGCGTTCCTCGTTCCAGCGGACCGGTCGCTGCAGCCGCTTCGCCAACGCGAGACACAGGGCTTCCTCGGCGTACACGTTGAGCTTGGATCCGAAGCCGCCGCCGACCGACGGCGCGACGACCCGGAGCTTGTGCTCGTCGAGGCCGAGCGTGATCCCAAGCATGACCTTGAGGATGTGCGGGATCTGCGTCGACGAATAGACCGTGAAGTCACCGCCGTACGGTTCGGGCAGCACGCACACACCGCGAGGCTCGATGGCCATCGGGATGAGCCGCTGCTGGAGGTAGCGCTCCTTGATGGTGTGCTCCGCCTCCGCGAAGGCCTGGTCGACGGACGCCGGGTCCGGCACGAGGCTCCACGTGTAGCTCTTGTTGGTGCCGAGCGACTCGTGCACGAGCGCCTCGTCGCTCGCGGCCGCTTCGAGATCGACCACGACGGGAAGCTCGTCGTAGTCGACGACGATCGCTTCCATGGCATCGCGCGCCTGCTCCCGGGTCTCGGCCACCACGACCGCCACGCCCTCGCCGGCGAAACAGGCTTCGTCGATCGCCAGCGGCCAATGCTCCGGGCTCTTCATGTCGTCGGTGACCGGCCACGCGCAGGGAAGCGGGTTCTCCCACTCGCCGCGCAGGTCGGCGCCGGTGAACACGGCGACGACCCCCGGCATGCCTTGCGCCTCGGTCGAGTCGATCGAGCGGATCCGGGCGTGCGCGTACGGGCTGCGGACGATCTTGGCGTGCAACGCGCCCGGCACGACGAGGTCGTCGACGAACCGGGCCTCGCCGGTGAGCAGGGCCGGATCCTCACGCCGAACCTGGCGGCTCCCCACGACGGCGGTCATGACACACCCGCCTTGTTGCTCTCGGCCGCGGCCAAAACCGCCTTCACGATGTTGTGGTAGCCGGTGCACCGGCAGAGGTTGCCCTCGAGGCCGACGCGGACGTCCGCCTCGGTGGGGTTGGGGATCTCGTCGAGCAACGACACCGCGGCCATGACCATGCCGGCGGTGCAGAAACCGCATTGCAGGCCGTGATGCTCCTGGAACGCCGCTTGCACGGGGTGCAGGTTCCCGTTGGTGGCCACGCCCTCGATCGTCGTGACACTGCGGCCGTCGGCCTGGGCGGCGAGCATCGTGCACGACTTCACCGACTCACCGTCGACGAGCACCGTGCAGGCACCGCAGGCAGACGTGTCGCAGCCGACCTTGGTCCCGGTGAGCCCGGCGCGTTCCCGCAGGTACTGGACGAGCAGGGTGCGCGCTTCGACGTCGTGCTCCTGGTGGGCGCCGTTCACGATCATGGCGATTCGCAAATCCACCACCCCCCTCGTGATCGACTGCCCTCATTCAACTCCCGTCAGAACGGGCAATCCAGACGCACTCGCTCGCTTGATCGATACCGGCGGTCCGGAACGCGTGCTCCTCAGAAGTCGCTCTCGGCGAAGGGACCCCACGTCCGGCCGCTCGCACGCACATAACAAACGCGCTTCACAACCATGCCGATCGCGCCCGATCCGGCCACTTGTTTAGAACCACTACTTGCGGCCCAAGGCAGGCCAGCCTTGGGTTAGGTGCCTGCGGGTGGCTCGCGAACCGGCTGCCCACCCGAACTGAGGTGTGGCTCGCGAACGGCTGGCTCCCGCCGGGCGCCGCGTGCGGGGAGTGGCTCGAGGGGGAACTGAACACGCTCGCAGTAGCGCTGCCCTCCTCGCTGCTGTGAATGCGATGGCCAAAGGAGCAGCGGTGGCGAAGGTGGTGATCGGTGTTGGGTCCGCACAAGCGGATGGACGCGGTGGTGGTCGTGGATGCCGAGGGCAAGGTGCTCGCCCGTCGAGAGTTTGCGAACACGGCGGCGGGCTTTGGGGAGCTGCGGGTGTTCTCGCGGCGGTGGCGACCGCGGACGTGGGCGATCGAGGGATGCAACGGCACCGGCAAGCATCTGGCCAGCGTCTCGGGGCCGAGCACGAGATGGTGGTGGATGTTTCCACACGCCGTTGTGCGCTGGTTGGGGTCTACGCCGGCGGCAACGGCAGAAAGACCGACGACATCGACGCGCATTCGATCGCCATGGTCGGTCTGCAGACCCCGGACCTGCCGGTGGTGCGCCCCGACGATCGCCCGGTGACGCTGCGGCTGCTGGCCCATCGTCGACACGAGCTGGTGGGCCTGCGAACCCAGGCCGTGTGCCGACTGCACCGAGACCTCGCCAACCTGATTCCGGGCGGCGCCCGCCGGGCCCTGACCGCCAGGAAGGCCAGGGAGGTGCTGGCGAAAATCCGCCCTCGCGACGAGGTCGGTCGTTGGCGCCGCCAGCTCGCAGCCGATCAACTCGCCGGCCTGGTCGCGATTGACCGGCGCCTCGCCTACACAACGTCGTCGTGGGCGCGACACCCACCGGGCTGGTGCGCATCTTCGGAGTCGGTCCGATCTCGACAGCCAGGATCTTGGGCGAAGTCGGCGACGTCGCCCGGTTCCGGTCTCGTCACCACTTCGCCAGTGACAACGGCACCGGCCCCGACGACGCAGGCAGCGGCGGTGTGCCTGTGCAACGCGTCAACCTCAAGGGCAACCGCAAGATCAACCACGCGATCCACATGGTCGCCATCACCCAGATCCGCAACGACACACCCGGCCGCGCCTACTACCTCCGCAAACAAGCCCAGGGCAAGACCCAAAAGGAAACCCTCCGAGCTCTCACGCGCAGGATTTCCGACGCGATCTACCGACAGCTCGTCGAAGACGCGGGACTCGATATGGGTCCGGGAGGGCAAACGGGGACGACTCTCGAATCCAGCGTGACCAGCCCAACCCCGACGGCCGGCTCTTCGGACAAGCCACAACCCGGACCCGCACCCAAGCTACGCCGCTCGCCACAACCGCTTGACAGAGGGGTGCCGATATGTACTTCGGGGCCAGCCTCACCGCGCGCCGTACTGGTTTTGGTTCACATCCAGGCGGCCAGTCGCGAGCGGAAACTTGCTGGCGGCGCCGCCAACTATCGGCCTTTGCCCACGATCTCGCCGCGACCGCGCTGACCGGGTACCAATCTTGGGCAGACTGAGTTCATGGCCACGTACTTGGTGAACAAGAGGGCTGTCGCCAAGGCTCGGGACCTGATCGACGCCCGTAACTACCGGGTGCGCAGCCGGTGGGCTGACGTCCAACCACGGGCGGCCGAGCAGAACGCGTTCCTCAAGGCTCATGGTTGGGCGGAGTACGCGTCCTGGCACCTCGCGCTCACCGATGGCGCACCTGACGAGACGAAAGCCCGCTATGCCTTCGTGTTCGGCGACTTTCGTCGCCTGCACCGCATGGGCTTGATCGCCTGCTACTACCGGGCCGCCGAGTGGGAGCACACCGAGGTCATGCTCGCCGCACACAACCTGCTTCTCTACCTCGACAAGTCGAGAACGTGATCACCATCGCGGTGCTCGATGTTCATCACCAACGAT
>JBKOWY010000124.1:0-18128 GCA_046724655.1 Actinomycetota bacterium
TGCCGGGCCCACGCGCGGCGCCGCCGGCGCCGCCGGCACCCGCACCCGAAGCTCAAGCCGAACCTCCGGGCGAGCCGACTCCGCCGCCGACCCAGTCTCCGGCGCCGGGCGCCCAGGCACCGGCGCCGGAGACGCCAATCCCGTCGACCCCCGCGCCGTCCACGTCGGCGCCAACTACATCGACGACGCCGACGACCACGCCGAGCACGACGACTCCCTGACCGGCGGCCGGCACGGCGATGACTGCGCAGCGGGAAGTAGCGGCGAGCGAGGACGTTCGCTCAGCGGTGTTCGCGCCGTCACCGGTGGTAACCGTGACCGTCGAGACCGTCGGCGACGATGACCAGCCCGAGGTGCACTTCCACGCCGGCGGTCAGGGGATCTGGATCGCGCGCATGATGCACCAGCTCGGTGCAACGGTCACGCTCTGCGCCGCACTCGGTGGCGAGACGGGCGCAGTGCTTCGGTCGCTGATCGAGCGGGAACGTCTGGAGCTCCGCGACGTGCCCTCCGGTTCATGGAACGGCGCATATGTCCACGACCGCACGGAAGGCCGACGTGAGGTGATCGCCGAGACGTCGAGCCCCTACCGTCATCGTCGCGAGCAGTGCATGTCGGCGAGGCCCATCCCGTGAAGCCCGCAACGCGGTGACGCGTAGCATCTTGTCGGCGACCCTTGCGCAAGATTCCCTGGGAGTTGTTGCGGGTAGGAGGGAGCGCAGTGGCAGACGAGAAGTTGCGCGAGTACCACGGCAAGCGGGATTTCAAGAAGACCCCTGAGCCGCGCGGCCGCAGTGCCCGCCGCTCACGCCGCCCTCGCTTCGTCGTGCAGGAGCACGCCGCAAGGAGCCACCACTACGACTTCCGGCTCGAGGTGGACGGCGTGCTCAAGTCGTGGGCCGTGCCCAAGGGGCCGTCGACGAACCCGAAGGAGAAGAGGTTCGCCACCCAAACCGAGGATCATCCGCTCGACTACATCGACTTCGAGGGGATCATCCCGAAGGGCGAGTACGGCGCCGGCACCGTGATCGTCTGGGACAGCGGGACGTATCGCAATCTCACCGACGACGGCAACACGCCGATCGAAGAGGGTCTGAAGAAGGGCCACATCCGGGTCTTCCTCGAGGGGCAGAAGCTGCGGGGCACGTGGGCGCTCACCCGGTTTCGCGGGCAAGACCAGTGGCTGCTCGTGAAGACGAAGGACGACAAGGCCGACGCCCGTCGCAACCTGGTGAAGAGCAGGCCCGAATCCGTGAAGAGCGGGCGCACCCTGGAGGAGGTCGCGGCGGAGGCGGCATCGTGACGGCGGTGCGAGTGGGCTCGCACACGGTTGAGGTCTCCAATGCCGACAAGGTGCTGTTCCCCGACGACGGCATCACCAAGGGCGACGTCGTCGAGTACTACCGGCGGATTGCGGACGTGATGGTCCCGCGTCTCAAGGGACGGCCCCTTGCCCTGCACCGCTTCCCTGACGGGATCAAAGGCGAGGGCTTCTTCCAGAAGACAGCACCCGACTACTTCCCCGACTGGATCGAGACCGTGGAGCTCCCGCGTGAGCGGGGCGGCACGGTGCGGCACGTCGTGTGCAACGATGCCGGGACGCTCGTGTACCTGGCCGACCAGGCCGTGCTGGTGCTGCACCGGTTGCTCGTCGCCGCGGCCTCGCCGCGCAAGCCGGTCGAGGTCATCTTCGACCTCGATCCACCGACCGACGACCCGCGAGCGGTGCGGCATGCGGCGCGGATCCTACGCGACGTGCTGGACGAGATACGTATCACGGCGTACACGAAGTCGACAGGCTCGAAGGGAATCCACGTCCACGTCCCGCTCGACGGGACCGACAGCTTCGACACCGTGCGTGGGTTCGCGCGCGATCTCGCCCGGGAGATGGTGCGACGGGACCCGGACCGGCTGACGATCGAGCAGCGGAAGGACAATCGCAAGGGCCGGCTGTTCGTGGACTGGCTGCGCAACAGCTACGGACAGCACGCAGTTGCGCCGTACTCACTCCGCGCCCTTCCCGGCGTGCCGGTCGCGGTGCCGCTCGACTGGGACGAAGTCACGTCCGCCGACTTCGACCCGCGCAAGTACCGGTTATCGAACGTGTTCCGGCGCATCGCTCGAAAACGGGACCCGTGGGAGGGCATCAACCGGCGGTCACGGTCCATCGCCGAGGCCGCCCGCCGCCTCCCGCGCGCTGGCTGACGAGCGCGAACCGGTCGGCGCCGGCTCGTCGACGGGCGCCTCGGCCGGGCCGACCGGCGGCGGAGCCTCCTCCGCCAGCTCCTTGGCCGAACGAGCGCGTTGCAGATCGCGGCACAGCTTCCACGCCAACGCCGCCAGCAGCACGGGTAACACGAACACGAGCACACGGAAGGTCGTGTGCACGCCCCTGACGGGCAGATCCAGCTTGTCGGCGATCACGTCCTGGCCGCCGGCGAGCAGGAGCACGCCGTAGAAGCTGATGACGGCGACACCCAAGGCGGTGCGCATGGGGCGCTCGCGGGCGTGCTCGAGCAGGTGATGCTCGGCGTGGTCGCCCGTCACCCGGGCCTCGAGGAACGGCCACGCGAACAGCAGCGCGAACGTCACGCCCGGAAGGAGAACCCCGGGCCAGAACACCTCGGAGATCGTGTGGTCGAAAATGCGCGCGTCCCAGGGCGGGAAGAGCCGCAGCGCACCTTCGAGCCACCCGACGTACCAGTCGGGCTGGGCCGCGGTCGTGACCGCCGACGGCTCGAACGGGCCGTACAGCCACACGGGATTGATCTGCACGAGCCCGCCGAGGCCTCCCAGGACGGCGACGATGATCGCGAACAGCCCGATGCTCTTGGCGGTGTACGTCGGCCAGAGGCGGGAGCCGACGACGTTGTCCTCCCGGCGCCCTCGTCCACGGAACTGGGTGTGCTTCTGGCGCCACAAGATGGCGAGATGGGCGCCGAGGAGCGTGGCGATGGCCAAGGGCACCAGGAAGATGTGGATCACGAAGAGTCTCGAGAGGATGGCCTCGGCCGGGAACTCGCCGCCGAACACGAGGAACGCTGCCCACGTGCCGACGAGGGGGATCGACAACGCGATCGAGTACGCGATGCGCAGGCCCGTCCCCGACAGGAGGTCGTCAGGGAGCGAGTAACCCGTGAACCCGTTGAACAGGGCGAGGAGCAAGAGGGTGACGCCGATGATCCAGTTGAGCTCGCGGGGGCGGCGGAACGCGCCCGTGAAGAAGACCCGGCACAGGTGGGTCACGATCGAAGCGAGAAAGATGAGCGCCGCCCAGTGGTGCATCTGGCGCATCACGAGCCCGGCCCGCACGTCGAAGCTCAGCTCGACCGTCGACTTGTACGCCGCCGACATGCGCACGCCGTCGAGCGGGCCGTACCCCCCGTGGTAGGTAACCTGCTTGGCGCTCGCCTCGAAGAAGAATGCCAGGAAGATCCCGGTGAGCACGAGAACGACGAAGCAGTAGAGGGCGACCTCACCGAGCATGAACGACCAGTGGTCCGGGAACGCCTTGTCGAGCGTGCTGCGCGCGAACCGCGATGCGCCGAGCCTGTCGTCGATCCACCGCGCGATGCGGCGCGTGATCACGGGCGCGCCGCCGTTGCCGGGCGCGCCGGCGTGGCGCGCTCCATGCTCGACAGCCAGGCCGCGAAGAGCGCGACCGCGGCGATCAGGTAGATGGTGTTGCCCACCGCCCACATGACGACGCCGGCGAGCTGCTGATCGCCGAGCGCGGCAGGCCCGGTTCCGTACACCGGGTACCACACCGTCCGCGCGAACGTCATCAGCACGCCGAGCGCGGTCCCGGGGAGCGCGGCGAAGAACAGCGCGATGACGCCGATCCCGAGGCGGGCGCGGCTGACGTGGAGCAGCGTCCACCACAGGAACACGCCGGCGCCGACGAACGTGAAGTGCTCGAGGACATGCACGCCCGGGTTCCGGACCGCAGATTCGTACGGGCCCGGGAGGTGCCACACGGCGAGGGCGGCACTCTGCACGACGATCGCGAGCGCGACGAGAATCGGCGTCGCCCGGGAGACGGCTCGCAGCGCATGATTCCGGCGCAGGCGTTGCCCCCAGCCGGCGGGCACCAATCCCGACAGCCGCTGTTCCGGAGCGCCCAGGACGAGCAGCGGCGCCGCCACCGCCAGGAGCAACAGGTGCTGCGTCATGTGCCAGGCCTGGCTCGTTTCGGCCGCGTCGTCGAGCGGGCCCACCACCCCGAGCAGGACGGTCAGCACACCGAGCGAGAAGGCCCACGCCCGCGTCGGTCGGGTGCGCTCAGGCACAGGGATCCAGGAAGATCGCATAGCTGCCCTCGAGCAGGATGAGTGCCAGGTTGATCGCCCCGACCAACAGCCCCAGCAGGCCCAGGAAGCGCAGCTGCCCGCCAGGCGTGTCGGCGTCCTCCGGATCCCGGCCTTCGCGCACCAACGCGGCCGACACGGCCATGGCGGCGAGCGTCACCGCCGCCGTCAACGCGGTGGCGACATGGAGCACCCACGTCCAGCCCGGGTAGTCGCACAACAGGCGCACGACCGACGCCGAGAACACGAGGTGCACGATCCACGCGGCGATGCCGCCCGTGACGGCGAACCACCCGGCGAGGGGCGAGCGACCGATGCGGCGCGCCGACACGCTCATTGCAGGTGCGCAGAGAGATAGAGGGACGAGAACACGAAGATCCAGACGGCGTCGACGAAGTGCCAGTAGAGCGAGAACACCTCCATCGAGACGTGCCGGTCGGCGGAGAGCTTGTTCGACCATGCCTTGGTCTGGACGACCAGGCTGATGAGCAGGCCGACGAGCACGTGCAGCCCGTGCAACCCGGTGGTCGTCCAGAAGATCGAGCCGTACGCGTTGTCGGTCCAGCCGAAAGGAAGGTGGTCGTACTCGTACGCCTGGTTGCCGAGGAACGCGGCGCCCATGAGGAAGCTGATGAGGAGGCCGGCGCGGAGCCTCCCTTGCCGCCCGGCACGGATGCCCGCCTCGGCCCAGAAGATCGGCACGCTGCTGCCGATCAGCACCACGGTGAACACCGAGATCAGCGGGAGCTCGGGCGCCTCGATTCCCGCCGGCGGCCACCGCGGCGACGACGCCCGCAGGAAGAAGTAGCTGGAGAGCAGGCCGAGGAAGATCGTGCCCTCGGTGGCGATCACCACGACGATGCCCCACCAGCCGACGCTGCGGCCGCGGGAGCGGGCAGGCGGCGGGGCGACGACGACCGTGTCGACCGTGGTGGGCGACGTCACGGTCATGTCAGTGCTCCCCGGTCCGCCACGCCCACCACACCAGACCGGTCGCGCCGACGACGAGTCCCGCCACCCCGACGACGACCGCCTGCACGAGCAGCCCGACGACGAATACGGCCAGCCCGGCCGCGAACACGACGGGCAACAGGGTCGGCTCGGGGATGCGCATCGTCCTCTCGGGGGCGGCACGCAGCCCACCGGTGATCGGTGTCGTGTGGTCGTGGGCACCGGCGGCGCCGAACGCCTTCGTCGCGTCGTCGGGACCGGAGTCCGCAACTGGGAGCGGTTGCTGGTCCCACAGCGGGTGCCGGCTCGCCACGACCGGTATGGCCTCGAAGTTGTAGTCGGGCGGCGGCGAGCTCGACGCCCACTCGAGCGTGTCAGCCTCCCACGGGTTGTCCGGAGCACGAGCACCGCGGAAGTGGCTCACCACGAAGTTGATCAGCGTGAGCAGCACGCCGAGCCCGAACGCGAACGAACCCGCGCTCACCACGAGGTTCAGGGCGTCCCAGCCGAGGCCCTCCGAGTACGTGTAGATGCGCCGGGGCATGCCTAGGAAGCCGAGGATGTGCATCGGGAAGAACGTGACGTTGAAGCCCACGAACATCGTCCAGAAGCTGGCTCGGCCCAGCCGCTCGTTGAGCATTCGTCCCGTGATCTTGGGCAACCAGAAATACAACGCGGCGAAGATCGGGAACACGACGGCGCCGTTCAGCACGTAGTGGAGGTGAGCGACGATGAAGTAGCTGTCGGTCGCCTGCCAGTCGAAGGGCAGGACCGCCACCATCACGCCTGTGATGCCGCCGAGCAGGAAGACGAGCAGGAACCCGATCGAGAAGAGCATGGCGGTCGTGAACCGCACCGCGCCCTGCCACATCGTCGCGATCCAGGCGAAGAACTGCACCCCGCTCGGGACCGCGATCAACAGGCTCACGGCGGCGAAGAACGACAGCGCCAGCGCCGGCATGCCGGTCGCGAACATGTGGTGCACCCATACACCGAAGCTGATGAAGCCGATCGCGACGAGCGACGCCGCAACCCACAGGTAACCGGCGATGGGCCGCCGCGAGAAGACCGGGATGATCATGGAGATCATCCCCGCCGCCGGCACGAACAGGATATAGACCTCGGGGTGGCCCCAGAACCAGAAGAGGTGCTGGTAGAGCAGCGTGCTGCCACCGGCGCGGGGCGTGAAGAAGGCCGTGCCGTACAACCGGTCGAGCTCGAGCAACCCGGCGGCGAGCGTGACCGCGGGGACGGCGAAGATCACCATGAACGAGAACACGAGCATCGACCAGACGAAGATCGGCAGCCGGTTCATGCTCATCCCCGGAGCTCTCAGCTTGAGCGTGGTGACGATGAAGTTGACGGCGCCGACCGTGGTGGAGAGCCCGAGGAACACGACGCCCAAGCCCCAGAAGTCGAGGTTCAGGCCCGGCGAGTACGTCTTGGTCGTGAGGGGCGTGTACGCGAACCAGCCGCCGTCGGGCGCGCTGCCGACGAGGAAGCTCGAGTAGAAGAGGATCCCGGCGAACAGGAAGACCCAGTAGCTAAAGGCGTTCAGGCGCGGGAACGCCATGTCCCTGGTCCCGATCATCATCGGCAGCAGGTAGTTGCCGAAGCCGGCCAGCACGGGCGTGTTGAAGAGGAAGATCATCGTCGTCCCGTGGACTGTGAAGAGCTCGTTGTAGGCGCGGGCCGACAGCACCGTGTTGTTCGGTCCCGCGAGCTGCGAGCGCATGACGAGCGCGATGAGGCCACCGACGAAGAAGAAGACGAAGCAGGTGTAGATGTACCGCTTGCCGATGCGCTTGTGGTCGACGGTCGAGAAGAATCCGGGGATCCCCGGGTCGTCCTCCCAGATCTCCTCGAGGTGCTCGCGCTCCTCCTCGACCTCCGGCCGCACGTCGGTCGTCGCCATTACCGCAGACTCTCGAGGTAGGCGACGATCGCGCGCACGTCGTCGTCGGAGAGCGTGAGGTCCGGCATGAGCGCGCCGGGCTTTACCGACTGCGCTCGGCGGACCCAGCGGGCGAGGTTGTCGGGCGTGTTCTTGACCGTCTCGGCGCCGATCGTGGCGCGGCTGCCAAAGTCGGTGAGGTCGGGCCCGACCTTGCCGCGCGCTTCGGTTCCGCGCACCGTGTGGCAACCGGCGCAGGGAAGGCGCTGGAAGAGAACCTGACCCTGCGCCGCCTCCTCGGACGCCGGTTCGCGCGGGGGCGCAGCGTGTCCAGCCACCCACCGCTCGAACTCACCCGGCGACTGTGCGATCACACGAAAGCCCATGTGCGCGTGCTGGATCCCGCAGAACTCCGCGCACACGCCGAGGTACGCCCCCGGCTTCTCGGCGGTGAACCGTAAGACGTTGCGCTGGCCGGGGATCGTGTCGACCTTGCCCGCGAGCTCCGGCACCCAGAAGCTATGGATCACGTTGTCGGACACGAGGCCCATCTCGACCGGCTGACCCACGGGTACGTGGACCTCGTTCGCCGTGACGATCTGTCGACGCGGATAGCGGACCTCCCACCACCACCGCTCGCCTCGAACCTCGATGTGCACCGCATCGTCGTCGGCCTTGCGCAGGGCCTCCGTCGTCGTCACGGTCACGACGGCCAGGACCAGGAGGATCAACGTCGGCACGATGACGCCGCCGACGATGATGAACGCGTTCGGACTGAAACGCGAACCGGCCGGCCGGCCACGGCGGCCTCGGAGTGCTGCGATCACGATGAAGCCCGCCACGACCACGTACACGCCGGTGGCGAGGCCGAACATGAGCCACCAGAGCCCGGCGAGGTGCCGCGACTCCGATCCGTTGGTGTCGAGCGAGTTCGTGCTTCCGCTGCAGCTTGCGAGCGCGAGCGCCGCCGCCAGCACCCAGGCGAAGGCGGCGGTGTGGCGCAACCGGGTCATCGGTTCCAGTACGCCGGGCCGATCGGCTCGAGGAAGCCGCGACGGGCCACGACGAAACCATCGGCGTCGATCTCGAGCGGGAGCTGGGGGAGGGCGCGAGCAGCCGGACCGAAGCCGGGCCGGGCGCCGTCGAGCACGTCGAACGCGGACTGGTGACACGGGCACAGCAGCTGGTGCGTCTGTGACTCGTACAGGCCGACCGGGCATCCAGCGTGCGTGCAGACCTTGGAGTACGCGATGAGGCCGTTGGGGCTCCAGTCCTCCCGTCCTTCGATCGGGCGGAGGAGCTCGGGCCGGACGCGGACGAGGACGACCTGGCCGTCGGCGGATCCGACCGCTCCTTCGGGAAAGACCGTGACGAGCCCGTCGAGCGGGACTTCGTCGGCGACCACGGCGGCGCCTTCCTCGTTCACGAGGCGCTTGCCCCGGCGCCACGGTGTCCGCTCGAGCGACGTCCCCGGGCTCGGTCCGAGCGAGCGGATCGGGAACAGCAACGCGGCCCCGATCGCGCCCACCGCCGCGACCAGGGATGCAATCAGGAGCCGGCGCCGCGTGACGCTCTCGCCCCGATCGAAGTCTTCAGCGAAGGCCCTACGGTCCTCCGGCGTCGTGGGAAGCGGCTCGCGTTCCTCCTCGAACGGCTCGTCGGGCAGAAGCCGGTGCGCGGTCGTTACCAAGCCCGCGCCGAGCGCCCCGAAGCTCGCGAGGATGAGCGCGCCCTCCACCTGGGGATTACCGCCGCGCCCGTAGACGACGGCCAGGCCGATTGCGGCGCCGGCGCTGACGAGAAAGGCCATCGTCGCAAACCGTTCGCCTGTTCGCGCGTCGTCCCGTGCGGCTCGCGGCGCGTCGCTCACGCGCGTGTCCCGATCCAGCGGATGGCAAGCACCAGCGCCCCCAGGCCCAGAAGGCCGGCGGCCGCCCCTTCGACGAGGGGGCCGACATGCCACAGCGGCTCGCCGCCGCGATCACGCGGCTTGTCGAGGTACAGCGTGTACGCGACGAGCGAGTCGAGCTCGTTCTCGGCAATCGCCGCCCCTCCGAAGGCAGGCATGGTGCCGGGGCCGGTCCGCACCGCTTCGGCGATCTGCGTCGGCGTCGCCGGATGCGTGCTCGGCGCCTCCCGGTCGAGCAGCGCGCCCCCTTCACCCGACCACGCGTGGCATGCGGCGCACTGTTGCCGGAACACCTCCCCGCCTTGCGCGACGTCGGCGATGCCCAGGTTGACCTGGGGGATCGGGATGCCGCCCCCGCCCGTGATCGAGTCCACGTAGGTGACGAGCCGGCGGATCGTGGCGCGCGAGTACTTGGGCGTCCTGCGCTGTGGCTGGGTTTTCGGCGACGGGATCGGCATGCGGCCCGTCGAAACCTGGAAGTCGACCGCGGCGGGACCTAGACCGACGAGCGACGGGCCTTGGCGCGTGCCGCGTCCGTCACTCCCGTGGCAGATCGCGCAATCCTTGAGGTAGAGCGCCCGGATGTCACGTTGAGCTGCGGGGGCGCGGTGCTCGCTCGCATCGATCCCGGGACGGGCGATTCCCACCCCGGCCAGCCCGAGCGTGAGACCGACGAGCACGAGACCAGCGCGCGTGGCCGTTCCTCCTCCGGTCGCTCCGAGGGCCGGTCCGGTCCCCCCCGGCCTTTCCCCGGCGAGAGCCTTCCGCCGACCGCAAGCGCCCAAACCGTTTTCCCGGCCGCCTCTTCGCCGCACGGGGCGGCGGTTACGTTTTCGGCCGCCAGGGAACGGTGGCAAGCGTGGACTCAGACAGGGACTCGGAAGGCGACGTGGAGCGCTCAAGCGATCGCCACGGTCCCCGCATCGACGACGACCTCGAACGGCTGACGCAGTCGGTCACACGCGGCGCACCGGTGGAGTCCCGGGCCGAGGAGGAACGGGAGCAGGAAGGACCGGCCGACGACGAGCCCGTCCCCGACGCCGTGATTCACCGCCGCGACGCGGGCGAAGACTTCGAGTTGCGCAGCGAGATCGCGCGACACCTCGAACCATCAGCATTCCCGGCGTCGCGGGACGAGATCATTCGCGTCGCACAGCGCGGGCGGGCACCGGCGGAAGTGCTTCGGTGGCTCGAGCGTCTGCCTGACGGCCGGTATCCGACCTTCGAGGCAGCCTGGGAAGCCCTCGGCGGACGACGCGAGCGACGGAGCTGACCTCGACATGGCTGATTCGAGAGCCGAGCGCGGACCGAAGCAGTACATGGTCGAGCACATCCGAGACGCCCTCGCTCAGGATCGAAGAGTCGGGGAGCTCGACGTCCAGGTGAAGGTCGTCGGTGACCAGATCTTCGTGAAGGGCACGGTCCCGGTCGCGGCGCGACGGGACGCGATCACGACCGTGCTCCAGGAGATGTTCGGCGACGACGCCAAGATCAACAACGAGGTCACGGTGTTCACACCTACAGAACGCCCGGAGCCGGAGCACCTCTGATGATTCGTGTTGCGGCCGTCGGTGACGTTCACGTCGGGATCGACTCCGGAGACAGTGCTCGCCACCTGTTCGACGGGGTGGACACGGCGGCCGACGTGCTGCTGATCGCGGGTGACCTCACCCGCGTCGGGGACGCGAGCGAGGCCGACCTGGTCGCGTCGGCGATCGAGCGCGCCGGCGTGCCGGTCCTCGCCGTGCTCGGGAACCACGACTTCCACAGCGACTCGGCGCAGAAGGTGCAGGCGTCGTTGGAGGCCGCGGGCGCGATCGTGCTCGAGGGCGATTCGGCCGAGATCGATCTGCCCGGAGGATCGCTCGGCGTGGCGGGCACGAAGGGATTCGGCGGCGGGTTCGCCGGCGTCAGCGGCACCGCGTTCGGCGAGCCCGAGATGAAGGCGTTTATCCGGCATACCGAGTCACTCGCCGAACGGTTGCGAGGGTCGCTGGACCAGCTTCGGACGGACGTCCGCGTCGCGCTTCTCCACTATTCGCCCGTGAAGGACACCCTCGCCGGCGAGCGCCTCGAGCTCTTCCCGTTCCTGGGCAGCTACCTCCTCGGCGAGGCCATCGACGACGCCGGCGCCGACCTCGCCGTGCACGGCCACGCACACGCTGGAACGGAGAAGGGCGTAACCCCGGGCGGCATCCACGTCCGCAACGTCGCCCAGCCCGTCATCCGGGCGCCGTACACCGTCTACTGCTTCGACGGCCAGCCTTGAGGCCCGCCGCCGGCGGGCATGCCGGCGCCGGGCTCCGGGTACGAACGGTCCGTGCAGGAAACGGACGAGATCCCGAGGACCAACGACGGCTCGTTCGCGTGCCAGGACGTGCCCGAAGCGACGTACTTGCAGGTTCTCGAGTCGGTCGTCGACGCTCTCGGCGATGAGATCCCGTACGTCTTCATCGGCGGCCTGGCGAGCGCGATCTACGGGCGGCCCCGCTGGTCGTACGACATGGACGTGTTCGTCCGGCAGGAGGACGCCGCGGAAGCGCTTCGCCTCCTGGGCAAGGCCGGATTTGCCACCGACCGTTTCGACGAGCGCTGGATCTACAAGGCCTTCTCCGACGGTGTGCTGGTTGACGTGATCTTCCGTGCCATGTCGGAGATCTATCTCGACCAGGAGATGATCGACCGTACGTCGTGGCACGAGTTCCGCGGCGTCCGGGTTCCGGTGATCGCACCCGAGGATCTCGTCGTGATCAAGGCGACGGTCAACAGCGAAGGCAGGCCCCACCACTGGTACGACGCGCTCGGTGTGCTCATCCGCACGCCTCTCGACTGGCCGTATTTACTGCGTCGGGCGCGGCACGGGGCCCATCGGGTCGCGAGCCTGCTGCTGTACGCGCAGAGCGCCGACATCCCGGTGCCGAGCTCGGCGGTGCAACAGCTCGTCGACGAAGCGCAGGCCTGCGAGTAAGAGAGTAAGAGGAAGAGAGCAAGAGGAAAGCAAGAGGATAAGGAGGGGAACGCCATGCCGCCCCGTGGTGTCAAGAAGGGTACGAAGCGTGCTCGGCAGTACGAGCACATCAAGCAGAGTCAGCAGCGACGCGGCAACCGCCGCGCCGAGGAGATCGCGGCGCGCACGGTCCAGAAGGAGCGAGCGCGCTCCGGCGAATCGCGCCGTCGCTCGCGCACCTCGACGCGAGGCAAGTCGCCCAGTCAGCGGGGCGGGCAGCGTTCGGGCCGGCGCGCGCCGAAGGGTCGGACACGGGAACAGCTCTACAACGAGGCGAAGAAGTACAACGTCCGCGGCCGATCCCGCATGACCAAGGTCCAGCTCCAGCGGGCAGTCGATTCGAGGAAGTAGCGAGTCGACATCGCCCGAGACGACTCCGCGAAGACGCCCGGGAGACTGACTCCCGGGCGTCGTCGCGATTCCGGTACGGGCTGGCTACCGGCGCTGGATGCGTTCCTTGGCCTTGTCGATCAGCTCCTCGCCCTTCTCCTTGGCCTGCTCCAGTTTCTCCTTGACCTTGCCGCTGGCGCGGTCGGCCTTGCCCTCACGCTTGAGGTCGTCGCGATCGGTCAAGTCGCCGGCGGCTTCCTTTGCCCGCCCCTTGATATCGTCCTTCTTGCCCTCGAAGTCCCTGTCCATCGTGTCTCCTTTAGTTGCGTCCCGGGTGTTGTGCCCGATACGGCAACGGAGAAAACCCTCGAAGCCCAGCCCCATGCGCGTTGGGTCAGAAACCGGCGCTATAGACGTCGTTTGTGACCAACGCAGCGGTCATGCCGCAATCGCAGTTGTGTCGATCCCGTACAACGTGGCCGCGTTGTCGGACAGGATCGCCTGGCGCTGCTCGCCGGTGAGGTCGCGGGCGTGCTCGGCAAGCATCTCTTGTGACCAAGGCCACGTCGAGTCGCTGTGCGGGAAGTCGTTCGCCCACATCAGCCGGTGCCAGTTCAGAAGGTCCGCGGTCTTGAACGCGACCCAGTCGTCCTGGAACGTCACGTAGATATGGTCGGCGAAGTACTCGGACGGCAGCCGCGACAGCTCCTGCCCGGGAGGCAACCAGTACCGGTGGCGCTTGTATGCGTGGTCGAGCCGGTACATGTAGTGCGGTACCCAGCCCGCGTCCGCCTCGACGCACACCACCTTGAGGCCGGGGTGACGCTCGAACACGCCGCCGAGCACCAGCGTTCCCATGATGTCCTGGCAGCCGCGCACGACCGACAGGAACATGTTCATGCGCGGACCGCGGGTCGGTGACGTCTCTCGGGTCGTGAGGATATGGAACGACAGCGGCAGCCCGAGCTCGACCGCGGTTTCCCAGAACGCGTCGTAGGCGGGGGAGTCGTAGTCGTCTACCGCGGGGTTGCCGGGCATCATGACGCCCCGCAGGCCCAGTGCCGCGATGGACTTGAGGTCCTCGACGCCTTCCTCCGGTGTGCGCATGGCGGTCTGCCCGCACCCGAGCAACCGATCGGCGTGGTCGGAGCAGTACTCGGCGATCCAGCGGTTGTACGCGTCGAAGCACGCTTTCTTGAAGTCGAAGTCCTTGTGGTTGCAGAGCTGCATGCCGACCGTCGGGTAGAGCACCTCGGCGGCGACACCGTCGCGCTCCTGGTCGGCGAGGCGCGCCTCGGGATCCCATCCGCCTCGGTGGAGCTGCTCGAACCGGACGCCCGCGAGGCGAATCTCCTCGGCCGGCTTTCCCGCCGCCGCCACCAGCCCCATCGGGACCGGGGTCTTCATCCCGGGGATCACGAAGAGGTCGCCCACCTCATCACCCATGAACTCCAGGTGGGGTGCCTGCTCGCGCCACTTCGGCTCGATGTTGTCGATGTACGCGTTCGGAGGTTCCGTGATGTGCGAGTCCGCCGAGATGATCGGGAAATCCATGGGTCGTAGCGTACGCCCGCTTCGTCGCGCGTGCTCAGACGGTCAGGACGTCAGCGCCGGCAGAACCTCGGCGTCGAAACGGGCGCGGGCCGCGCGCGCCTCGTCGGGATCGGCGCCGAGGGTCGGTCCCGTGATGATCAGCTTGTCGAGGCCGAGGTCGACGAGCTCGGTCAGCCGGCGCACGCAGGCGTCAGTCGCGCCGACTATGCCGAATCGGTCGATGAAGTCCGGCGTGAGCGTCGCCGCTTGGGGCGAGCCGACCTGCGTGTGGCGGGTCATGTCGTAGGCGCCGTGCACAGCCGCGAGGGTGTCGCGCTGGTCGGCGTCGGCGGGACCGGTCACGGTGCCATGCATCACCGAGAACCGAGCGAACGTCGCCACGCCGCCGCTGGCGAGCTCGCGGGCGACGCTGACATCCGGGTGGGGGACCACGTTCACGAACGCGCCGACGGATGTGCCGCCTGCGGCCCGGACCGTCTCGATGCCCCAGCGCACGCGCTCGGGGTCGGCGCCGAGCGCAAGCAGCACGCGGTCGGCGTGGCGAGCCGCGGCCGCGAGCACGCGCGGTCCGGTCGCGGCGACCTCGACCGGAACCGTGGGCAGGCCGGACGGCAGAAAGTGCAGCCGACTCGCCTCCGGCGCCTCGGCGAGGCCGAGCCCGTCGACCGGTGGCGCGACCGCCTCGTGGAAGCCGAGCTCCTCGAACGCGATCTCGTGGCCGTGCAGGTACGCCCGCACCACGGCGAGATACCGCTCGAACATCGGTACCGTCGCCGGCGCCCGACCCAGGTGCGCCAGGGCGGAATCGCCGCGCCCGATGCCGAGCACGAAACGCCCCTGCGACGCGACCTGGAGCGTCACCGCCGCCGCCGCGGTCACGGCGGGGTGCCGGGTCACGGGGTTCGTCACCGCGGTGCCGAGCTGAAGTCGCTCGGTCTCCCTCGTCGCGAGGGCGAGACCGACGTACGGATCGCCGGCAAGATTCTGCGAGTCGACGACCGCCAAGCCGTCGAAACCCGCCGCTTCGGCGCGCGCTGCGGCCCGTTCGATCGCGCCCGGCCATGCGATGCCGGTCGTCCAGATCTCAGGGCGCGCCACTGTCGAACCCTACGCGACGGTTCTCGACGGTTCCGGGGTTGCCTCGTCCGGCAACCGGACGGAACGGAACCAGCGCCAGAGCACGATGTCGTACAGCGCCTTGATCCCGCCCGCCAGGAAGAACGGCAGCCCGAGCGCGACCGACTGGCTCACCCCGGCGAGCGCAGGTCCGGCCGGGCGCGCAACGTAACGCGCCGTGTTCGTCCACGCCGCGGCGGGCGTGCGCTCAGCTGGGTCGACGAGCGTCATGACGTAGGCCTGGCGCGTGGGCACGTCCATCTGCCCGAGCAGGGACCGGCTCAACAGCAGCGCGATCGCGACCGGCAGGTTTGGCGCGAGCGGGATCACGGCGAGGAGCGCGTTGGACGGCAGATGCGTGAAGACCATCGTGCGCAGCAGCCCGAAGCGCTCGGCGAGGCGCGGCGCGATGAGGAACGACGCGGTCTGCAGCACGCCGACCGAGAAGAACACGATGCCGAGCACGCCAATCGACGCGTCGAACTGGACGGTCAACCAGTAGGCGATGAACGACTGCACGACGAATCCGCCCGCGAAGCTGTCGACCGCGAACAGGGCGGCCAGCCGTAGGACCGTTGGACGCGAGCGATGCAGCCCCGCGGGCACCGGCTCGTCGATCGGGCGCGGATCGGCTTCGACGCTCCCGGAGAGCGTGCACGCCACCGCGGCACCGGCCAGGGCGACGGGGACGAACACCAGGAAGAACCGTTCGTCGATCGGGGCCCCCGACCAGATTCGCCGGAGCAGCTCGGGGCCGCCTGCGGCCAGCGCCCCGACCGACCCGGCCGCGGTCGCGACCGCGTTGTACACACCGAATCCACGGATGCGCTGTCGGCCCTCGAGATCGGTGGCGAGCATGGACTGCTCGAGCGACGTGAACGCCCCCGATTCCACGACCTCGGTCGACAGCGCGCCCGTGAGAGCGACGGCGATGAGGGCCCAGACCTGGTCGGCGAACGCGAACACGACACCGGTGAGTGCCAGCACCAGGTACAGCACGATGTAGGCGCGGCGCCGCCCGAACCGGTCGCCCCAACGGCCGACTGCGATCGACGAGACAACCGTGCCGGTCACGACGGCCGCGAGCACGAGCCCGACCTCACCCGACGAGAACCCGCGCCGGTCGAGGGTGGAGCCGAGCAAGACGGCGCCGAACCCGTACGCGAACGCGCGCAGTGCCTGCGCCCACAGGATGCGCCGCGCGTCGGACGGGAGCCGTGCTCGCGTCGTCACGCCGACCTCGGCACGACCGCAGTCTCGCACGCGCCGCGTAAAGTTCGGCCATGGCCGACACGAGGAAGCGGATCAGCGAGCTGCTGCACGAGGCGGGCGAGACGCATCACCAGGTGTACCGGATCGTCGACGGCGCCGACGACGACTGGGCGTCGTGGTACGCGGACTGGCTCGTGCGTTTGTCCGAGCTGCCGGACTTGCTCGGCGCCCCTCCCGTGCGCAGCGAGCTCGTCTACATGCTGGTCCGGCTGGACAAGGAGTACACCGAGCAGCAGCCGCCGGAGCCTTGGGAGGACTACTACGCCCGGGCGCTGCTCGAGCACTTCGGCGCGTAGGGCGCCACGCACGCATCATCACGCCCTGACGTCAGCCTGACCGCTCGCTCACCCGTGCTTGCCACACTCCGCCCATGAGCACCCATCGCCGCGCCCGGTCGGGGCTGGCTCTGCTGGCGGCCTTGGGAATGGTTGTCGGCCTCACCGGCGGGACCGGCGCATCCGCGGCCGCTTCGGAGGCGAAGGCCAAGCCCGGGAAGCACCCGAACTTCGTCTTCATCCTGACCGACGACCTCGATCGCAGCCTGTACTTCGATGCGTCGAGGTTCCCGAAGTTCAACTCCTTGCTCGTCGACAAGGGCACGACGTTCTCGAACTTCTTCGTGACCGACTCTTTGTGCTGTCCGTCGCGTTCGTCGATCCTGCGTGGGCAGTACGTCCACAACCACGACGTGCGCGGCAACCGGCCGCCGCTGGGCGGGTTCGAGAAGTTCCATTCGAACGGCGACGAGAAATCGACCGTCGCCACCTGGCTCCACGACGCCGGGTACCGGACAGGTCTGCTCGGGAAGTACCTGAACGGGTACCCGAACGGCGCCGACGCGACGTTCGTCCCGCCCGGCTGGGACGTCTGGGCGAGCCCGAGCGGCAACGGCGGCTACTCCGGGTACAACTACCGGCTCAACGAGAACGGCAAGCTCGTCCGCTACGGAGCGAGCCCGCAGGACCACCTGGTCGATGTCCTGTCGCAGAAGTCCGGCGAGTTCATCCAGCAGAGCGGCGACAAACCGTTCTTCCTCTACGTCGCGCCGTACGTTCCTCATGCACCAGCGACCCCGGCGCCGCGCCACGCCGAGACCTTCCCCGGCCTGCAGGCGCCACGTACGGCGTCGTTCAACCAGGCCGACGTGAGCGCCGAGCCGCAGTGGCTCCAAGCGCGGCCGTTGCTCGGCGACCAGCAGATCGCCTCGATCGACGCTCTGTACCGCAAGCAGCTCCAGAGCATGCTCGCCGTCGACGACCTCATCCAGCACGTGGTCGACACGCTGCAACAGGCCGGCAAGCTCGACAACACCTACATCGTGTTCACCTCCGACAACGGCTTCCACCTCGGCCAGCACCGCCTACCGCAGGGGAAGATCACCGCCTTCGACGAGGACATCCGGGTGCCGCTCGTCGTTCGCGGCCCGGACGTCCCGGCGGGGAAGAAGGTCGACGAATTCGCCGCGAACATCGACTTCGCACCGACGTTCGCCGCGCTCGCCGGCGCGAAGGCGCCGAGCTTCGTTGACGGCCGATCGCTCGAGCCGGTGCTGCACGGCAAGTCGCCCGGCAAGAGCTCGCGCACGGCGGTGCTCGTGGAGCAGTTCACGGGCAGCGCGCGGGGCGGAAGCGGACGGCGCGTCAGCGTGCCACCGACGTACGCCGCCGTGCGCACCGACCGCTACACCTACGTCGAATACGTGACCGGAGAGCGGCAGCTCTACGACCTGCGGAACGACCCCGACGAGCTCCACAACATCGTGTCGACCGCGGACCCGAAGGTTGTCCA
>JBKOWY010000033.1:0-31512 GCA_046724655.1 Actinomycetota bacterium
TACACGTTCTGCATCGCCGAGAACGCGGCGGATTCGCCGTGGCCTCCTTATCCCTGGTCGAAGGGGGTAACCGCAGACAGCGCGGTGACGGTCGCGTGCACGGAGAACCCGCACAACGTCCACGACATGTGGAGCCGTGAACCCGAGGGGATTCTCGAGAAGATGGCCACCGTTGTCGCTCAGCTCGGCTCGAACAACGCCCCCGTGAGCAGCGCCGAGATCTTCGTCGTGCTCTGCCCCGAGCACGCCGTGACCATGGCCGAAGCCGGTTGGTCGCCTGACGACGTGCAGAGCTATCTGTTCGAGCGGGCCCGGCTCCCGGCCCGGCAGATGCGCGCCGCGTTCGATCCCCCGCTCTGGGAACCGTGGATGCACGCGGTTGCCGGCGACGCCCTCCTCCCCGTCACGGCGCACCCCGACAACTACCGGGTCCTCGTCGCCGGCGGGCCGGGCAAGCACTCGTCGGTGCTGCTCAGCTGGGGCGTCACGAAGAGCGTCACCCTCCCCCTGGAGGCGTGACGAGGGCACGCACCGCGTCGACCGCGCTCGCAGCGCGGACGCGCACAGCGTCCTCGTCGATGCCGCCCAGCGGGTGCGGAATCGCAACGATCCGGGCGTCAGGAAGGTCGCGGGCCGAGGCCGCGCCGCGTGCCATTGGCTCGAACGGCTTGGTGGCGAGCAACACGGTGGGGATGCCCGCCTCCTCGAGTTGGACGAGGTCGTGGACACTCCACGACGTGCACGATCCTCAGTCGCCGCTCCCCGTCAGCACGACCTCGGCGCTGCGTCGCAGGTTGTCGAGCACCTCAGCGTCGGCAGGCTCGGCCGCGCTCCGCTTACCGATTACGGGACCGAGTCGCATGCCCGCCCTGTTCGCCAGGTCCTCGGCGACCGTAGAAAGGAGGAGAGCGGCGTTCGGCTTGCCGTTGACGAGCACGGCGACCCGCTGCCCCGCCAGCGCTGCCGGCGGGTCGGCAAGCCGACCGCGACGGTGGACGACCGCCCCCTCGGGCGAGGCGATGAGGATCCGGCTCATCGGCAGGCTTCCATGGCGCGAGCGACCTTACGATTCGAAACCGTGGTGAACAATGTTCGTGGGAGTGACGCTCGACGGAGCGTGATCGTCCACGTCGCCTACCCGCCCGATCCTCCAGCTCAACTGGTCGAGCGGCTGCGGGCCGTGTCGCCGGACATCGAGCTGGTCGTGGTTCCCTACGTCGAAGACCACGGCGTCCGGGCGGCACGGAGCCGGAGCTCGTTCGAGGAGCTGCGAGCTCGCGCGCCCATGCTCACCGACGAACAACGCGACGCCTTCGGCCGGGCCGAGGTGCTGCTCGCTCTCGACCTGCCGATCGGGCTCGGAAGGCTCGCGCCCGCCCTGCGCTGGGTGCAGGCCATCGGCGCCGGCACCGACCACTTCCGAGGCGCAGAGCTCGGACCGGGCGTCGTGGTCACCAACGCGGCGGGCGTTGCCGCAGTGCCGATCGCCGAGTTCGTGGTCGGACAACTCCTGGCGGTCTGGAAACGCTTCGACGAGCTCGCCGACCAGCAGCGCCGCCACTTGTGGAAGCCCGCGTACGGCCGACACGTATCGGGGCTCACGCTGGGGCTGGTGGGGCTGGGCGCGATCGGCACCGCCGTGGCCGAGCGGGCCCGAGCGCTGGGAATGCGCGTGCTCGCCGTGCGGCGCCGACCCGAGGTCGAGGACCGTCCACCGGTGGTCGACGAAGTTGTCGGGCCAGGACGGCTTCACGACGTGCTCCAGCGCGTCGATGCCGTCGTCGTGTGCGCGCCGGCCACTCCCGAGACCCAAGACTTGTTCGACGCGGCCGCCTTCGCTGCCATTCGACCAGGAGCGGTGTTCTGCAACGTTGCCCGCGGCTCGCTCGTGGACGAGGCCGCGCTGCTCGACGCTCTCCGGTCCGGTCACCTGAGGGCGGCCGTGTTGGACGTCACCCGGGAGGAGCCGCTACCCGCGGACAGCCCACTGTGGGACGCGCCGAATCTGCGCCTGTCACCGCACTCGGCGGCGTCGCTCGACCATTACGTGGAGTCGGTGTTCGAGCTCTTTGCGGCCAACCTAGGCCGCTACCTGCGCGGCGAACCGCTGCGAAACGTTGTTGCCTGACGGTTTGGCGTCGTTCGGCCCGGATCATTGGGGCAGTGCGCCGCCAAAAACTCACGTCCAGTACGGCAGCGACGCGTCCATCGTTTGGCGCGCGAATTCCTCGACAGGCAGCGCGCGCAGCTCCTCGGAGAGCACTTCGACACTGACCGGCCCGCGAAAGTTCTTGCCGCGCAGGCACGCCGAGAACCGTTCCAGATCGAACTCGCCCTGACCGGGAAGAGTACGGCGGTGCAGCGTGTCGTGCCCTGGGTCCTCGCCAGCCGGCAGCCCGTCGCTGAACTGGACGAAGGCCAGGTCGTCGACCGGGAACGCCTCGAGGTCGGGCCAGCGGTCGGCGCCGCGGAAGAAGTGCCACGTGTCGACGATCACGCCCGTGCGGTCGTCACGCCCGGCGCCGGCCAGCAGCTCGCGCGCGTCGGCGATGGTCTTGACCATCGTGAGCGGCGAGAACTCCACTGCCAGCCCGACGCCCGAAGCACGGAAATGGTCTGCGCTCCAGCGGAAGAGACTCCTGATCCGGTCGTCGACCTCGTCGACGACGCGAGCCTGCATCCATGTCGCGCCCAATGCCTCGGCCATCTCGAGCAGCTCGTCGGCTTCGTGCTTGGTTCGGGCGTCCCGGGCGCCGATCGTCAGCCCAGCGAGATCGAGGCATCGGAGCTGGTGTTCTGACAGCGCGTCGGCGAACTCCGTGAGCGACCCACCGGCAGCGAGATGCGCGCGGATCGAGAAGACGTCGGGGCTCAACATCGAGTAGCCAGCGTCGGCGGCAGCAACGACCTGCGTGAGCACGTCGGCGTGCGGTTCGACGAGCGGCGAGTGATTGAGCGTCGCGAAGGCCAGATCCGTCATGACCAAGCAAGCGTATGCTCGGATGAGCGATGAGGAGGTCTGTGATGGTCCGCATGAAGGTCCTCGACCCGACCGTGCCGCCGCCTGAGATCGGCGCCGATCCCGGCCCGGATGCCGGGGCGGTCGCGGGCCAGCGCGTTGGCCTCCGCTACGACCGCACGTGGCGCTCGTTCGAGTGGGTCGTCGACGAGTGGACGACGACGCTGAGCGAGGCAGGCGCGCACGTGCTCACGTGGTGCGCGGGAAACCGGATCGGCGAGGAAGGCGAGCGTACTCGCGCGCAGCTCGAGCACTTCGTCGACGAGGTCGACGTCGCCGTCGTCGGGCTCGGCAATTGAGGATCGTGCACCTCGTGGACGGTCCACGACACGTTGGCCGTGGCCTCCCGAGGCAAGACGGCGGTCGCCGTCGTAACGCAGGAGTTCGAGCCGCTGGCTCACACGATGGCCGCGAACGCGGGACAGGCCGCACTGCGATTGCTCGTGCTCCCATACCCGCTGGACACCCGGCCGGAGCCGGAGGTGCGTGAGATTGGCCGACAGCATTATCGACCGCTCCTGCGGGCCCTCGGGGTGCCAGATTGACTGGTTGACGAGCGCCCGCGTCGACACCGACGTCGACGTCATCGCGTTCACCAAGTTCGCCACCGACGCCGGCTGGGGCGACGGACTCCCGCTGGTGCCCCCGGTCGAGGAGTTCGTGCGCGAGTACGTCGCGGCGTCGAACCGCTTCCCCGACGACCTCCTTGGCGAGCTGCCTCCCCGCAACGGCCGCTGCACGGTCGAGAAGGTGGCGATCAACGCCGTGATGGCGGGTGCGCCGGCGACCGCCATGCCGCTGCTGTGCGCGGCCGTCGAAGCGTGCGCCGACCCGGTCTTCGACCTGTTCTCGCTCAACACGACCACGAGCTCGGTCGTACCCGGCCTGTTCGTGAACGGGCCGGCGCGCCACGACCTCGCCATCCCCTACGCCGCCGGCTGCTTCGGCGGTGAGGCCGGACCGGGACCGTCGATCGGCCGCGCGTTGCGCCTCGTCATGCGCAACGTCGCCGGCCAGGTGGTGGGCGTCTCGTCGAAGAGCGTGTTCGGCCAGCCGGGCCGCGTCGCCGGCATCGTCGTGGGCGAGTGGGAGGAGCGCTCACCGTGGGCGCCGCTGGCCGAACGCCGCGGCCTCTCCGGCAACGCCGTCACCGTCCATGGCTGCGTCGGGACCATGGACATCGCCGACATCCTCGCCGACACGGGCCCCCTGCTCGTGGAGCTCATCGGCAAGTCGATCGCCTATCCGGGTACGAACGCCTTCATCAGCCACTTCGGCGCCGAGGTTTTAGTCGCGCTGGCGCCGCCGTGGGCAGACCTGATCGCGGCTCACTTTCCCCTCATCGAAGACGTCCAGCGCGCGCTCTGGCGGCACGCAGCGCTGCCCGTCTCCTGGTGGCCGCGGCAGTACCACGCCTACCTGGAGGAGCGCGACCGGATCGGCCCTGACGGGATGGTGCACCTCGTGGAGCGACCCGAGGACGTGCTGATCATCGTGTGCGGCGGGCTCGGGAACCTGCACGCGTACGCGCTGCACAGCTTCGGGCCCACCAAGGCCGTGACCCGGCCGTTCTGAACGACGCGGCACCGAACCAAGACTGACAAGGAGGAGCGGATGAGCGAGGAACGCACGCTGGGCGACGTCGCCAGCCGCATGCTGCTCGAAAACGACCGGGTGCGGATCTGGGAGATGGATCTCGCACCGGGAGAGTCATCGGACGTACACGAGCACACGCTCGACTACATCCTCGTGCAGGTCTCCGGCGACCGTATCGCCGGAATCCCCGAGCCCGACACCAAAGGGCCGTACAAGGATTACATCGAGGCCGACGTGTTCCCCGGCAACGTGATCTACGTCGAGAAGGGCGGCATCGAGACGGCCAAGAACGTCGGCGAGCAGCGATACCACGAGATCCTCATCGAGCTGAAGTAGCGCATGGCGGACGGTGCGCTCGACGGGCTGCGCGTCCTCGACATCTCCACTCTGTTCGCGGCGCCGCAGATCGCGGCAGTGCTCGGCGACCTCGGCGCAGACGTCGTAAAGGTCGAGCCCCCACAGGGTGATCCGCTGCGCGCCATGGGGGCGCAACGCGAGGGGCGCTCGCTCATGTGGGCGCTGGCGGCGCGCAACAAGCGCGCGATCACCCTCGACTTCGACAACGAGGCCGGGCGCGACCTCTTGCATCGGCTCGTCGAGCGAGCCGACGTGCTCGTGGAGAACTTCCCGCGTTCCACGCTCGAGCGCTGGCGCTGCACGTACGACGAGCTCGCGGCGCGGAACCGCCGCCTCGTGATGGTGAGCGTGAGCTGCTACGGCGCAACCGGTCCTTACGCGAACCGGCCCGGTGCCGGCACCCTGGCGGAGGCGTTCGGCGGGCTCACCAACATGATCGGCGAAGCCGACGGCCCGCCGATGTTGCCGTCGGTCGCGCTGGGCGACACCGTCACCGCGATGGCCGGCGTCATCGGCGCGCTTGCCGCCTGCTATCACCGCGATGCCGGTGGCGGGAGCGGTCAGCACGTCGACGTGAGCATGTACGAGCCGATCCTGCAACTGCTCGCGGGCACGATTGTGGCATATGACCGGGCGGGCGAGACCCCGCGGAGGACCGGAAGCCGCGTGCCCGGGGGCGTTCCGCGGAACGTGTATCGCTCGCGCGACGATCATTGGGTGGTGGTGTCGGGCACGACCGACGCGCAGGTGACGCGTCTCCTGCCGCTGATCGGGCGCGACACGCCGGAGGACCGGGCGCGCTTCGGTCGGTCGGCGGCGCGCCTCGCCGCGGCCGACGAGCTCGACAGGCTCGTCGCCGAGTGGATCGCGGCACGTGATCGCGACGACGTCCTCGAGGCGCTCCTCGGCGCGCGCATCCCTGCCGCGCCGGTGAACGACCTGCCGGCCATCCTCGACGATCCGCACGTCTCCAGCCGGACGAGCCTGGCGCAAGTTGAGGACGACGAGCTCGGTTCGCTGACGATGCCCTCGCCTACCCCGCGGCTCAGCGCCACTCCGGCCCGGATCCGCGCAACGGGCCCGAGGCTCGGCGCCCACAACGACGACGTCTTGCGCGATTGGCTCGAATGACCATGGAACAGTGGAGGATCGGCAGCGTCGAGATCACCAAGGTGCCGGAGCTGGTGCTCCCCATCCCGCTCGAAGGGCTGCTGCCCGACGCCACGGCCGATGATGTCCACCGACATGGGTGGCTGCGACGGGGCTTCGTGAACGACGACGGCCGCGCGTTGCTGTCCTTCCACGCGCTGGTTGTCGAGACCGGTGAGCGCACGATCCTCGTCGACACGTGCATCGGCAATGACCGCACGACACTGTCGGAGCTCCCGCCGATGCACACCCAGTTCCTCGACGACCTCGCCGCAGCCGGGTATCCACGCGAGCGGATCGACACGGTGGTGTGCACGCACCTGCACTTCGATCACGTCGGCTGGCACACCATGCTCGTCGACGGCCGCTGGACGGTGACATTCACACAGGCACGGCATCTCGTCGGACGTGACGAATGGGAGCACTGGCGGTCGACACAGAGCGAGCTGACCAACCTCGGCGACACACTGCAGCCGGTGCTCGACGCAGAGCTCGTCGATCTCGTGCCCGCCGATCACCAGATCTGCGAGGAAGTGCGCCTCGAGCCCACGCCCGGTCACACACCGGGCCACGTGAGCGTCCGTATCTCCTCCGAGGGCCAGGAGGCGGTGATCACCGGAGACGTCGTCCATCATCCGGTGCAGTTCGCGGAACCGGGACTGCGCGGCGCGTCCGACAGCAACCCTGACCTTGCGCGGAGCACGCGCCGCAGGTTCGCCGAATGCTACGGCGAGACCTCGACAATGGTCATCGGGACGCATTTCGCGGCTCCGACCGCCGGGAAGCTCGTACGCGACGGGCACGGGTGGCGGCTCGAGTGCTGACAACGCCGCCGCGGCCTCGTTTCAGGCGGTGTGCGGTTCCCGGAAGCCCCCGACGACGAAGTCGACGATGCGTTCGGTCAAGTTGACATCGGCGCCGGGGGCTTGCTGCTCGAGCCAGTGGTGCACGGGGGCGCCGGGCTGCCCGAGCACCTGGTTCACGAACACCTTGCCCAGGGCGAATCGCAGCGCCCGAACGTCGGGTGGCAGATGCGGGGTGACGCGCTCGAGCGCAGCGAGATAGCGGGAGACCGTGGGGTCGTAGACCTGGTTGATCAGGGGCATGTACTCCGGGTGGCTCGTCACCCCAGCCAGGAACCCTATGTAGTAACGGCCGCCGGTCCTCTTGTCGGCCACCATCTCCGCCGACGGCAGCACCAACGCCTCAATGACGTCGCGCAGATCGGGCCGCGAGTCGGTCTCGATCTTGTCGAGCAGCACGCCCCTGCGTTCGGCCAGCTCTCCGGCCCGACGCTCGAGAATTGCGACGGCTAGCTTGCGCTTCGAGCCGAAGTGGTAATGGATCGCCGCGGTGTTGGCTTTGGCCGCCTCGGTGATGTCGCGGACCGAGACCGCGTCGAGGCCCCGTTGTGCGAACAGTCGCTCGGCCACGGTCAGGATCCGCCGCCGCGTGGCTTCACCGTTGCTGGCCGTCCTGTTCGGCTTGGGCACGACAAACCTCCTGCGTCGTGACCGTCGGCTCAGCGGCGGCGTGCGCGGTCGAACCGCTGGGCGGCGGCAACAGCCGTGGCCGCTTCGTCGAAGTCGCGGAAGCACACCAGCTCCGCGGCCGTGCACGCGTCGGCGAGCGCCCTCGCGTCGGCGGGCGAGGCGCACTCCAGGCTGCGCAACACCAGCGCGACGCGTGTCCCCGGCCAGTCGCTCGCGCCGAGATGCGCGAGCAGCTCGAGCAGCGGTGCGACACCTTTGGTGCCGTAGCTGTGGTACGCCTGCACGTTCACGTGGAGCATCGCGTCGCGGTAGTGCTGGTCTGCGAACACTGCATCGAGCACGCGGTTGAAGCTGTCGGGCCCGACGGCCGGACCCAGCGGGATCTCGATCGGGTTCGCCACGCTGGTGCCGGCGCCGTAGCCCAGCTGGCATAGTTGCGCGACGACGTCACCTTCAACGGCGGTGACCGTCAGGCCTGCGCGGTCGCAGGCGTCGGTGGCGAGCACGGACGCGCCTCCTCCCGGGCCGACGATCATCACCGACGCGTCGACCTCCGCTGCGTTGGTCGCGTATCGCTGGTGAAAGGCGAGCACAGCAAGGAAGTCCTCGAGCGTGGTGACGATCGAGGCGCCGGTGGCCTTGGCGATCGCGTTCCAGATGCGCGCGTCGGCGGCGAGCGCGCCGGTGTGTGACGCGACCGCGCGGGCGCCCTGGCGGCTCGAGCCTCCTACCAGCAGCACAACGGGCTTTCGCCCCGCGGCGCGTCGAAGGGCGCCGACGAGACGGCGACCGTCGAGCGCGGCCTCGAGGTAGAGGCCGAGCACCGCGGTGTCGGGGTCGTCGACCAGCCACTCGAGGAGCTCGCCGGGCTGCACGTCGATGGCGTTCCCGACGGTGACCAGCTTCGAGAAACGAATCCCGCGTCGGTCACCCGCCTTCACGATGTCTCCTGCGAGGCCACCGCTCTGGGACACGACGCTCACCACGCCCGGCTCCCTTGGTGCGTCGAGCTGGAACGTCTGGCGCCCGGCAGGGCTGAACACCCCCATGCAGTTGGGCCCGAGCACCCGAATGTCCGCCCCGCGGGCCGCGGTCCGAAGCTGCTTCTCGAGCGCGACGCCATCGGCGCCGGTTTCGCCGAACCCGCCGCTGATCACGTGCACGAAGCGGGTCGACCCCGCGGCGTGGGCAACGAGGTCGGGCGTGCGGGCGGCGGGCACCGCGACGAGGAGGTAGTCCACACCTCCCGGCACTGCGCCCACGCTCGGGTATGCAGGAACACCGTCGATCTCGCGCGCGTCGGGGTGAATGGCGAACAGGCTGTCGGTCCACCCGGCGTCGCGATAGGCGGCGAGGAATCGGTTCCCAAACGTCTCCCGCGACGTCGACGCGCCCGCGACCGCGATCGCCCGAGGGGCGAACAGCGCCGTGAAGTCCGTGGCCGGAGCCGGAGCGCGCTCCATCGCCGCGTCGCGTGCCGCCAGCACGAGCCGGGCGTCGACTGCCACGGCGGCGTCCGAGGACGCGATCACCGGGTTGCATTCGAACTCGACGAGCGCGTCACCGAGTTGCTCGACGAGCCCGCCGGGTCCCGCGAGGCTGAGGAGCAACGACACGAGCACGTCACGGTCGACGGGGTCAGCGGCGCGAGCGCCATCCAGCAACGCGGGCGTCGGGAAGTCGGCGAGCATCACCCGCGCCGACGCTTCGTCGAGCGGGTACACGCCCATCACATTTCGGTCGACCAACTCTGTCAGCGTCCCGCCGACACCGAGCAAGACCACGGGTCCGAAGCTGTCGTGCCGCACCACGCCGATGATCAGCTCGACGCCCGGCGATTGTTGCTCCTCGACCAGGAAGCCAGCCGGCGTGATCCCGTGCTCGGCGAGCCGCGCTGCCATCGCGATCGCAGCGTCCTCGACGTCACCCGCCGCCAAGCCCACCCGGACCGCGCCGAAATCGCTTTTGTGCACGATGCCGGGACCGAACGCCTTGAGCACGACGGCGCCGTCGAGGCGCTTTGCCGCCACGGCCGCCTCAGCGGCGTCCGCAGCGACAGCGCCTCGGGGCACCGTGACACCGAGGTGACGTAGCGCGTCCTTCACGACGGGCTCGGGCACGAGCACTCGATCGGCTTCGCCCTTGAGGACCACGGCGTGCGCCCGCAGGGCGTCGAGATCGACCGCCGCCGCGCTCATCGCCCTTGGTCAGTCGCCGGCATCCAGCGCAGCAGCGACACGGGGTCGGCACGCTCGGGGACGACGACGTCATCGAACGCCACAACGAGGTGCCGGCCGACGCACAAGCCCTGACCGTCGGGCGAGCCGCCATAGGCGCCCGGCACCACGATGTCGTCCTGCTCGTCGAGGCGAGCCATCACCACCACGTACGGCACGTCGAACGCATCGCCGAAACGGTGCCGGCTGACGATCCAGCTCGCGACCGTCGCCCGCCCGGATGCGGCGACCCAGGACCATTCGAGCGAGCCGCACCGGTTGCACAGCGCGCGCGGCGGCCAGCGAAGCATTGCGCAGTCGCAGCAGCGCTGGAGCCGCAGCTCGTGCTCGGCGAGCCCGGCCCACCACGGCGTCGAGTCGTGGTCGGCGACGGGAAGCGGCCGGCCGTCGCGGGAGCTCACTGCTCCCTCGTCAGGATGAGCGCCGAGGTTGTGCCGGCGACGTAGCCGGGCTGGCCGGTGGACAGCGCGACCTCGGCCCCTTCGACCTGGCGCGGTCCACAGGTGCCGCGCAGCTGCGCCACCGCCTCGGCGACGTGGTTGAGCCCGTGCACGTACCCTTCCGACAGGAAGCCTCCGTGGGTGTTCACCGGTAGCCGTCCGCCGAGCGCCGTCGTCCCATCGGCTGCGAACGCGGCGGCGTCGCCCTTCTTGCAGAAGCCGTAGTCCTCGAGCTGGATCAGCACGAGCGGTGTGAACGCGTCGTACAGCTCTGCCACGTCGATGTCGTCGGGACCGATGCCGGCCATGGCATAGAGCCGCTTCGAGGAGTCGGCGGCCGCGCTCGTGGTGAGCTCGCCGCGGCTGTTCGAGTACAGCGTGTGCCCGCCACCGAACACGGCGCCGGTGACGCGGATCGGGACGTGACGAAGGTCTCGCGCTCGCTCGATCGGAGTGACGACCAGCGCGACGCCGGCGTCGGTCTCGAGACAGCAGTCGAGCAATCGCAGCGGCTCCACGATCCAACGCGAGGCGAGGTAGTCGTCCATGGTGATCGGCGTGCGCATCATCGCCCGCTCGTTCGCGACGGCGTGCTGCCGTTGCGTGATCGCCACCCGGCCAAGATCCTCGGCGCTCACTCCGAAGGCATCCAGGTAGGCGCGCGTCACCATGGCGAACTGCTGCGGCGGGGTCATGTAGCCATACGGGGTCTGATACTGGAACTCGACGGTGTCGGGCGCGGCGCGGCCCGTGCCGCCCATGCGGAACTCCGAGCGCGCGTTGATCGCTCGCCAGCACACCACGCAGTTCGCCATCCCGGTGGCCACCGCCATCGCCGCCGAGCCGACGACCGACGCCGACGTGCTCCCGCCCCCGAACAGATCAAGGTGGAAGTGAAGGTCGCGGACGCCGAGGGCTTGTGCAACCAGCGCCGCCTGCACTGAATCGCCGACGCGATGGCACGCAACGCCGTCGACGTCTGCGATGGTGAGCCCAGCGTCATCGAGCGCCGCGTGGATGGCGCGTAACGCCAGGGTCTGTGTGCTCACGCCCGAGTTCCTCGAGAACTCCGTGTAGCCGACGCCGGCGATCGCGGCGCGATTACGCAATGGATGGGAGTCGATCGTCATGCGAGGTCGATCCACGCCGTCTTCAGATGCGTGTTCTCGAGCACGCTCTCGATCCCCGAATCCCGGCCGTAGCCGCTGTCCTTCACGCCGCCGAACGGCAGCGCCCAGTGGATGCGCCGGTACGCGTTGACCCACACCGAGCCGGCTCGCAGGTCGTGCACCATGCGGTGCGCGCGTTTGAGGTCGGACGTCCAGACCCCTGCGGCCAGCCCGTAGCTCGAGTCGTTTGCGAGGGCCAAGGCCTCCTCGTCCGTGTCGAACGGCATCGCGACGGCGACGGGACCGAAGATCTCCTCACGACAGATCCGGTGGTCATTGCCGTCGACGACGAAGAGGGTGGGCTCCACGAAGTAGCCCCCGGCGTACGGCGATCCCGTCGGGATCAGCTCGGCGCCGCTGCCACCGCCGAACACGAGCTTCCCTTCCTGCCGGCCCAGCTCGACGTATGCGCGTACGCGCTCGAACTGTTCGGCCGAGACGATCGGGCCCATCGTGGTGCCCTCGTCCAGCGGCCCGCCTAGCCGGACGCCGGCGGCTTCCTTCGTGATGCGCTCGATCATCTCGTCGAACACCGACGACTGGATCAAGACGCGCGAGCCGGCGACGCAGCTCTGGCCGGCGCCCCCGGTGAACACGGCCGCGGTGCTTGTCCCGACGGCGGCGTCGTCGAGGTCGGCGTCGGCGAAGACGATGTTCGGGGACTTGCCGCCGAGCTCGAGGTGGAGCTGGGTGAGCGTGCCGGCGGCGCGCTCGGTGATCACCCGGCCGGTGCCGGTCGCGCCCGTGAACGTGACCCGCGGGATGCCGGGATGGCACACCAGGGCGTCCCCGGCTTCTTCGCCCAGTCCGGCGACGATGTTGACGACGCCGGGCGGGAGCCCTGCTTCCTCGAGCAGCGAGCCCCAGCGCAGCACAGAGCACGACGCCTGCTCCGCGGGCTTGATCACCACCGTGTTGCCGGCGGCGAGGGCGGCGCCCGCCTTCGCGCTCACGAGCGACAAGGGCGAGTTCCACGGGATGATGATCCCGATCACACCGATGGGCTCCCGGCGCGTGAAGTTGAAGCTCGCCGGGCCGACGTTCACGGTGTCGCCGTGGATCTTGTCCGCCGCGCCGGCGTGGAAGTGGAACATCTGCACGCACGCGGGGACGTCGCCCGCGATGGTCTCGGCGACCGGACGCCCGTTGTCCCGGGACTCGATCTCGGCCAGCTCTCGGCTGTGGCGCGCCATGGTTTCGCCGATGGCGCGCAGGTGCGCGGCGCGCTGGAGCGCGGGAAAGCTCCACCACCCATCGAAGGCCTGTGAGGCGGCCGCTACCGCGCCGTCGACGTCGGCCGCGCCGCCGCGAGGGATCGTCGCCCACACGCTGCCCGTCGCCGGGTCGACGCTTTCGAGCGCCGCGCCCGACGCCGCAGGAGTCTGCCGACCACCGATCAGATTCAGGAACGCTTGCGGGCTCGCTGCCACGGCTCCCCCTCAGATTCCGTACACCCGGGCTGCGTTGCCGCTGAGGACCTTCTCAACGTCGGCGTCACTGAGACCGGCAGTCAAACGATCAATGTGCTCGCGCGAGTTCGGCCACAGCGTGACGCTGTGCGGATAATCGGTTGACCACATGCAGGCGTCTGCGAGGCGTGGGTATCCCCCCCGCATGAGCGCGAATCCGACGTCGTCGTCGAGCACAGTCACGGTCACGTTGTCACCGATGTACTCGCTCGGCTTCCGCGCCAGCGAGACCCCGGCCCAGGAACCCTCGGTCTCGAGCGTGTGGTCCATGGTCTGGGACCAGAACGGGATCCATCCGCAGTTCACCTCGCCGGCGACGATCTTCAGTCCAGGATGGCGGTCGAAGACGCCGTTGAAGATGACGTAGGTGAGCGGGCGCACCGCGCTGAAGAACCGGTTGACGATGCCGGGAACGCTCACGTTCTGCTCGACGAGCTCGTCCCAGTCCTGATCGGGCGGCGCGCCCCCGAACGTCCGGTGGAAGGTCAGCGGAACGCCGGCGTCAGACGCGGCTGCCCACAGCGGCTCGTAGGACGGGTCGTTGTACGGACGTCGCGGCATACCGGCTATGAAGCAACCTCGAGCCCCTTTACCGGTCACCCGACGGAGCTCGGCCACGCAGACGTCCATCCCATCGTCGACCGGGAGCATGGGCAGTCCCACGAGACGGTCGGGCGCCGCGCCTTGGAAGTCATCGAGCACCCAGTCGTTGTACGAACGCATGCAGGCGAGGGCGAGGCCCCGGTCGCGTTCGAGGTAGACGAAGATCGCATTCGCCGGGTAGACCACGCTCACGTCGATGCCATCACGCGCCATGTCTTCGACGTGCGCCGCGCCGTCCCAGTTGCCGGGCAAGATCTCGTCGAACCGGAGGCCCGAGACCCGGAAATCGCTCCTCGCCCGCCCCGCCATCGCCTCGATCCCGAAGGTGCGCTTTGGCGGCTTCCCGTCGAAGCTCCAGCCGTCGCCGCCGTCTTCGCCTCGCATCATGCGGGGCGCCCGGTCCCGGTATTCGGCCGGAACGCGGTCGAAAACGTGGGGCGGCTCGTTGATGTGGCAATCGGCCGAGATGACTCGGGTCATGGGACGTCCTCGGGTCATGCGAACCTGTCGGCTGGTCTTGCCCCTCAGTCAAACACTTGTTTAACCTCGGTCCCCGACGTCGGTCAACGTCGGTAGAGGCGGCGTCGACTGGCCTGAGTCGAGGACTGGCCATGGAAGCAGTGGTGATCCGCAGCTATGACGACGGCCCCGCGCTCGAAGAGCTCACGGTCGGCGATCCACGAGCGGGCGAGGTGCTCGTCGCCGTGGCCGCTTCGGGGGTGTGCGGCTCCGACATCCACGCCGTCCACGGTCAGAGCAACGCCGGTGTGCTGCCGATGGTCGCTGGCCACGAGGGCTCCGGTGTCGTCGAAGCGGTCGGCCCGGGCGTCACATCGGTGGCACCGGGCGACCGCGTCGTGCTCGGCGCGTACGGGCCTTGTTACGCGTGCGACGCGTGCCGGCACGGCCGGTTCGTGCACTGCACAGGCGAAGCGCGCGTCAACGCCATCCGGGGCTTGATGCCCGATGGCACCACTCGCTTGGGTTCGGAGCGCGGCGCCGTCCATCCGTTCGTGGGCATCGGCTCGCTGGCCGAGTATGCAGTGCTGCGCGACGCCCAGGTCGTCAAGATCCCCGACGACGTCCCGCTCGACGTCATGGCGCTCGCCGGGTGCGCGGTGACCACGGGCCTGGGTGCCGTGTTCAACATCGCCAAGGTCGGGCCCGGTGACCGCGTGCTGGTCGTCGGGTGCGGCGGCGTGGGGCTGAACGTGGTCCAGGGCTCGCGGTTGGCGGGAGCGGCGACTGTCGTCGCCGCGGACACGAACCCGGCCCGGCTGGATCTCGCGGCGGACTTCGGCGCCACCCATCTCGTCGACCCGGGCGAGACCGCGATCGCCGACGCGATGGCAACGATCGCGCCCGGCGGCGTCGACGTGGCCTTCGAGGTCGTGGGCAATCCCACCCTTGTCGCCGAGGCCTTCGAGCTGACGCGTGGCGGTGGCACCTGCGTGATGGTCGGCGCGCCGCCGCCCGGCAGCACCATCCCGGTGCTCGCGGCGTCGCTTATGTTCGGCGAGCGGCGACTCGTGGGGTGCCTCGGCGGGAGCAACATGCCCCACCGCGACATCCCGCGGATCGTGGAGCTGTATCGAAGCGGCCGGATCAAGCTCGACGAACTCGTCGGCGAGCGCGTACCGCTCAACGAGTTCGGCCGCGCATTCGCGGACACGGAGACCGGCAAGGTCGCCCGCTGCCTGGTGAAGCTCGGCGGATAGCGTCGCCGATCGCCTCGGTAGCCTCAGCCCGTGATGTACGACCCTTCGTCGCCTCTGCTCACAGATCGCGTCGCGATTGTGACCGGGGCCGGACAAGGGTTGGGCAAGGCGACCGCTCTCCTGATGGCGCGCTTCGGTGCCCGACTCGCGGTATCCGATCGCGTTGCCGAGACACTGGCGGCGACCGAGCAGGAGGTCGTCGCCACGGGACAGCCGGTGCTCGCCCGACGGCTGGACGTCCGCGACCGCGACGCGGTGGCTTCGTTTCTCGCCGACGTCGCCTCCCAATACGGACGGGTCGACATCTTGGTGAACAACGCGGGGGGCACGTTCTTCTCGCCGTTCCTCGACGTCACCGAGAAAGGCGAGCACACGCTCATGCTCGAGAACTTCGTCCAGGTCACGTCGCTTATCCGCGGTGTGGTCCCACTCATGCCGCACGGTGGCGCGATCGTGAATCTCACCTCGATCGAGGCGCACCAGGCCGCACCGGGCTTTGCCGTCTACGGCGCCATGAAGGCCGCCCTCGTGCACCTGACGCGCACACTCGCCCTCGAGCTCGCGTCGCGGCGGATCCGCGTGAACGCCGTCGCGCCGGACGCGATCCCCACCGGCGGTGATCGAGACGTCCGCGCCGAGATGCTGGCCGGCGGCGGAGAATACGAGCCCGCCGTCGTCCCTCCACTCGGGTTCATGGGATCGCCCGAGGACGCCGCTGCGGTCGTCCTGTTCCTGGCCGGCGACCTCTCGCGGTTCGTCACCGGCACGACGATCCACGTCGACGGCGGGAACTGGGCCGCGGGCGGCTGGCGGCGCGTCAGTCCAGATTGAGCTGGAAGAGCGCGATCGTGTTGTCGCGCACGATCTTGCGCACTATTTCCTGGTCGAGCCCGGCAAAGAGCTTCTCCGCCACCGACTTGCTGTTCGGCCACGTGCCGTCGGCGTGCGGGTAGTCGGTCTCGAAGGTCACCTGGTCGGTGCCGATGGCATCGAGGGACGCGAGCCCGGCGGCGTCGTCGAAGAAGCAGCCGTACACGCGACCCCAGTAGTACGTGCTCGGCGGCTCGGGGACGATGTCGGTGGCGTCACTCCACCCGCGGTTGTGCTCCCAGACCCGGTCGGCCCGGGTGAGGATGTACGGGATCCAACCGATCTGACCTTCCGAGTAGGTGATCTTCACGTTCGGGTAGCGCACGAGCAAGCCCGAGAAGAGCCAGTCAGCGAGCGACCCCTCGGCGAGCTCGTGGGTCAGCGTCGACGACACCGCGGGCGGCGCGTCCGCGGACGTCGACGGCATCTTCGACCCCGACCCGCTGTGCATGCAGATGACTGTCCCGGTCTCGTCGCAGGCGGCGACGAACGGATCCCAGAAGTGGTCGGCGTCGTGCACGGAGGGCAGTCCGAGGTTCGTCGGGAGCTCCGAGAAGCACACGGCGCGGACGCCGCGCGCCGCATTGCGCCGCACCTCCGCTGCCGCCAGTTCTGCGTCCCACAACGGGATCAGGCACAACGGGATGAGGCGGCCGTCCGAGCCCGCGCACCAGTCGTCGACCATCCAGTCGTTGTACGCCTGCACGCACAGCAGCGCGAGCTCCTTGTCGTTTGCCTCGAGGAACGTCTGGCCGCAGAAGCGTGGAAACGTCGGGAAACAGAGCGACGCCTCGACCCAGTTGAGGTCCATGTCTTCGAGACGACCTGCCTGCTCGTAGCAGCCGGGACGCATGTCGTCGTACGTCATCGGCACGACCTGCACTTCCTCGGGCCGGAAACCGGCGCAGGCGCTCAGACGCGTGTGTGGCACGGCGCGGTCCTCGTAGAGCCACCAGTCGGCGAGCGGGCCGTCGTCGCCCATCCGGTACGCGTACTTCCCGCCACGGAACGTCATCTCGGCGACGGGAGCGCGCTGCACCCGTGGACCGACCTCGCGGTACTTGGCCGTGAGCCGGCTGGACCAGACGTCGGCGGGCTCGACGACGTGATCGTCGGCCGAGACGATGCGCGGAATGTCGGTCATGGTCATGACAGCCGCACCTCCGGTTCGTACGCGATCTTCCAGTCGTTCAGGTGGACGACTTCTTCGAGCGGCTTGCGCCGTGGTTTGCCGAGCTTCTCGGCGGCGTACCCGAGGAACACCGCGGCCTCGAGGAACATGCGTGGCGGCACGTGCAGAAGCTTCTTCACGCGAGGCTCGGCGAGCCCAAAGAACGTCGTGAACAGCGACGAGACCCCGAGCGCGTGCGCCGCCAGCATCATGTTCTGGCACGCCGGGTACACGCTCGACCCACGGCCGCCGGGGATGTGACGGGTCGCACGCAGGGTCCCGTCGTGGTTCTCCTCGTACTCCCCCTTCATGCGGATGCCCCGGTCGGGATTCCAGAACACGAACACGAGCGCCGAGACGACGTCGATGCTGGCGATCGCCGCGTGGCCCGTGACCGGTCGGCCCGAGCCGTCGAAGAGCTCGTCGGCGCTCTGCGCCCGCTCACGGTCGATGTTCACGAACGCCTCGACCATGATGGCCTTCAGTTCGCGTTTCACATCCCGATCTGTCACGACGACGAACTCCCACGGCTGCGTGTTCCCCGAACTGCACGCTCGCGTCGCCGCCTCGAGGATCCGCGCCAGCGACTGAGGCGGGAGTGGCCGTTCCTCGTAGACGCGCGTCGCACGGAGCCCGAAGATCGCATCGAAGAGCTGCATGTCGGACCAGTCGCTGGCGCTCATCCGTCGAACCCGTACAGCCGCAGCGCGTTGTCGCGCAGGACACGACGGATCGCCGCCGGGTCGAGGTCGTCGGTTTCGAGCAGGTCGCGAGTCGAGCCGGGGAAGGTGCCGTCGGCGTGCGGGTAGTCGGACGCGAACACGACCGATTCGGGGTACGCGTCCAGCATGACGCCGAGACCGGGCTCGACCTCCTCGACCGACACGAAGCATTGGCGCCGGAAGTAGTCGGAGGGCCGCATCCTGAGCCCCCCTTGATCGAACCCGAACAGCTCGAGGTGCTCGTCGAGGCGGTGCACGTACGACAGCGCCCACCCCGCGCCGGACTCCAGGAAGGCGACGCGCAGCCCCGGATGACGTTCGAGGATGCCGTAGGCGACGAACGTCGTCAGCGCCATCATCTGCTCCATGGGGAAGTGCATGGCGTGGAGCGGGCTGAAGTAGCCGTCGTAACGACGCTCCAGCTCGTCGAACGGGACGAGACCGCTCATGCCCGGGTGGATGGCGAACGGAACGCCGGCGTCCTCGAGGTACGACCAGAGCGGCTCGTACGCGTCGTCATGGAGCCTCGGCAGGGCGCCGAAGTGCTCAGGGCGGCGCCAGACGCCGCGGAAGCCGAGCTCCTCGACGCATCGGCGCGCCTCACGGAATGCGTCGCCGGCGTCGGTCATGGGCAATGTGCCGACACCGATCAGCCGATTGGGCGCGTGCGAGCAGTACTCGGCGAGCCAGTCGTTCACGGCCTGGCATAGCGCCAACGCCGGCTCGCGCTCGGTGACACCCTGGATCATCAGTCCGTACGTCGGGTACAGCGCAGCGGAGTCGATGTGGTCGACGGCCATGTCGCTCAGGCGCGGAATCGGCTCCGATCCCCCGCGCGCCGCGACCGGCGCATCCGACTGCTTGGGAGTCTGACCCGGGGCGCCGACGGCCTCGCTCCGCCCCTCGATGCGGAAGCCGACGCGGTTGCCGCACGCAAACCGGTAGTGGCCCTCGGACTGGAGGACTCGTGGCGCGTAGTCGCGAAAGCGCGCCGGTAGGAGCTCGTCCCACACGCGGGCCGGTTCGACCACGTGGCCGTCGGCGTCGAACACCCAGGGCCGGGTGCGCGAGGTCACGTCGTCGGAGGTGGTCGCGCCGCGCGTCGCCATCGTCAACCGGGGCGGAGCACCTGGCCGGGGAGCCGCCCGGTCAGCTCGCCGTCGAGAATGATGGGCTCGCCGTTGACGATCGTGGCGTGCACGCCCCGTCCCCACGCTTTGAACCGGCCGACGCCACCGGGCAGGTCGTGGACGAACTCCTTCTTCCAGGGGCCGATCGTGTCGGCGTCGAACACCATGAGGTCGGCCGGGGCGCCCGGCTTGACGACGCCCCGATCGGTCAGCCCGAGCAGCGCCGCCGGCACCTGGGTGATCTGGCGGATGCCGTCCTCGAGCGTCCACACCAGCCGGTCGAGCACCCACGAGCGGAGGAAGTACGAGCTCCAGTCGGCGCCGTCGTCACGGGCGAGGTGGGCTCCGCCGTCGGAGACCCCGATCACCATGCGGGCGTCGAGCTGCGCCTCGCGCACGGCAGCCGTCCACTCGGGGCTCTCCGTGCGCCAGCGGAAGCGGGTGGCGAGGTCTTCGGCGAGGGCAAGGTCGAGCATCGCGTCGGCGGGCGCGACCCCCTGCTCGTCGGCGATCTCGCGGATCGAGCGGGCCTGGAGCTTCTCGTGCTCGGGATTCGCGACCTCGTCGACGAACACCGCGTCCCAAAGCGGCGGCGGCACGGTGGTGCCCTTGGCGGGGTCACGGTTGTAGTGCTCCACGGCGTCGCGTAGCTCGGCGCGCGCCACTGGATTGCGCAGGAACGCCACCCGTTCGGCATGCGGCAGCTTCAGCATCCGATCCCAGGCGGGCACGGCGAGGTAGTGCAGGTTCGTCTCGTCGATCGTCACCGGTCGGTCGAACGGCCTCGCGATGAGCATCGAGAAGACAGGCGCACCCGCCTCCGTGGCGCGGTCGAGAAACGCCTTGGCTGCGTCCCACGTGGCCGTCGGCGCGTCGACCTTGTTGCGGCCGCCGAGGCCCTGGATGATCACCGGCAGCCCGCTCAGCTTCCCGATCCGGATGAGGTACTCCTCGTCCTCGGCGTCGAGCCCGCCGATGGCGCTGGCCGGCAGGTACGCAATCGAGCCCGCGCCGGCCCGGCCCGCTTCGTGGGCGAGTGCGGCGAGCTCGTCACGGGCGGCGACTCGTGACGGGACCGGTCGGTCGTCGACGTCGAAGTGCGTGGGCGCGGCCGACGACGACAGCCCGGCCGCGCCGGCGGCCATCGCCTCCTCCACGAGGCGGCGCATCGCGTGAAGTTCGGAGTCGGTCGCCTCGCGTTCGGACGCATCTGGTCCCATCACCCAGCGGCGCAGATTGGAGTGGCCGACATAGCACGCGAGGTTCACACCCAGCTTGCCGCGCCGACTGTCGAGAAACTCCGAGAACGTCTCGAAGTCGTCCCATTCGATGGCGCTGAGCGCGATCGGGTCCATGTTCTCCACGCGGGCGAAGATGCCCTCGAGGAAGGATCGGTCCTGGGCTTTGCACGGCGCGACCGAGAAGCCGCAGTTCCCGGCCACGACCGTGGTCACGCCGTGGAAGCACGACACGGTCGCATATGGATCGAAGGTGATCTGCGGGTCGTAGTGCGTGTGCGCGTCGACGATCCCGGGCGCGACGATCAAGTCGCCGGCGTCGATCTCCTGCGCGGCACTGCAGCCGTCGAGGCGGGCGAGGGTCGCGACCCGGCCGTTCTGTACACCGACATCGACGCGCCGGCGCGGCAGCCCCGTGCCGTCGACAACAAAGCCGCCGCGAACGATGAGGTCGTACTCGCGATCGGCGGTCTCCGCGCTCATGGGGCCGCGGCGGCGAACCTCGCCGCGCCTTGCCGCACGACCAAGAAGGAGAGCCCGTCGGGGCCGGCCACGAAGCCGTAGGGTTCGTTGGCGGCCACCACCGTCGTGTCGAAGCGGCCCATCGGCTCACCGTCGAAGCGGCAGCTCCCCTCGAGCACCATGAAGATTTCGGCGTGATCGTGACTGTGCTCGGGCGCCTCGAACCCCGGCGGCAGCTGCACCACTTGTGAGTAGAAGCCGCCATCACCTTGGGCCAGGAACTTCCGGGCCGCGCCCCTGCGCCCGGCCTCCGCTGCCTGGTCGGGGTCGGTGCCGGGCGAGACGGGCACGTGCCACTCGGCGTCGTCGAAGCGATAGATCCGGCGCGGCGTCACGAGAGCTCCTCACGGAGTGAGGGGATCACCTCGTGGCCGAGGCGAGCGATCTGCTCTCGCGCGGCCTCGGGCGTCACGCCGGACACATGGATGCGGATGTTCACGGCGTCGACGCCGGCGCGGCGTGCCGCGTCGGCCAGGCCGGCGGCAACATCGCCCGCCGAGGCCGAGGCCACGAGCTGCTCGCCTTCCCAGTGCGTTCGCGACGCGGCCGGTGCGTAGCTGCGGTAGACGTCGAGCTGGCGGGCGACGCCTTCACGCGGCGGCTCCCCCACCCAAGCTCGCCGGATCAGGACGCACGGACCGGCACCGGCGGCACCGCGGTATGCGTCGGACAGCTCGCGACAGCGTTCTGGCGTCGAGAGCGAATCGAAGAGGATGCCGACGCCATGGCGCGCGGCACGGCGGACCGCCGTGAAGCTCATTGCCGCGCTCACCACCGGTACCGCATGCTCGGCGCACGCCTTGATCGCCGGGTCACCAGCGAGCCCGCGTGGATCGCTTCCGTTCAGCGCGCCGACCAGCGCCTCGAGGCCGTTCGCAAACCGCGCCGCGCGAGTGTCCATGGGCACGCCCATGATCTCGAAGTCGTCTTCGAGCGCACCGGCGGCCACACCTATGCCGACCCGGCCGGGGAAGCGCGCTGCGAGCCAGGCGGTTTCCTCGGCGACGAGCGCCGGCGGGCGCAGGCTGAGGAGCAGCGGGCACGGTGCAGCCCAACCGTGGGGCGTCGCCTCGAGGCACCAGCCCGCGACTTGGAGCGGGTTGGGCAGGTAGCCCGCGAACCCGCCGTGGTGCTCGCTCGTCATCACCCCGTCGAATCCGTGCTCGGCCCCGAGCGCGGCCTGTCTACACAGCTCTTCGACGATGGCAGGCGCAGGAAGGTCGTTGTGCGGGTACAGCCGCAGCGACACCGAACCCGGGGCGAAGGGTGCCTGCGTCATTCCGGTCAGGTCCGCGTGTCCTCGAGCCAGTCGGGCATGTCGATCGGCGGGTTCGGGAGTTGCTGCACGCCTTTCTCGGCGAGGAACCGCTCGTACCCCTCGAGGTCGGCGGGAAACGACCGGGGGTCACCCATCATCACCTCGAACAGGGTGACGCCCTCGGGACCGGCGACGAACGGGCCGAACGTGTCGCCTTGGTCGAGCGCGATGTGCGTGCCCGCGGGACAGTGCACGTCGCCGCACGTCATGTCGCCCTCGATGACAAACACGACGTGGTCGCTGTTGTGGCCGTGGGGTTGCACGATCATCCCCGGGTCCCACTGCGCGTAGAGCGACAGAAACCGGGGGGAGAAGTCGAGCCACTTCTCGCGCACGGATGCGGTCCGCTCGCCGTGCTGCTGGCGGCGAACCTCTTGCCACGGGCAGACGTCGAGATGCCGGATGCGGGGCCCACCGGCCATGATTCCCCCCTGGCCTAAGATTCTTAGGTATAAGAGACTACCCGCACGGGTGGGCGTCCATACCGGGGACCTGATGCCGAGGCTCGAGATCACGCCACTCACCCCCGCGATCGGCGCCGAGGTCTCGGGCCTCGACCTCGCTGAGCCTTTCGGCGACGAGACGATCGCCGAACTGCGGCAGGCGCTGCTCGACCACCTTGTGATCTTCCTGCGCAACCAAGACATCACCGACGAGCAGCACCTCGACTTCGCGCTCCGCTTCGGGCCGCTCAGCGTCCCGCCCCTGGCGACGAAGTATCAGGAACGGCCGGCGGTGACGGTGCTCGACCAAGTGAGCCCGAAGGGTGAAGGCGCCGACGAATGGCACAGCGACAACACGTTCATGCCGAAGCCGCCGATGGGGTCCATCCTGCGCGCAGTGCAGCTCCCTGCGGTCGGCGGCGACACCTGCTTCTCCAACATGTACGCGGCGTACGAGGCGCTGTCGCGGCCGGTGCGGTCATTCGTCGATGGGCTGCGGGCGGTGCACGACATCACGAAGCCGATGCGCAAAGCGCTCGCCGCCGGACACACGACGCTCGATCTGTCCGAGATGCAGCAGCGGTGGCCGCCGATCGAGCATCCCGTCGTGGTCACGCATCCCGAGACCGGTCGCCGGGCGCTGTTCGTGAACCGGAACTCGACGACTCACATCGTCGGGCTCAGCGAACGCGAGAACGACGCCCTCCTGCCGTTCCTCCTCGACCACGTCCGCTCGCCCGAGTTCCAGTGCCGGTTCCACTGGGAGGTCGGTTCGATGGCGTTCTGGGACAACCGGTGCGTGCAGCATTACGCCGTCGCCGACTACGCGGAACGGCGGATCATGCACCGCGTCACCGTCGACGGCCCGCCGGTCTGCTAACCGTGGACATCGAGGCGCGCTACCTCTCGGAACCGGGGCCGCTCGGCCTCTTCACACGCATCACGCGCGTCGGCCTCCTCGTCGACGCGTTCCAGCACCGCTGTCTTGATCCTCTCGGTCTGCTGTTCATCGACTACTCGGTCCTCCGCCTGCTCCAACTCGCCGGCGCGCCCTACCGGATGTCCCCGACCGAGCTGAGCGAGATCGTCCTGCGGTCGAGCGGCGGAATGACCCAGATCCTCGACCGACTGGAGGGCACGGGATTGGTCGAGCGGTCCGCCGACCCCTCCGACCGGCGCAAGGTCGTCGTCGGGCTCACTCCCGACGGTTTACGAACGGCCGAGCGCGCCAACGCCAGTTACCGACGCGCCCGGGAGCGGCTCCTCGGCGCGTTGTCCTCCGACGAGGTCGACCAGCTGGACGCCGCCGTCCACCGCCTCCTCGAAGTGCTCAGCCAAGACGGGGAAGTCCGCGCCGGCGCGTAATGCGCACACGGCGAACGCCTGAAGCGACTCAGTCCCGTTCTGCCAGCGCCCGGAACTCCTCGGCGACCAAGCGGGAGGCGTCGCGTTGGCGCGTCTGTCTCCACTCGCGCATCGGGAAGACCGACTGCCAACGATGCAGCCGCTCGAAGCTCAGCGTCGCGCTGACGATCTCCTCGCCGTCGCCGGCTTCTGCGTACACCTGGCTGAACCGTGGGAACGCCGGGCCGGCGATCACGCTGTGGCCCAGGTAGTCGGCAGGGCGCGCCTCCTCGAGCGCCTCGGCGGAGTAATCCTCCTGATCGGGCCCGCCGACCAGGTTGGCGCTTGCCGCGTACACGAGATTCTCCTGGGCGCGCACGCTCGTGGTCTGCACGATGTAGTCGCGCTTGCCTGGGCCCGCGAACGTGCCGCACGCATTCAGGATCAGCCGCGCGCCTTTGAGGGCGAGGATCCGGCTCAGCTCGGGGTTGAACCAGAAGTCGTAACAGATCTGCACGCCGATCGGACCGAAGCGGGTCGGGAAGACCGGGAGCCTCGACCCGGGCCTGAACACGATCCCCTCGGTCACCCACGGGAGTGTGCCGAGGTGCACCTTCCTGTACGTGCCGAGAACGCCCTCGGGCCCGATCACAGCCGCCGTGTTGTACAGGACGCGTGGCTCGTCCCGGTCGCGCTCCGGCAATCCGAAGACCACGTACAGATCGTGCTCGCGCGCGAGGTCGGCAACCGTGTCGGTGGCCGGCCCGGGCACGGTCTCGGCCAGCTCGAGGTGCGCCTCACACGCGTGCCCCTCGGCCCGGCAGGCGTCGCACGCCGATGCCCCGGTCAGCGACCCCTCCGGGAACACGACGATGTCGATGCCCTGCGCGCCCGCTTCGACGATGTTGGCCTCGATCTTCGCCGACGTCTGCTTCTTGTCGCCCCAAATAGGCGAGAAGTTGACGCACCCGACCGTCACGACCGGCTCGAAGGACTCGTACTCGGCAGGGATCATGGCGACCTCCTCTCCACCATCAAAGCGTCATGAAGCGGCCCCCGTCGACCGCCAACGTCTGACCGGTGATGTAACCGGCTCCGGCGCCCGCCAGGAAGACGACGGCCGGACCGATCTCCGTCTCGGGATCGCCGAGGTGGCCCATCGGCACCACGCGCGCGAGCCGCGCCCGGAGCGTCGGGTCCTTCTCGTACGCGCTCGTCATTGCCGGCGTCTCCGCGAGCGGGGAGATTGCGTTGACCGTCACGCCGAAGGGTGCCCACTCGCGGGCCAGACTCTTGGCGAATCCTCGAAGCGCGCCCTTCACGATGCTGTACACGGGCAGCATGGCGCTCCCTTCGATGCCCGCCGGTGACGTCATCACGATCAACCGGCCGCGACGCGCTCGCAGCTGAGGTAGCGCGGCCTGCGCACAGTGGTAGGTGCCCCGCAGCGACACCGACGCGTGCTCGTGCCAGAGCGCCTCGTCGACGTCGTCGAGCCGTACCGGCTCGCTCGAACGGCGGCTCGTCGCGTTGTGGATCACGACATCGAGGCCGCCACCCCGGTCGACCGCGGCGGCGACGGCAGCGTCGACGTCGGCGGCGACGGTGGCGTCGCACCGCACCCACGCCGCCGATCCGCCCCGCGCCTCGATCTCGGCGACGGTCTCGGCGCCGTTCTCTCGCGGGGACGCCACCACGATGTCCGCACCGGCCCCCGCGCAGGCCAGCGCGACACCCCGCCCCAGACCGCGGCCGGCACCGGTGACGAGGACGACGCGAGCAGCCAGGGAGCCGGTCACGGGGCCATCACGACGCCGCCGTCGACGGGAATCGTCGCGCCCGTGACGAAGTGGGCCGGATCAGCGGCGAGGAGCGCGACGACCGGAGCCATATCCGTGCGCGCGTCGGGCTCTCGCCCCAGGGCACGTTTGGTGAGCGCGAGCCCGGCTGGGCCCGCAGCTCGCGCCGGCGACATCAGCTCGACCGGCGGGGCGACGCAGTTCACGGTGATGCCCCGCTCGCCCCACTGCCGCGCCGCCGATTTCGCCATGGCTCGCATCCCCTCGACCGCCGTCGCGTACGGCACGAGGCCGGCGGCGCCGGTGAGCGCGATCGTCGGAGTCACGAGCACGAGCCGGCCTCCCCGCGCCGAGAGCTCCTGGCCGGCGGCCTGGCAGCAGTGCAAAGCGGCGCGCAGCATCGCCTCGCATCGCCGGTCCCAGCCAGCCGCGTCGGTCTCGGCCAGCGGCTCGCTCCTGAGCGCCGCCGGGTCCACGAACGCGTGCACGACCGCATCGAGTGGTCCTGCCGCGTCGCGCGCGGCGGCGAAGGCCGCCTCTGCCGCGGCGCGGGACGCGAAATCGCCGTCCACCACCGTCACGGTCGCGTGTGCGTCTTCGAGACCGAGCGCGATGGCGCGCCCGATGCCCGATCCACCACCTGTGACGAGCACGACTCGGCCCGCGAGCACCTCGGCATGGTAACGATGGGAACCAAGCGCCCGCTTGGGAAGGGGTCCGACCCGATGCTCGACGAACGTCTCGGCATGACCGGGCGCAGCGTGGTGGTCGCGGGCGCCGGGGGCGGTGGCATCGGGACCGCGGTCTGCCGGCTGCTGGCCGAAGCCGGTGCCGTCGTGGCGGCGCTCGACAATGACCGGGCTCACCTCGCGCTGTCGGAACGGGCCATGGAAGAAGCCGGCGGGCGCTACCGGTCCTTCGTGGCGGACGTGCGAAACGCCGATGACGTCGCGGCCGCGATCTCGGAAGCGGCGGAAGCGGGTCCCTTCCACGGTTTGGTTCACGTGGCCGGTGGCCTGTTCCCCGATGAGTGGGCACCACTCCTCGAAACGCCGCCGGAGACGTTCGACTCCGTGCTCGAGCTCAATCTGCGCTCTGCGTTCCTGACGACGCGCGCGGTTGGCACACTTCTCGTCGAGCAGGGAACGGGCGGCAGCATCGTCCACATCACTTCGATCGCCGCATTGTCGGCAATGCCGTTCGGCGCCGCGTACGCGGCGGCCAAAGCAGGCATGGCCGCCCTCACTCGGACGGCGGCGCTCGAGCTCGGGCGTGCCGGCATCCGGGTCAACGCGGTCGCGGCCGGCAGCGTGCGCACGCCCCGCAACGTCACGCAGAGCTCACCCGACGACGCGCCTGCCGAACGGGCCGCCATCCCCCTCGGACGACGCGGCCGGCCGGACGACATCGCGGGCGCAGTGCTCTTCCTGCTGTCGGAGCTGTCCGGCTTCGTCTCCGGCCAAGTCCTCCCAGTGGACGGCGGGTCATCAGCGCGGCCCTCGTTCCTCGACGACGACAACCTGCCATTGTTCGTGCACGACGCCGAGCTCCGAGCGCGCCTTCTGGGCACCTAGCGCTGGACGCTATGCCAGCTGCGTGTGCGCCTCTCCCGTGCGGATGGTGAGGAACTTCATGCCGTTGTCGCCGGCCGTGAAGCCGTACTCGTATCCGCCGAGGAGCACCATCGAGTCGCACGCCTTGAGCGTCGGCCCCCCGCCGAGCATCGTGCAGCTCCCCTCGAGCACGATGATCATCTCGTCATGGTCGTGGCTGTGTGGCGCCACGGTGTAGCCCGGCGGGAACTCCGAGTACTGCGAGTGGAAACCTCCCTGACCGCGGGCGAGGAACTTGCGCCTCGCTCCCTTGCGCCTCGCTTCCTCCACCAGTTCGCGCGGCGCGGTCCCCCGGGACTCGTCGGGCCAGGGCAACTCGTCGACGAGGAAGAAGCTCGGACCGTCCGGCTCCATCGTGCTCACGGTCGGACCCCCCGGATCGCTCGGGCAGCACGCGACCAAGCGCGCGCTTGGTACGCTACCGGGCAACGGCGGACATAGCCAACGGAGAGCCCATGCGCGTGATCTCGGCCGACAGCCACGTGCTCGAGCCACCCGACTTGTGGACGCGTCGCCTGGCGCCGGGCCGCTTCGCCGACCGGGCGCCACGCGTCGTCGCCGATCGCGAGACCGGCGGCCACCGGTTCCTGATCGACGGCCTGCCGCCGCAGCCGATCAGCCTCCCGGGAGCGGCCGGCAAGTCGTCCGAGGAGCTGCGGGAGACTGGACCACTCGAGGAGGCGCGGCCTGGGGGCTGGGACATCGACGCCCGGCTCGCCGACCAGGACGTCGACGGGGTCGCCGCCGAGGTCCTCTACCCGTCGATCAGCATGGCGCTTACCCAACTCGCGGATGTCGAGTACCAACTCGCCTGCGCGCGGGCCTACAACGACTGGCTCATCGAGCTCTGTAGCCGCGCACCCGACCGCGTCGCGGGCATCGCGCTGGTGCCGACGGTCGACATCGACCCCGCCGTCGCGGAGGTCGTCCGCACGTACGACGCCGGCCTGCGCGGGGTGCTCGTCCCCGGCCGCCCGCGTGCGGGCCATTACGCCGAGCCACGCTTCGACCCGCTGTGGGCAGCCTGCGCGGAGCGGTGGCTCCCGGTGTCGTTCCACATCGCGCTCACCGGTGACCCGGTGGGCGACCCCACACTCGGCTCGGGGATTCGGATGATGACGGTGATGAGCGTCGTGCAGGCGATGCAGCAGACGCTGTCGCTCTTCATCTTCGGCGGCGTCTTCGACCGCCACCCCGACCTTCGCGTCGTGTCCGCCGAGCACGACGCCGGCTGGGTCGCCCACTACGCATACCGCTTGGATCAGCTCTTCGACCGCCATCGTCACTGGCTCGGGAGCGATGTCGCGATCCGTCGCCGTCCGAGCGACTACATCGGGACCAACGCGTACTTCACGTTCCAGAAGGACCCGGTCGCGGTCGAAACCCGCCAACGCGTGGGCGCAACCCAGCTCATGTGGGCGAGCGACTACCCACACTCCGACTCGACCTGGCCGCACTCCCGGAAGGTGATCGAGCGGGACTTCGGCGGGGTTCCCAAAGAGGAACTCGCCTTGCTCGTCGGCGCGAACGCCGAGGCGCTCTACGAGCTGGAACCCGCGACGAGGCCGTCGAGGAGCAGCTCGAGGTAGAAGTCCGCGACCTGCTCGGGGCGGTACTTGCCGTCAGGTCGATACCAGCGGACGCTGATCCAGATCGAGTCGCGCATGAAGCGGTAGATCATGCGGGCATCGATGTCGGACCGAAAGACCCCCGCTCGCATGCCGTCTTCGATGACGCCGACCCAGAGCCGCTCGGTTTCCTCCGCGCCCTCTCGCAGGTACGCGAAGCGCGGGAACTGCACAAGGAAGTTGAACTCATTGATCATGACGGCCAGGGCGGCGGGGTTCCCGCCGAGAGAGCTGAACGCCTCCCGAACAAGGGCCTGCAGGACCTGCAGCGGGTCGCCACCCTCGGCCACCGTGGCGCGGTACTGCGCCACGATGTGGTCGAGGAAGCCGTGCATGATCTCGTCCAGCATCGACTCCTTCGAGTCGAAGTGGTGGTAGAGACTCCCGGAGAGGATGCCGGCGGCGTCGGCGATCTCGCGAACGGTCGTACTCGCGTATCCCTTGTCGGCGAAGATCTTCGCCGCGAGCGCAAGGATCTCCTCCCGTCGCTCCGACACCAGCGGCGCCGCAGTCTTGCCGGGCTGACGCGCAGTGGTCATGACGCCTCCGCACTCGCGAGGACGACGTTGCGCCACCGGTCGACCGCCGCGGAGTAGCCGGGCGGAACGACGATCGTCGCGTCGGCGCCCTCGACGATCGCGGGCCCGACGAGACGGCATCCCGGCTCGAGGCGGGACCAATCGAACACGGGCGTGGCGGTGAACCCGCCGACCTCCGCGAACGACGCCGGTCTTTCGCCGGTGAGCCCCACGCTCGCTTCGCGCCTTTCGATCGCGTGAGGCCGAGACGAGAACTTGTCGACCACCCGCACCACGCGCACCCGGGCATTCACGAGCTGTGCGGGTGCGTCGGCCTCGATCCCGTACGTCTGTCGGTAGACCTCGTGGAATCGCTTCGCCAGCGCGCTCAACTCTTCGTCGCCAAGCGGCCCGTCAGGCACGGACACGGTCATCTGATGGGCCTGCCCGTGGAAACGCATGTCGGCCGACCGAGACACCGCAAACGTCGCGCCCGCCTCACCGAGCTCGTCACGGCCTTGCGCCTCCAACTCGCCGAAGAGCTGCGTGAGGGCAGCGGCGTCGGCGTCCTCCAGGTCGAGAATGCGTGTCTGGACGAGGTCGACGGTCAGGTCCGAGCTCACCAGCCCGACGGCCGACGCGACACCGGCCGCCCACGGCACCACGACCGACTGGATCCCGAAGGCGGCGGCGAGCCGCGCGACGTGCATCGGCCCGGCGCCGCCGAATCCGACCAGGGTGAAGCCACGGGGATCGATGCCACGCTGGACCGTGACGACTCGGATCGCAGACGCCATCGTCGCGTTCACGATCTCGTGGATGGCGTGCGCCGCGCCCGTGATGTCGATCTCCAAGGGCGCGGCGACCGATCGCTCCACGGCCGCGGCGGCGAGATCGGGATCGAGCGTGACCCCTCCGGCGAGACCGGCTGGATCGAGATAACCGAGGAGCAGATTGGCGTCGGTGACGGTCGGCTCGGTGCCCCCGCGTCCGTAGCAAGCGGGGCCGGGCATGGCCCCGGCCGACTGCGGCCCGACGCGGAGCGCACCACCGGTGTCGACCCAGGCCACGCTCCCCCCGCCGGCGCCGACCTCGGCGAGGTCGACGACCGGGATCTTCAGCGGGACACCCGTGCCGGCGCGGGCGCCGCCAAAGCTTCCCTTCCCGCCGATTTGGAAGTCGTGCGTGATCGCCGGGCTGCCGTCTCGGACGATGCCCGTCTTCGCCGTGGTCCCACCCATGTCGAACGAGATCACATCGGCGACGCCCACGCTCCGCCCGACGATGCCGGCTGCGGTGACCCCGGCGGCGCCCCCTGACTCGACCGTGGCGACCGGGCGTCGAGCCGCGGCCTCTGCCGACATCACTCCCCCGCTCGATTCCATGATCTCGACCGGGCACCCGATCCCGATGTCGCGTAGGCGCGACTCGAGCCCGGCGACGTACCCCGCCATGACCGGGCCCACGAGCGCGCACACAGCGGTGGTCATGGCCCGCTCGAACTCCCGCATCTCGGGCCAGACCTCCGACGAGCAGACGACGTACGCGGTCGGCAAGGCGGCACGACAGGCCTCGGCCACGAGCTGCTCGTGCACGGGATGCGCGTACGCGTGCAGGAAGCACACGGCCACACCCGCGGGCCGTGCAGCCGCGACGCGCCGCGTGACCTCCGCGATCGCCTCGTTTGTGAGCGGCAGGAGGACCTCACCACGGGCGTTCACCCGCTCTGCGACCTCGAACGTGAGCCGAGCCTCGACGGGAGGAGCCGCAGGCCTGAAGAACAAGTCGTAGCGGTCGTCCTCGACGCGCGCCTGCCGACCGAGGCGGAGCAGGTCGCCGAATCCCTCGGTCGTCACCAGCGCGATCGGTGCGGCGGTGCGCTGCACGACGACGTTGGTCGCGAGCGTCGTCCCGTGCACGACGCGGGAGACGGCACCGGGCTCGAC
>JBKOWY010000011.1:0-9399 GCA_046724655.1 Actinomycetota bacterium
GGCGTTCCCGTCAAGGAGCAGCGCGGTAGCCCATCGTCCTGCCCCGGGGATGCGATCGAACACCGAGCGCGCCAGCACCGGCGCGCCGCGGCGACGAGCAAGGTCCAAGGCCGCGGGTGTGATGTCGATGCCGAGGACGACAATTCCTTGCTCGGCGAGCGCGCCGACGTGACGGCCCGGCCCACAGTCCACGTCGAGCACGGGCGGCACCGCCCGCGCCAGCACCGCGCCATCTTCGACGGTGAGTGGTCCGAGCCACCGATGGCCACGGCCCGGGAGCACGTGGCGGCTCGTAGCGCGCAGGCAAGCGGTCATCGCGTGGCGATCGCGGGACGCCGCGTTCGGAGGTTTCGCAAGATCTTCGCGAACTGGCTGTGCGGCACCTCGCGCGCGACCGCGACGGCGTCATCCATGTCATCGACGTCGCGCAACTCGGGCAGCGGACGCGTCTGCAAACCCAAGGCGCCGAGGCGAGAGCGTTGTGCTTCGTAGGTGGCCGTCGTGCTCATCGGGACGCCGAGGAACACAGCGGGGTCCGGTGCACGCAGCCCGATGCCCCACCACCCGCCGTCGAAGCACGGTCCGAGGACGGCGTCGGCAGTTCCACCGTGCAGCGTGCGAAGGGAAGCGTGCAGCCAGGCCGGCGTGACCTGCGGCGTGTCCATGCCGATCAGGAGTCCGCCTTCGCCGAGATCGGTGAACGCGTGCGCGAGGCGCTCGTCGAGTCCGTCACCCCGTTGGGGGAGCACCTCGAAGCCCGCCGGGAGCCACGGCCCGACCCTGCCGTCGAGCGCCAGCACACGGCGCCGGGTCGGTGTGGCCGCCACTGCGGTCAGCGTGTCGACGAGCGCCGCCTCCGCGAGCTGGGCCGCCTGCTCGGGGTCGCACGGCGGGCACAACCGCGTCTTGACCCGGCCCGGCACGGGTGCCTTCGCCAGCACCACGATGGTCATCGCATTACCCGCGCCATGTCGAAGACCGCACGGGCGGTCCCGCGGACCGTGCCGGTGACCTTCGACCGTCCGACCCGGGGTGCGTACGAGACCGGGACCTCGACGATGCGCCAGCCGGCGGCGGCAGCCCGCAGGACCATCTCCAACGGCCAGCCGAAGCGCCGGTCGACGAGCCCCAGATCGAGGAGCGCATCGCGGCGGGCGGCACGCATCGGCCCGAGGTCCGACACCCGTACGCCGGCGCGCCACCGGACGAGGCGGGCGAGAACGCGGTTGGCCGCCCGCGAGTGCAGTGGCCACGCGCCGGCACCGGTCCCGAATCGCGCGCCGAGGACCAAGTCGGCGGCGCCTTCCACGACGGACGCGGCCACCCGCGGCAGTTCGCCGGCGTCGAGAGAACCGTCGCAGTCCATGAAGCACACGACGTCGCTCGTCGCGGCACGCAATCCGGCCAGACATGCGGCGCCAAACCCCCGCTGAGGCTCCTCGATGACGCGCGCACCGCAACTGCGCGCCACGCCCGCGGAACCATCGGTGGAGCCGTTGTCGACGACGATGGGCCGGTACCCAGTCTGCATACGCGCGAGCACGATCGGGATCGCGTCAACCTCGTCGAGCACCGGGAGCACGACGTCGGGCATCGACGGCGACGTTACCCACGCGCCGTCAGAACACAACGATGTAGGTGCTTACGATCTTCGAAACTCGCGCCGGTAAACGTCTTGCGCGCTCGACATCACCGGTATGTTCCGGGCATGGCCGGCGGCGTGACCGACATCGCAACCGCGTCGCGCCCGGCAACCCGCGTGGCCGAATCGCGGCGCGTGTTCACATCTGAGGCGTGCGCCCTGACGGCGTGGGGAGCGCTTATCGCGTTGGCGTACGTGCTCATCGAGCGGGTTCAGGCGAGGGGAACCGACATCAAGCTCGATGCCGCGCCCCTCGTCGGCGCATTCGACCTGCGCGTGAGCGCTCGCGTGCTTGGCGCGCTCACCGTGGGGACGATCGCGGCGCTCGCGGCACCGGCGCTGGCGCGCCGAGCTCCCTGGAACCATCTCCTCCTCGGCGCGGCCGCCGTCGCGGCCGTGTGGGCGATCGCGCTCGCGTTCGTCGACGGGGCGCACGCGTTGACGCGGCCGCTGGAGTATCGCCCCGAGTACTTGGCCGATGTGCCGAAGGTCGGCTCGCCGGGCGTGTTCCTCTCCGGGTTCGCCGATCACATCCGCGACTACGGCACGCACGTGCGAGGTCACCCGCCGGGGATGCTGCTGCTCCTGTGGGGCCTCGACCGCGTCGGGCTCGGCGGGTCGGGGTGGGCGGCCGTGCTGTGCATCGGCGGCGGCGTCGCCGCCGTCCCGGCGGCGTTGGTGACGGTGCGCGACGTCGCGGGCGAGACCTGGGCCCGCCGGGCGGCACCCTTCGTCGCGCTGGCGCCCGCCGCGATCTGGATCGCGTCGACGGCCGACGCTTTCTACGCCGGTGTCGGCGGATGGGCCGTCGCCCTGGTCGTCCTCGCGACCGGTGCCCGCCGACCGCGATCCGATGTCCTCGCGCTCGTCGGTGGCCTGCTGTTCGGGGTGACGGTCTTCTTGTCCTACGGGCTCGTGCTGCTGGCGGTGGTGCCGCTGGTCGTCGCCTGGCGTCGACGGCGGTTCCGTCCCCTCGTACTGGCAGGCGCGGGCGCACTCCTCGTCATCCTGGGATTCCGCTTCGCCGGGTTCTCATGGGTGGCGGGGCTACTGGCGACCCGCGACCGGTACTTCGCCGGCGTCGGGTCGCGCCGCCCGTACGCCGAATTCCTCGTGAGCAACGCGGCCGCATTCGCGATCGTGCTCGGCCCCGCCTTCGCCGTCGCGCTCACCCGGTTGCGTGACCGCAGGCTGTGGTTGCTGGTGGGCGGCGGGCTTCTCGCCGTCGGACTCGCGATGATGAGTGGGATGTCGAAGGGCGAGGTCGAGCGCATCTGGCTGCCGTTTGCGGTGTGGCTCCTTCCTGCCGGCGCCGCCCTGAGCGTGGGCCGCCGGCGCGCTACGAGCGCGTGGCTCGGGCTCCAGGCCGGAACCGCGATCGTTGTGACGAGCATGGTGAGGATCGCGTGGTGACCGACGCGCCGGCGCGCGTGCTGATCGTCGAGGACGATCCGACCGTCGCCGAGGTCGTCACCCGCTACCTCGAGCGCGAGGGATTCGCGGTCGAGTCCGTCGCTGACGGCCGCGAGGCGATCGCGCGTGCCGACGCCCGGCTGCCCGACCTCGTGGTGCTCGACATCATGCTCCCCGGCCTCGACGGGCTCGAGGTGTGCCGGCGCCTGCGGGCGCGCGCGCCGATCCCGGTGGTGATGCTCACCGCGCGCGGTTCCGAGGAGGATCGCGTCCTCGGCCTCGATCTCGGCGCCGACGATTACGTGTCGAAACCGTTCTCGCCGCGTGAGCTCACGGCGCGGGTGAAGGCGGTCCTGCGGCGAGCGGGGTCGCCGCTCGAGGAGACCGACCGGACCGGAACGCTCGAGTACGACGGCCTCGCGATCGACCTCGGAGCGCGCGAGGCGCGCGTGCGGGGGGAGCTCGCGACGCTGACCGCTCGCGAGTTCGAGCTGCTGGCGTTCCTCGCCCGGCGGCCCCGGCAGGTGTTCCGTCGCGACGAGCTACTCGACCGCGTGTGGGGCTACACGTACGGCGACACGTCGACCGTGACCGTCCACATTCGGCGCCTGCGCGAGAAGATCGAAGACGACCCCTCGGCGCCCCGGCGCATCACCACCGTTTGGGGCGTCGGTTACCGGTTCGATACATGAACGAGACGTTCGAGCTCGTCCTCTTGGCCGCGGGGACGGCGGCGGTGGCTGCGATCACAGGCGCGCTCGTTTTGCGCGCGCTCCGCGGACGAAGCCTCGGCGCGCAGGCGGCCGCGGTGGCCGTCGCCGCGATGGCGGCCGTTGGCGTCGGCGCGTGGGCGGGTGCTCGTGCGATGTTCCTGTCCGGACACGACGTCTGGGCGCTCGATGTCATGCTGATCGCGTCCGGAGCGGTCGGCGTCGCCAGCGCGCTCGTCCTCGGCCGCCGCGTCGGCGCCGCCAGCGAGGCGCTGGTCGCGGTCGCGCGGCGCATCGGTGACGGCCACGCTCCAACCGCCGCGCCCGGTCCTGACACGCCACAAGAGCTCGCCCGCCTGCACCGGGAGCTCGAGCACACGTCGCAGCGGCTCGAGCAGGCGCGGTCGCGCGAGCAGGCGCTCGACGCGTCCAGGCGCGAGCTCGTCGCCTGGGTGTCGCACGACCTGCGCACTCCGCTCGCCGGCATCCGCGCCATCGTGGAGGCGCTCGAGGACGGCGTCGTCGACGACGCGGAAACGGTCGGGCGCTACTACGCGACGCTGCGGCGCGAGGCGGACCGGCTCGCCGAGCTGGTCGACGACCTCTTCGAGCTGAGTCGCGCCCAAGCCGGTGTCCTCGAGCTGCACATGGAGCGCGTGTCGCTCGGCGACCTGGTCTCGGATGCCCTTGCCGGCGCGTCGCCGATCGCCGCCGCCAAGGGCGTGCGCCTGGAAGGCCGCCTCGATGGCCCGCCGGCCGAGCTCGAGGTGTCGGCGTCAGAGGTGCTGCGGGCGCTGCGCAACATCCTCGAGAATGCGATCCGACACACGCCCAGCGACGGCACGGTGACGGTCGAGGCGGGCCGCGACGACGCCGGCGCATTCGTGTCGGTCGTCGACACGGGCGGCGGCATTCCCGAGAAGGACCTTCCCCGGGTGTTCGAGGTCGCGTTTCGAGGCGACACCGCCCGCACCCCGGGCGACGCCGGCGCCGGACTCGGGCTCGCCATCGCCCGCCGCTTCGTCGAGGCCCACCGCGGCGACATCGCCGTGCGCAACGAGAACGGCGGGTGCCGGTTCACGGTCCGCCTGCCGCTCGGCGGACCCGGGTAAGTGCGCGTCCTCGTCACCGGCGGGGCGGGGTTCATCGGGTCGCATGTGGCGGACGCGCTCCTAGCCGCCGGCCACGAAGTGCGCGTGCTCGACGCCGCCGAAGGCGCCGGCACGCGACCCGGTGAGCTCGAGTACCACCGGGGCGACGTGCGCGACGCCGGCGTGGTGCGCACCGCAACCGCAGGGATGGATGCGGTGTGCCATCAGGCCGCCATGGTCGGTCTCGGCGTCGACTCCGCCGATACACCTGCCTACGTGAGCCACAACGACACCGGTACCGCCGTGCTGCTGTCGGTGCTGCACGAGCAGCGATTCCGCGGCCGGTTGGTGCTGGCGAGCAGCATGGTCGTGTACGGCGAGGGCCGGTACCGCTGCCGCCGGCACGGCGTGGTTCGGCCCGGCGGGCGCGACCCAACACGCCTCGACCTTGACGAGTGGGATCCCGTGTGCGCGACGTGCGGCGGGACGTTGCTTCCGGAGGCCGTTCCCGAGGACGCGCCCGCCGACCCGCAGAACGTGTACGCCGCCACGAAGTTGCATCAGGAGCACCTGTGCTTCGCCTTCGGGCGAGAGCATCGACTACCCGTCACCGCGTTGCGGTACCACAACGTGTATGGGCCCCGTATGCCTCGCGACACGCCCTACGCCGGGGTCGCGGCGATCTTCCGCAGTGCGGTCGCCGCCGGCCGGCCGCCGCGCGTCCTGGAGGACGGGATGCAGCGCCGCGACTTCGTCCACGTCGGCGACATCGCTCGCGCCAACGTCCTCGCACTCGGCGCCGACCCGCCCCCGTCGGGCGCGCTGAATGTCGCCAGCGGGATGCCGCGCACCGTCCTGGACCTGGCTACCGCGTTGGTGGCAGCGGAGGGCGACGGGTCTCCGCCGCCGGAGGTCGTCGGTGGCTACCGCATCGGCGACGTACGGCATGTCTTTGCGTCGACGGAGCGAGCACGCGCGCAACTCGGGTTCGCGGCGCAGGTGCAGTTGGAGGACGGCGTGCGTGATCTCACGTCCACGCCAGTCGGCGCGTGAGTCAGTAGTTGTTGGGCAGGACCCGCTCGAGATAGGTGTAGAAGAAGAAGAGCACGACGAGGAACGGGATCGCGCCGCCGATCCACGTGGTCCAGCGCGGGTACCGGTGGAACACCAGCCACCACAGGCCGCCGACGAACGCCGCGATCGCTCCCCAGAGGTACGTCGGCGTCCGCGACTCGCTGCCGCCGGAGAGGCCGGTGTCGAGGACGAGCCTCGGTTGCGCGTCGGGGGCGGGCAGGGCCGTCTGTCCGGAGGTCAGGCGCGCCTGCACGATGAGGCGCTCCGACGCGGAGTACTTCGGATTGCACGAGGTCAGCGTGAGCGTCGCCTGCCCGGGGACAGGATCGAGGACCTCGGTCTGGTTCGGGCTCACCACGAACGGATCCTGCATCAGCTCGTACTGCCAGGTTCCCGTCACTGTGCGGACCGAGACCTTGTCGCGCTCGGCGAGCTGATCGAGGTCCCCGAATGGCGCGCCGTACGTCGTGCGGTGACCGGCGATTGCCGTGTTGCCGACCTGACCGGGCAGCGGGGAGCCCTGGTAGTGCCCGGGGCCCTTGCGGAGGTCGGGGACGCTGGTGCCCTCGACCACGACCTTGTCGACACCGATCTTGTCGATCGTGATCACGCCGACCGGGTCGCCCTCGGCCGGTGGCGCGGTCGGCGGAGCGGCCGTCGTAGCGGGCGCGGTCGTCGTGGTCTTGGCAGTAGTCAGCGACGGGAAGGTGGTGGTGGTCGGGGCAGTGGTCGTCGTAGATGCCGTGGTTGTGGTCGTCGGGCTCCGCGCGATCTCACGATCGAACTTGTCCTGGAGGTCCGACTGGGCGCGGGACTCGTAGATGCCAGTGCCCCACAGCTGGTATGCGACGAACAGGAGGATCAACAACCCGACCGTGATGAGGACCCGGCCGACCGCCCTGATCACGGTGCGCACGACGGCAGAGGGTAGTTGGCGGCCTTGTCGAATCCGTTGCAATCAACGCGGTTCGCCCAGGTCAGGGGGCCCTTCGTACACTCTGCGTGCGTCTTTCCACCCACCCGGGGTGAAGCCCGTGGAGGCTGTGTGCCCCTCGTCGTCCGTCTACGGTCCGCGGTTTGTCTGCTCGGTCGATTCCCGGCGCTGGCCGGCGTCGACCTGGACGTCGAGGCCGGTGAGGTGGTGCTGCTCTCGGGCGCGAACGGCTCGGGCAAGACGACCCTGCTACGCCTGCTCGCCGGCCTGCACCGATTGCACGGCGGCACGGCCGAGGTGCTGGGCCACGACCTGTCCGTCGACCGCCGCGGCGCGCGCCGCGCGATCGGCCTGCTCGGTCACGAGACCGGCTGCTACGACGACCTGACCGTACGGGAGAACCTCCGCTTCGCGGCGCGCGCCGCCGGTCGCGACGCGAGCGCGTCCGTCGCCGCGCTGGAGCGCGTAGGTCTCGTCGGTCAGGCTGACGTCGTGCACGGCCGGCTCTCGGCCGGTCAGCGGCGACGGCTGGCACTGGCCGTGACGCTGGCGCGCGAGCCTCAGCTCCTGCTGCTCGACGAGCCCCACGCCGGGCTCGACGCCGCCGGCCGCGCCGTCCTCGACGCCGTCGTCGCCTCGTCGCCCGCCGAGGGCCGCACGGTGATGCTCGCCTCGCACGAGCTCGACCGCACACGCGCGCTTGCACACCGCGAGGTGGTGCTTGCGGGCGGCGTTGCTCGCAGCGCGAAGAATTTTGGCGTCGCTGCACCGGCTATATCCCGGACCAGCGACGCCAAAACGAGAACAGAGAGCGTCGGCGCGTGAGCCTCTGGCGCGAGGCGCTGCTCGTGGCGGGGAAGGACCTGCGCATCGAGGCGCGGTCGCGGGTGACGCTGTACCAGGTGCTGCCGTTCGGGGTCGTCGTCGTGCTGCTGTTCGCGTTCGCGCTCGATCCCAGCCGCGGCGTGTTGCCGCGCGTCGCGCCCGGGCTGTTCTGGGTCGCGGTGCTGCTGGCGGCGCTGCTCGCCGTGTCGCGCGCCTTTGCCGTCGAAACCGAGAACGCGGCGCGCGACAGCCTGCGCCTGTCCGGCCTCGACGGCAGCGCGGTCTTCCTGGGGAAGGCGGGCGCCATTGCCACCGAGCTGGTGGTCCTCGAGGTCGTGCTCGGCGCAGGCGTCGCCCTCCTCTACGACGTCGAGCTGCGCTCGTTCGGGCTGCTCCTCGCCGCCGCCGTCGCCGCGACCGCCGGAATCGCCGCCACCGGTACCCTCTACGGCGTTCTGGCGGCGGGTTTGCGCGTGCGCGAGACGCTCGTCCCGCTCTTGCTGCTGCCGGTCGTCGCCCCGGTGATGCTCGGGGCGACGCGGGCGTGGGAGGCGGGCCTCGACGGCACACCCGCGGACGGGTGGCCGTGGGTGGCGCTGATCGCGTTGTTCGCCGTCCTGTACACGACGATCGGGATGCTGGCCTTCGGACCGCTCCTGGAGGAGACATGATCGGCCCCGCCGACGAGCCCGGTCAGAGCTACGCCCTGCTGAACCGGCGGCTCGCCACCGTGCTCGGCTGGTCCGCGCTCGTCTCGCTCGGCGTCCTTGCCGTGCTCGGCCTGTGGGTGGCGCCTCCTGACGCCGTGCAACGCGACGCCCAGCGTCTGATGTACCTGCACGTGCCGGCGGCGTGGCTCGCGTACCTCGCCTTCGGGGTCACCGCCGTCGGCTCGGCGCTCTACCTGTGGCCGCGGACCCGTTCTGCGGTGTGGGACCGCATCGCGGGGGCGTCGGCCGAGATCGGCGTCGTGTTCACCGGCCTCACCTTGGTCCTCGGCTCGCTCTGGGGCCGGCCCGTATGGGGTATCTGGTGGGCGTGGGACGCGCGCCTCGTCACGACCGCTGTCCTCTTCTTCTTGTACGTCGGGTACCTCGCACTCCGGCGCATCCCCGGCCCCGGTCGGGCCAACCGGTGCGCGATCGCGGCGCTGATCGCCTTCGTCGACGTGCCAATCGTGCACTTCTCGGTCGACTGGTGGCGCACGCTCCACCAGGAAGGGACCGTGTTCAACGAGGAGCTGAAAGCGAACATCCACGGGACGATGGCGTTCACGCTCTTCTGGGGCGTGCTCGCGTTCACGCTCGGCTACGTCTATCTGCTGGACCGTCGCTACCGCCTCGAAGCGCTCGAAGAGGGCCGGGAGGAGCGCGAGCTGGCGCAGGCCATCGCCGAGCGCGTCGCTTCCGGTGGCGGCGGCGCCCCCGGCGAGTCGGACGAGCTCGTGGATTCGGGGGCACGTCGATGACCGACGCCGGCTACGTCGTCACGGGTTGGGTGCTCACCGCCGCGGTGCTCGCCGTCTACTGGGTGTCGATCGTGCGGCGCACGCGTCGCGCCCGGCGAAGGCTTCCGCCGGGCCCGAGCCCGACCCCGTGACCACGACCGATACCGCATCGCCGCCGGGGCCGACCCCGACGCCCCGGCGCTCCCGCACGAAGCGACGGGCGATCATCGCGGCCGCGGTCTGCGCGGCCGCCATCATCACGA
>JBKOWY010000009.1:0-47137 GCA_046724655.1 Actinomycetota bacterium
GCTGGCGTCTGGGCGTCTGGTTGACGGTGTCGACGGCGTGGCGGGGTTCCATGGGCTTGTCGCCGAGAGCGTCGACGAGGCCGAGGAAGTGGTCATCGGGACCGAGACGGATCGGGGCCTGTTCGTCGGCGCGCTGGTGGCGGCTGGCTATCAGGTATTCGCCGTGAACCCGAAGGCGGTCGACCGCTACCGCGACCGGGTTCGCATGGCCGGCGGGAAGTCGGACGCGGCCGACGCCAAGGTTCTCGCCGATCTTGTGCGCACCGATCGCCATTTGCACCGGCGGCTGGCGGCGGACTCCGAGCTGGCCGAGGCGCTCAAGGTGTTGACCCGAACGCACAAGGATCTGATCTGGCAGCGCCAGGGCCAGGTCAACCAGCTGCGCTCCGCGTTGCGCGAGTACTACCCGGGCGCTGTTGAGGCGTTCAGAACCGAGCTGGCGCATCCCGATGCGCTGGCTGTGTTGGCCCTGGCACCGACGCCCGAGCAGGGCCGGCGGTTGTCACCAGCCCGGATCGCGTCGGCGGTCCGCCGTGCGGGCCGTCAGCGCAACGTCGAGGCGCGTGCAAACAGGATCCGTGCCGCCCTGGAGACAGTGCAGCTGAGCGCGCCGGCGATGGTGAGCAACGCCTACGGTGCCACCACTCGAGCCGCGGTCGCGGTGCTGTTGGCCATCAACGACCAGATCGCAGCGATCGAGACGGAACTCGCCCAGCGTTTTGAACAGCACCCGGACGCCGAGATCTATCGCAGTCTTCCCGGACTCGGCGTGGTCCTCGGCGCCCGGGCGCTCCAGTGAGTTCGGGGACGAGCCGAACCGCTACGAGTCTGCCAAGGCGCGCAAGAACTACGCGGGCACACCACCGGTGACCCACCAGTCAGGCAAGCTCCGGCTCGTCACCGCACGCATCCGCTCACCGTGAGGTCCGAGTCGGTTGAACTCGGGGCTTCACAACCAAGTCATCTTTGTGAGGAAGGGAGGCCCTGTGGAATCACGTTACGTCGGGATCGACTTGCATCGCCGCCGCTCGGTGATCTACTCGCTGGATGCCGCGGGCAAGAAGCTCGACTGCGTGCGGATCGCGAACATCTTTGCCATCGGGGGTGATCGCTAGAACACTGCGCATCACCGCCGCGATCTTGGACGGGAACGTCCCCCCTCCTCGGCGTTTCGAGAACCCTCGCCAGCCAGGACGGTCCCGCCCTTGCCGCGTGCGAGGCTGTCCGGATGCCCGAGGCGAGGAGACGATCATGAGGATCACGTTCCCGGGAGAGTCGCCCGAGTACCGTGCCGCGCGCGACCGGCTGCTAGACCAGGAGATCGAGTTGCGCCGCACGATGGAGCGCGTCGCGGCCGCGCGGCGCGAGCTCCCGCCGGGTGGCGTCGTGCCCGAGGACTACATCTTCCAAGGCGCAGGACCGAACGGGGCGCCCGCCGACGTGCGGCTCTCCGAGCTGTTCGCGCCGGGCAAGGACGCACTCGTGATTTACAACTTCATGTTCCCGCGCGATTCGCGCGACAAGCGCCCGGGCGCCGTGGCCGGACCGATTTCCCAGCTGCCGCTCACTGAGCAGCCGTGCCCGTCGTGCACCGCGCAACTCGACCAGCTCGACGGCGCCGCCGAGCACGTCTCGCAGCAGATCAACTTCGCGATCGTCGCCAAGGCACCTCTGCCGCGCATACTCGCCTTTGCCGACAACCGCGGCTGGCAACGGTTGCGGCTTCTCTCCGCCGCCGACAACACTTTCAAGCGCGACTTCAACAGCCAGAACCCCCGACGGGCAGCAAACGCCGATGCTGAGCGTCTTCCAACGCGACAGCGACGGGATCCGTCACTTCTGGAGCTCGGAGATGTGGTACGCGCCGAGCGACCCGGGGCAGGATCCGCGCCACACCGGCACCATCGAGCCCCTCTTCAACCTGCTCGATCTCACGCCCGGGGGACGCTCTCCCACCTGGCAGGAACAGCTGAACTACGCGTGACGCGCGGCGCGGATCGCCGCGTCGGCGGCAGTCCTGGTAGCGAGCGACGCGCCGTTGGCGAGCTGCGCCAAGATGCGCTGCGTGACCGAACAGCAGGCGGCGTGAGCACTCGGACGCGACCACAGGCGAGCTCGTGTATCGGCATGACCCCCGCTGCGGAGCGCGGTATTGGTCCTGCTGAGATGCTGGCCCACGGCGAGCAACGTCGTGCACGCGGAGCCGCCCCGGTAACGCGTCGGCTCCGCGCGTATCTACGCTTTCGCGAGCCGATGCCGACCGACGGTCAGGTAGATGAGCGGCCCCAACCAGCCGAGCAGCGCGCCACTGTCCCACCCCGTTCGCGTTGAGAGGCGCGAGAACCGACCCCACCTTCAGCTCGCTGCGGCCGACATCCGGAGGTGTCACGAAGAGCGGCGCATCGCTTCTCGGAGAGCTGGGAAGCGGGTCGTTCCCAAGGTCATCGAGTCACTCAAGTTGACGATGACGCTGTGCGAGAGCGGCACGGGCTCGAGCGCCACGACAGCGAGCGACTACTGGTCAGCTTCGTGATCCAGTTCTCGGTGTCGGTCGCGCCGTTCCGGAAATGATGATGTCGGCGGCGCGGCCGGCACCGTGACAGCGACGTCAACTAACGGGAGGCGGTAGTGCCCGAGGTTCTAATAGCGCCTCCAGGCACCGGGCGCGTGGCGCCTTCTCAGGAGCCCGTTCCCTTGGCCAGGCTGTCTGCGTTCATCCTCGCGAGGGTGGCGTCGAGCACCGCGTACTCGGCTTCCTCGATCGCCGCATACGCGTAGTCGACCGCGAACGCCGCGTCGTCCTCTGCGTTGTCAGCGGCTCTTTTGCGCGGCGTTCAGGTCGTGCTCGGATCGCCTCTCATCGATGTTTTGACGGATCGTTGCAACATGTTCGTTCCAGCTTGCCTGTACGCCCTTCCACCACCGGGAGATCCTTCCCTTCGGCGTCGGCGGTCTTGCGCAACTGATCTGCTTGAGCCTGGGCGGCGTCCCGAGCGGTCTTGACGTCCCGCTCGAGCTCGGCGCGTGCCTTGGCGAGCGAGCCTCCACCGTTCGTAGCGTCACAGACCGTCCGTCGAGCTGAGTCCGCCTAGCCCGTCGAGCTGGGCACCGACACGGCTCGACGGCGACGTGCCGCGAAGGCGGAACGAGTTCGACCGAGTGTCACGGCGGCGAGGACGGCCAAGAACGGCAGCACGGGGATGTGGAAGCGCGGGTCCCCGAAGAAGATCAAGGGCTGCACGACTAGAGCAACCGCGGCGAGCAAGAAGAACAGGTGCCATGGACGGTCTCGTCGCACGAAGGCCGGCACCGCGAGCAATGCCAGCACCAGCGCGGCAAAGAAATAGACGTCCGCGGCGATTTCCAGGCCGCGCCTCAACCCCGACGGTATGAACCGATCGGAACCGTACGACTCCGAAGCCGCGAGCCCGTCGTGGTCGTTCTTGATCGTGTGGTATGCGCGGAGGAAGACGAGCCGCCCCTCGTGCAACGGATGGTCTCGGACGAATTGGGTCGCCCGCCTGATGTTCGTCCGGTTGGCCTTGACCTCGTAGTCGGGGGTTGTCGTTCCCTTCCCGCTGACGAGGCAGGCCGGGCTGGATTGGAAGGCTCCAGTTGCGCCTTCATGGCGGCTCATGCAGAGGTTGTCCCCCAGGTTGGTCGAGATGAAGACGAAAGAGTGCGTCGCCTGGACGTTCCGAATGGTCCACGGCACCAACAGGATCACCACCGCCAACGTGGCGACTCCCACGTAGCGCAACGCGAGGCGCCAGCGTGCCACGACGAGCACGAGGAGCAGGACGGGCAGAAAGAAAAGCGAGATCGGGCGCACAAACGCTGACAGGCCGAGCAGTACGCCGAACGCCGCCATTCGCTTCCAGCCGATTCGCCGCGTCGCTGTCGGGATCGCGACAACAAGCAGGACCGAAGCCATGACGAGGAAGTTGAACAGCGTCTCGGTCAGCATGACTGCGGTGTGGAAGATCAGGTTCGGCCACAAGGCGACGATCCCGGCCGAGAGCAGGCCAATGCGGTTGTTGAAGAGTCGCCGCCCGACCTCGAACGTCAACAGAACCGATCCGACGCCGAGCACGAGATTGAACACCGCTGCTGTCTTGGGGATGTTGTCCGGAAACGGCGTCAGCCGCACCAGCCAGACGATTGCGCCGAGCGCGCCGGGATATCCCACCGGGTAGTACGCCGTCGCCTGACCGTTCGCGCCGGTGTATCCATCGCCGTCGGCGATGCGGCCGGCGAACACGCCGTACAGCGTCGGGTCATGAAAGCCCCTCGGCTCTCTGGCCGCGTAGAGCACCCATGCGATTCGCAGCGCAATCCCCGCGAGCACGATGGCCAAAAGCCAGCGCCGTTCCCGGCGCGAACACGCCGGAGCCGGGCCGAGGCGGCGGTACGCGGAACCTACAAAGCGCCGCGCGGTGGACATCAGCCAGGGAAGCGCGGCGCGGCCGGCACCGCTAGCCGTTCGCCACCGGACCGTCGGGTCCGATCGTTATCGGGGAGCGGAAGCCGGAGCCGCCGACTGAGGCCGAACGGGAGGCCGCGCACCAGGCCGCACTCGACGCCATCGAAGCGAAAGACAACGCCGGCAAGAAGCTGAACGAAGCTCGCGCCAAGCTGCGCCGCCTCGAAGCGCAGCGCAGCGCGCAGTTGTTGCGAGTTGGGCTGACCTCGGCGGACACGCTGGGGACGGCGGGGGCGTGGTTGACGCCCGACGTGTCCGCCTTCTCTGCTTCCCCGCTGAGCCAGGTGATCAGGGCCATCTTGTACGGCGGCAGTGGCGGCGTGGCCGGTCGGCCCGGAAGCGTGAACCAGGTCTCGAGTCCGGTCAGAAACTGCGTACGCATCGGGCCGATCACGTGCGGCTCGGCGCGCTCCAGCCAGGCGGCGCGGAGTCGAGCCACGCCCGCAGGTGTTCGGCGGTGTCGAACCGGTAGACGACGCGGTACTCGCCGGCCGACGCGCTCTCGGGACGGAACACCTCGACGCCCAGGTGGCCCGGAAACCGGCTCGCCGCCGTGATGACGCCCTCCAGGAAATGCTCGTAGAAGGGCTCGTGACCGGGCTTGACCCGCCGGGTCACCGTGGTCGTGACGGCACCGTCGGTGCCTTCGGGCGGCCAGCCGTTGGCGTTGTGCGGCGTGCTCCGGCTCACCCCTGCCTCTTGTCTTTGAACGCAGCCCGATCGTGTTGCCGCCCGGATCGACGAACCACGCCGACAGCGCGAAGCCGACGTCGGCGACGCCGTCCCTCGTCTTGAAACCGGGCTCGTCGTACTCGACGACCTCGACGCCGCGAGCGCGCAACTCGGCAACCTCCCCAGCGACGTCGGCGACGCGCCAGCTCGCCTTCGTCTGCTGCTCGTCGCTGCGCATACTGCTCCGTGTCACGACCAGCCGACTGTCGCTGCCGCACCCAAACGTCACGAACTCGTCGCTTTCCGTCAGGACGTCAAGCCCGATCTTGTCGCGGTAGAACTGCTTCGCGACGCCGAGATCGGTCCCCAGTGAGCATCACGTCAATGGGGTGCATTGCGAGCATCAGATCTCCTTTCCCGCCGCCCTCCTTGAGTTCAGACAGTCAGGCGAGCGGAGTGAGAGGGCAGTCATGAGTCACAAGAACCGGAATCCCGTCAATCCCGGCCGTCCCAAGCGGATCGCAATCGTGATTGCGAACCCGGCAACGTCGACGACGCACGGCTGCCCGGTCGCGTTTGGTGGGCCGAGCTCACCCATCCGTACTTCCACGTCACCGAGGCCGGCTACGAAGTCGAGTTGTTCGGTCCGAAAGGGGGCGCGTGCGACGCCGACGCGATGAGTGACCCCGAAGATTCCAGTCAGTGGCAGGCCGAGGACGTGATCAGCCGCGGCTACAAGCACGATCCCGAATTCTTGAAGCTCATCGAGCACACCACCAGTGTCGACAACCTCGACGTCGACCGTTTCGACGCCCTCGTCGTGGCCGGCGGGCAAGGGCCCATGTTCACCTTCGAGCAGGCCCAGAACCTGCATCGCAAATTCGTCGAGTTCTACGAGGCCGGCAAGGTAACCGCCGCGCTGTGCCACGGCGTCGCCGTCCTTCGCTACGCCCGGCTCCCCAACGGGGAGCCCCTTGTCAAGGGCAAGACAGTCACGGGTTTCGCCAACGTCGAGGAGGACTTCGCCGACCAGTCCGTCTGGGACATGGGGCTGCTGGCGAAGGACACCCACGTCATGCCGTGGCGGATCGAGGACGAACTCAAGGCCCTCGACGCCGACTACATCCAAGCCGGCCTGTGCCGAGGCTTCGCCATCCGCGACGGCAACCTCGTCACCGGCCAGCAGAACTTCAGCGGCAGCGAAACCGCCGACCTCATCCTCGAAACCCTCGGCCGCTGAGCAGCACACAGTACGAGAAGGTTACGGTCGTCTACGCCGGGGGGAACCGCTATCGGTTGCGCGATCCGCGTGTTTCGCGCGGGAAGGCGCTTTCGCGTACGTCGCTGGGCAGAGCGTTACTCGAATGCGGCCGTGAAGAGGCAATTTTGGCCGACGGCGCTGCCGTCGCCACGACGAGTACGACAGCAGGGTGACGCGCGGAAGCGGAAACTCCGTACTGCGAGCGAGAGCACGAGAGGAGAGAGACTGGTGAGCAAACGGCCTCGGACCATGATCGCGGCGCTGCAGATGTCGCTGGATGGCTACGTCCAGGGAGCTAACGGAGAGGTCGACTGGGTCCAAGCGTGGAATGACGCGCTCGACTTAATCCCCGACGTCGACGCGGCTGTCATCGGAGGCGGAACGTACCCAGGCTATGAACAGCTCTGGGGGTCGATCGCGGCCGATCCGCAAAGCGGGACCGCGATGTTGGGGCGTGAAGCAACGGAGGGTGAAGTCGAGTATGCGCGTTGGACGCAGAGAACGCCGCATTACGTTCTGTCCACTACCCTCGACACGGTCAACTGGGAAACAGCTCGCCTTATGCGTGACGTCAGCGAGCTCCGGTCCCTTAAGGAGCAGCCGGGCGGCGCCATCTACGTCATCGGGGGCGCGGCGCTCGTATCGAGCCTTATGAACGAGGGCCTCATAGACGAGTTCCGGCTGATCGTTCACCCAATCATCCTCGGCGGCGGCAAGGCGCTGTTCGCGGGCGTCAGGGATCGGCAAGCGCTCGAGCTCGTCCAGTCCCACGCCGGTCGGTCCGGTCGGGTCGTTCTGACATATCGAATCTGAGCGGCTGGCAGATCCGGCCACGATCGAGTTGCACATCCACCAGGTGACGGGGGCGGTGGTGGACCCTGTGGTTCTTCCTACGTGCACCCTTCGGCGCGCGGCGCGGGACGGCAGGCTCGTAGCAGCGGGCTCGGGGCCAGCCTCTGAGCTCGCTTGGGGCCGGGGGATCGTTTGCCACGAGTGAGTGACAGACTCAGCGACCCGCGCGCACGTCGGTCGTACGTGCTCGAGGATGCGCAGGAGGGCCGATGAGGGAGCGCACCGGTGACGACGCAGCGACGGGCAGTCGCTTCGAGCGCATCTGGCAGGTGCAGGACGGCCAGGTGGCGGCGGGGCGGATCGCCGGGTACGTCGCGGCCGTCCGTCTCGGCTCGGAAACGCACGTGCGCGCAGGCGGGAGGACTGCCCTCGAGTCGGCGAGCGCGCTGATGCGCGACGACACGCTGTTTCGCATCGCCTCGGTCACCAAGCCGATGGGAGGCGCGCTCACGCTCAGCCTCGTGCAGGACAGGGTGTTCGCGTTCGACGACCCGATCGCGCGCTGGTTGCCAGAGACGGCGAGGCCGCGCGTGCTCGTCGCGGCCGACGCACCGCTCGACCGCACCACCGAGGTACAGCGACCGATCACCATCCGCGACCTGCTGACGTGTACCGCCGGCTGGGGTGTGCCGATGGAGGAGACGCCGCTGTTGAGCGCCATGATCGAGCGCGACGTTCATCCGCGCGCTTTGCCGCTCACGATGTCCGGCGACGAGTTCGTGGCGCGCGTCGCCGACCTCCCGCTCGCGTTCCAGCCGGGCGAGGGATGGCTGTACGACACCGGTATCAACCTGCTCGGTGTGCTGCTGGCCCGTGCCACCGGCTCATCGCTGTCCGAGGTGTTCGCCGAGCGCATCACGCGACCGCTGGGCATGACGTCCACGACTTTCGGAACGAGTGATGTCGACCGGCTGGCTACCGCGTACACGCCCGGCACCGACGGGCTCCAGGTGCTGGACCCGCCGGACGGCATGTTCGCTGGACCGGCCCCCTTCGAGGAGCTGAGCGGCGGACTGGTTTCCAACGTGCACGACGTCCTGCGCTTCTACGCCGCGATGGCGGACGGCGGCGCACCGGTGTTGACCCCCGACTCCGTCGCGCTCATGACCACCGACGCGCTCACCGACCCGCAGCGCCAGTGGGCGCTCCCGATCGTCGGCCCCGGCGCGTCGTGGGCCCTGGGCACGGCGGTGGACGTCGAGGCCGCCGAGCCATGGATGGCGCCGGGCCGCTGGGGCTGGACCGGCGGGACGGGCACGACCGCGTACGTCGACGCCGCGCGCGGCACCGTGAGCGTGCTGTTGACCCAGCGCGAGATGACCGGCCCGCGGGACAGCTTCGACGCGTTCTGGGCCGCGGTGGCAGCAGCGGCCGAACGCTCCCGTTGAGCAGCCAGACATTCACTCTTTACCGTGAGGCACCGGCAGAGTTGAGTCGATGGTCGTACCGGTGCCGGACCGCGCGGCGAGATAGAAGGATGTCTGTGCGCACGCGGAAGCTCGGCTCGATCAGTCCGGCGGTGTCCGTCCTCGGGCTCGGTTCATGGGGATGTCGGACGTCTACGGCCCCGCCGATGAGAACGAGAGCATCGCCACGATGCACGCCGCCCTCGATGGGCGTGTGACGCTGCTCGACACGGGCGACTTCTACGGGATGGGCCACAACGAGTTGCTGATTCGTGACGCCCTGCGCGGCCGGACCCGCGACGACGTCGTTCTCAGCCACAAGTTCGGTGTGATGCGAGCCCCCGACCGCATGATCCTTGGGATCGACGCGCGGCCGGCTTCGGTCAAGAACTTCCTCACGTCCAGTCTGCGCCGCCTGGGACCGATTACGTCGACGTCTACCGACCAGCGCGGTCGATCCCGCCGTGCCGATCGGCGGATGGTCTCGGCGCCGGCCTCGGAAAGTTTCGCGCGGTGTCGAGACCGACATCCTCCCGACCTGTCGTGAGCTCGGTGTCGGGATCACCGCGTACGGCGTTTTGAGCCGTGGCCTTTTGAGTGGTCACTGGGCGCAGGACCAGCCACTCGCGCCGGGTGACTTCCGCGGTGCGAGCCCCCGATTCCGCGACGGGAACGTCGAGCACAATCTCGGTCTCGTGGAAGCATTGCGGGCGGTTACCGACGCGCGTGGTACGACGGTCGCTCAGCTCGCGATCGGCTGGGTCCTTTCACGTGGCGAGGACATCGTCCCGCTCGTGGGCGCGCGCCGGCGCGACCGGCTCGCCGAGGCGATCCCGGCAGTCGACCTCGACCTGACCGCCGACGACGTGGCCGCGATCGAGCAGGCCGTACCGTCCGGTTCGGCCGCAGGCGAGCGCTACGACGAACGCCAGATGGCCATCCTCGACAGCGAGCGTGCGTCCCCGCCAGGCGCCAGCGGTGCTCCGTAGGCGCCGCCATCAAGGGAACCACGAACGATGACGGGGCCCGTGCTACGGCTTCGACCTATGTGTTGGATGACGCCTTAGAGTTCGCACCGAGGGGTGATCACACGTCGAATGACCGTTGCTCGCACGATCCGATTCGTGACACCGCCCAGTCAACAATCGGACGGACCGTGGTGCGCTAACTCCGCCCAAGGGCCGACCGCCGCTAATGCGGTCGACGCCAAAGCGCAGGACGAAGCCGGGCGGCGGATGGTCAATGGCCGGGAATCTCACCTCCGGCCCTAGGTAAACATGGGCGAGCCCTTGGAGCAGTTCGGCAGCACCGCCTTCGGTGACCGAGCGGTGCAGTGGGGGATGAGGTGCTGCTGGAGCCCGTTGGGCTGGACGACCTCGGACTCCATAGAGACCACCGCCCCCGGGTCGTGGCGCAGGTTCCGCACCTTGACCCGCTCGTGGAGATGTCCTGAGACGAGTTCATCGCCGTCGAGTCCCATCCAGACGACGCTCACCTGAGGCGAGCCGTCGGCGTTGATTGTGACGACATGGGCGAGGTGAGCTTCCGCCACCAGCGCCCGGACGCTTTCTGGGATGCCGACCATCGCGCGCCTCCCTGGCGTACTAGTCGAAGATTCCGCCGATCGAGAACAACCAGGCGAGGATCTCGAGCAACAGCAACACGAGTGCCACCTCGAGCGCCACCCTGATGCGTCGGACAAGTGGGCCGTTGGTCCTGCGGTCATGTTCGGCGCGCAGTGCAAGGGCACGGTGCATCTCGGTCATGGACCATTGCTGGGCGGCCTGGCAGCCGAGATCGACTTCAACGGCGTTTTGCGGCCAGCCGACACAAGCTCCAATCACAGCTTGAAGACCCTCCTCGCGTTGCCGCCGAGGAACAGCTCGGTCGTCTCCTGGTCAAGCCCCAAATCCTCCAACCTCTCGAGACAGCGCTCAGCGGAGAGCATGGGCCAGTTCGTCCCGAACAACACGCGACTCCGCCCGCGCCCCCGCATGAACTGCGCGAACGCACCCGGCAGGCGATGCACCGCGTAGGCCGAAGTATCCACGTAGAAGTTCTGGTACTTCGTCGCCAATGAGATCACCTCGTCGACCCACGGATAGCCAACGTGCCCACCGACAACAACGAGATCAGGGAACTCGAGAAGCACGCGATCGAGATACGGGATCGGCCGGCCCGGCTCCGACGGGCACAGGGGACCGGTATGGCCAATCTGCGTGCAGAATGGAACGCCCAACTCGACGCATGCGGCATAGAGCGGGTAGTACCGACGGTCATCCGGCGGCAGGTCCCACACCCAGGGAACGATCCGCAGCGCAACGCACCCCAGGTCATCGACGGCGTGTCGCAGCTCCCGGATCGCAGCGACAGGCCGCATCAGGTCGACAGACGCAACCCCGACGAAGCGGTCCGGATGACGTTTGACGATCTCGGCCACCTCGTCGTTGTCGATCAACATCCCCCTCGGACTCGACCACGCGCACAACAACGCCACCGTGACCCCACCGACGTCCATCGCTTTCAAGGTGTGCTCCGCGGAAGCGAGGAGAGAACGCTCTTGACCCGTCCAGCGCAGCAAGGTTTCGAGCCACGGCTGAGCCATGAACCGCTCGGTCGGCACCTGCGCCCACGCGTCGATGACGTCGACCATAGAAACGAACGATACCGGCCGCTAGCTTCGCCGCCGCCGGATCCGTCGCGCCGACCCCACGCTCGGTAAAGGGCACACGGTCCGGCGTCAGATTGTGACCCTCGGGCGCGAGGGTCGGGCAGACGAGTGGCGTCGCCCCTAACAGGCCGCGGTCGTGAACGTCTCATCTCACATCCTCATCAGGTGACGATCTCGACACGCTTATGCCGACCCGCCGAACGCCTCAGCGGCAAGACGGCTCATCTCATCGTGCGAAACGTCCCGGATATGTTGGGACCAGCGCGTCGCAGGTTCGGATCCTGCCGGGGGCGCAACGTTTCCGCACGTCAGGGCGTGATCCCGCCGCTGAGGCGGGTGGTTGACGACGTCAGGCCGCGATGAGTCCGCGAAGCCCAGGCGTGGAACCCGGACGACGGCCGCGGTGTATTGGGAGCGGAAATGGACCCGAACGTAAGGGGAGGTCATGCGCGCTCTGCGGGTCATGCTTCTCGTCGCGTGCATCGCCGCTTCAACGTGTGGCAGTGCCCACGATGCAGCGCATACCAGGCCCAGCGATCGGATCGCCGTTCGCGGGCAGGCAACTCTCGACGGCGCGCCACTCGACGCCGAGTTTCTGGGTGCTGTCGTCCGTCGGGACGGACTGATTACGCCGTGTCAGGCGGACATCCCATCCGTCACGGGCGGTCGATATGAAATCAAGGTTCTTGCCCGGAGCGCCGGAAGCGGTTGCGGTCGGCGAGGCGCAGAGGTCTCGCTCTGGACCTACCTCGGTGAGACGAAGCTGTACAGCACTTCGGCCGTCGCATGGCCGAGGCGAGGGAAGGTGGCGAACTTCGACGCGCAATTCGCAACTGCCGTGCCCAATGGTGACGTTCCCGCGGTCACAGAACTCTCGGGCGAGGTATTCGATCGGAATGGTCAGCGACTGCCGCCCGGAACGCGGGTCGAGGCATACATTGGTGCAACGCGCTGCGGTGTTGCGTCCGTGCGGCGCGCCGGCGACAACTTCACCGGATTCGTCCTCTCGGTCGTCGGTCCGGACTCGATCAGCGGGTGCGCCGAGGGCGCGCAGATCACGTTCCGCATCAACGGGCGACCGGCGGCTGAGACCACTCTCAACCGACTCACCGGCGGAGCCCCAGGAAGCGGCGGATCGTTCCGCTTGACGCGCTCCTAGCCACTAATGGTGCGCGCCGCTCTCTCGATGCAGATCCGTGCCGCGTGGCGTCCTCGTCGTTCAGTCGCCCGAGGCGCGATGACGACATCCATGCGCGACATGGCGTCGAGGACCTCGCGCTCGCGTGACAGCGCCCGCCGCTGTGACAGCGTCGCGGCCTCGTTCCACGCTCGCTCTGCTAGTTGGCAGAACCCCCGCACGCGCGAGGTAGCGGATGGTCGTGATGGCACCCTCGACCTGGGCCTCGTCCGGGACTCGACGCTTAACGCCACGAACGACTACCAGGTCTTCTCGGAGTCCTGGGAGTGCGTGGTCCCGAAGGTGATCGAGAGCCTGAAGATCACGAGCACCCTGTGTACGACGGGTGCGGGTGCGACCGACGCGTCGTCGAGCGCCTACTGCACCGCCTCCTGACATAGCTCGCGGTGCTGGCCGTGCCGTTCGCCCCTCGCGTCGATCGAGGCGGTGTTCCAGGCGGCGCGGCTGGCACCCGAAGCGTCGGCCGCCGTTCTCCTCCTTGGTGCGGCCGACCTGACCGGCTGGGTGACGCCCGGAGTGCCCGCCGCAGTACGCGGGTCCGGTTCGGCCCAGCAGGTCTCGGTCGCCGTCGCCCGCACATATTCCGGGCGGCCACGGCCGCGGCTCGCGTAGCGTCGTTGCCGATGGCACGAGACCAGGAACCGCGCCCCGTGTACGTGACGCGCCCGCCGAAGCCCATCAGCCGGATGACCGACGAGGAGCGCCACGCCTGGGCGGTGGAGATCGTCAAGGCCATGCGCCGCAGGAGAGACGACCAGAGCACCGGACCTAACTGAGTCTCGCTACCGCCGGATCGTGAAGATCCGAACGGCGATTAGCGCGACGAGCGCATCGACCCGTCCGACCGGCGCTCCATACTACTCCGCTTTAGCGTCCACGTTCTGCACGGTGCGCGTTGCGTTCCCGGCCATCGCTTTAGCGTTAGCGTGTCTAGACCGACCCCGTACGACGGCTACCGACGACGCGAATGCGTCAGAACATGGGAAGGCCCCGAGTAGTCTTCGCTGCGTCGCAGCTCCGATCTCCTCGGGGCTCGCTTCCCATTCGGGTACTCCGTGCCGGTTCCCCGGCGGGCGGGGTGCCGGCTCCGTTGCGCCCCGGCTCTCTCACGCGGATCGGACCGACGCTCGATCGCCGACCGGCTCGTTTGGGCCCGTAATCCGGCGACAACTTTTCGGCCATCACCAGTGGCGGGCCCTCGTGACCGGTAAAGGCGAAGTTACGACCGCGCCATCAAATCGTCAAGGGTCTTTCGTCCCGCGGTACGTTCGGTTTCGTGCACGTGTCGCGCGCCCGCTTCGAAGAGCTCGTCGCCGACGCGCTCGATTCCATTCCGACCGATCTGGGCGCGCACATTGACAATGTCGTGGTCGTCGTCGAGGACTGGCCGACGCCCGAGCAGCTCGGAGGCAGGGCGGGCACGCTTCTGGGCCTGTACGAAGGCGTGAACCTCACGAATCGCTCGCCGATCAACTACGCCGGTGTGATGCCGGACCGCGTGACGATCTTCCGAGGGCCGCTGAGCGAGCGGGCGAGCGACGAGGCGGACCTCGCCCACCAGATTCGCGTCACCGTGATCCACGAGATCGCGCACCACTTCGGCATCGATGACCACCGGCTGCGGGAGCTGGGCTGGTCGTAAGCTTCCCGGCGCGACGGCGCCATAGAAGAATGTCAAGGAGCACCGATGCGCGACCGCAACCGCTGGCGAAACTGGGGCCGCAACCAATCGTGCACGCCGGCGGCGGTCGAGCAGCCCGAGAGCGAGCTCGAGGTCGCGGAGGCCGTGCGCCGAGCCCGGAGCGCCGGTCAGACCGTCAAGGTCGCCGGCGCCGGGCACTCGTTCACCGACATCGCGTGCACGGACGGTCGCCTCCTTCGGCTGGACCGTCTCGACCGCGTCGTGGCGGTCGACCCCGAGGCCCGCACCGTCACGGTGGAAGGCGGCATCCCGCTGTGGAAGCTGAACGAGGAGCTGGCCACGCGCGGCCTGGCCCTTCCCAATCTCGGTGACATCGACCGGCAGTCGATCTCGGGTGCGATTGCGACTGCCACCCATGGCGGCGGGAAGCGATTCGGCGGACTGGCGACGTTCGTGACCGGGCTCGAGCTCGTGACCGCAGCCGGCGAGGTGCTCCGCTGCTCACCGGCCGAGGAGCCGGAAGTCTTCGCGTGCGCTCGCGTCGGCTTGGGCGCGCTGGGCGTCGTCACCAAGGTGACCCTCCAGTGCGATCCCGCCTTTCGGTTGCACTCGATCGAGAGGCCGCGACCACTCGACGCACTCCTCGACGATCTCGACGAGATCGTCGACAACAACGAGCACATCGACTGCTACTGGTTCCCGCACACGGATGTGGCGACGGTGAAGGTCGCCAACCGCACGGACGAGCCCGTCCGGGCGAAGCGGCCCTGGAAGGCATGGCGCGACGACATCCTGCTGGCCAACTACATGTTCGGCGCATTGTGCGCATTGGGCCGGCTCCGGTCGGCGGAGGTGCCCCGGCTCATGCGCCGCGTGGCGAGCGGTCTGGGCAAGACCGAAGTGGTGGATGCGAGCCATCGCGTGCTGTGCAGCACCCGGCTGGTGCGCTTCGTGGAGATGGAGTACGCCATCCCGCGGGCAGAGCTCGGCAAGACGCTGCTGCGCGTACGCGATCTCATCGAGCGGGAGGGACTGTCCGTCGACTTCCCCATCGAGTTGCGTGTGGCCGCGGCAGACGACATCCCGCTCAGCACGGCGCAGGGTCGCGAAACCGGATACCTGGCGGTCCACCTCTCCGCCGGCAGGCCGTTCGATCGCTACTTCAGAGGCGTCGAGGGGATCATGGACGAAGTCGGCGGGCGGCCGCACTGGGGCAAGATGCATTACCAGAGCGCCGAGACCCTCGCGCCGCGTTACCCGGAGTGGGCGCGCTTCCAGGCCGTGCGTGCGAAGCTCGATCCCGACGGCGTGTTCCGCAACCCGTACGTCGATCGCGTGCTGGGGCCGGTCGCGTAGCGCGACGTATTCTTCGACTTGTGCCGTACCCACACCACCTGATCAACGAGGGCGAGACCGTTGCGCTCGACCTGCATCCGCACTGGTGGTATTTCGCCAAGCACATCCTCACCGGCACCCTGCTGCTCGTCGCGCTCATCGGCGTGGTTGCTGTACGCAATATCGAGTACGTCAACAGCGTGACAGCGCTCGGCTGGGCGACAGTGGCGGTGATCTGGGCGGTGTGGCTGGGGCTCACGTACCTCCAGTGGCAATACACACACTTCGTGGTCACCGACGACCGCGTGATCTTTCGCCACGGTGTGATCGCGAAGCACGGCGTCGAGATCCCGCTAGAGCGCATCAACAACATCAACTTCGACCAGGGGTTCTGGGAGCGCATCATCGGCGCCGGTGACCTCGACATCGAGTCGGCGGGGCGCGAAGGCCAGTCGCATTTCGAGGACGTGCGCCACCCCGACGCCGTGCAGCAGGAGATCTACCGCCAGATGGAACTCAACGCTCAGCAGCAGGTGGTGCGGACCGCCCCGCACGTGACACACCAGGCGTCGATTCCCGAGCAGATCGAGCAACTGGCCGCGCTGCGCGACAAGGGCCATATCTCCGCCGAAGAGTTCGAGTCGAAGAAGGCCTCGCTCCTCGAGCGGATGTAGCCACGGTAACGCGCGTCGTCTCGCTGGTTCCCTCGGTCACCGAGACGCTGCGCGCGCTCGGCACCGACCCGGTCGCGTGCACTCGGTTCTGCGAGCAACCCGATCTGCCCGCCGTCGGCGGCACCAAGAACCCGGACCTCGACGCGATCGTCGCGCTCGTGCCCGACCTCGTCGTCGTGAACGACGAGGAGAACCGGATCGAGGACGCGGACGCGCTGGTCGCGGCCGGCCTGCGCGTGCACTCCATGTCGCCCCGCTCCGTTGCCGACGTGGGCCCGGCGGTTGCAGCCCTGGGCGACGTGATCGGCGTTCGGGTGCCGGCGCCGTTCTACGCCGGAGCTTGGGACCGCTGGCTCCACGAGCAGGACGTGCCGCCGATACGAGCGCGAGCGGCGGTGCTCGTCTGGCGGCGGCCCTGGATGACCATGAACGGCGACACCTACGGTTCGTCGCTGCTGGAGCTGGCGGGCGTCGACAACGTCTTCGCCTCCGCCGAAGACCGGTACCCCGAAGTAACACTCGAGGAGATCGGCGCGCGCCGTCCGGACATCGCGCTGCTCCCGAGTGAGCCGTACCCGTTCAAGCGGCGACACGTCCAGGAGATGACCGCCGCGCTTCCTGATGTTGACGCGCGGGTGATCGACGGCCGAGACCTCTTCTGGTGGGGCACTCGAACGCCCGCCGCGATCGCGCGCTTGCGCGACGCGCTCACACCTCCGTGAGACCCGGCCCGTGCTCCTCGCCGTCAGCTGGGCAGTGCAGGTGCACGAAGTTCTCCTGTTCACCACGTTCGGGGTCGGTCCAGCGCAGGAAGAGGGTCCGAGCCCGACCCGGTCCGAGCTCGACGGACACCTCGCCGGCCGGTGTCGCCGCCGAGGCGGCCGCTTCGACACCCAGCTCACCGTGCGCAACCGTTGCGCCGCGAGACCGCGGCACGGCGACGCGCGCATCGGCGTCGGGCGACATCGGAAGCCCGATCCGGGCCCCGTCGAAGTCGGGCGCGAACACACCCGACGTGGCCTCGACGAGCTCCCACGCCACCGAGCCGCGCCACGGCTCGGCGCGGTCGTTCACCGCCACGACGGGCACCGATGTGGTGCCCTCAGGAACCACTGACGCATCTTGTAAGCCGAGGAGAAGCAGAGGACGGCTGGCGTCGCGGAACGCGTCGTACGTGGCCTTCGGCACCCGCTCGACGTCGACCAGGCCGCCGCCCGCGTAGCCCCACCAGTCGGCCCAGAAGTGCCACCGGTAGCCCATGAACGGTTCGCCGCGGTGAGCGCGGAACCATTCGGTCTCGTACTTGGCGAGCGCGGCGCCGTACGCCTGCGTCGCAGTTGCCCACTCGTCGAGCGACTGGTACCGCGACGGCAAGCCGGCGAACGCACACGTCGAGCCGATGAACGACAGTCGGCTCACCCACTCGCGCATCTGGTCGGCGTCAGGCGGCCAGCCTTCGTCGCCGAACTTGCCTGCCTGCGGCCCCACGGCCCAGAAGCCGTATTCGGACACGAACCACGCCGGCCGCTCGCGCACCCGGTAGATGCTGCCGCCGGTCAGCGAGCCGGCGTAGTTGTGAACGTCGTCGCCGATGCCCGACGCCTCGTGCACGTGCCGGCCGGTGTCGACGGTGCGAAGCGTCTTGTAGAGCGCGGCGTCGAGGTGGTTTTCGCCCCCATCGGCTTCGGGACCGTCGTCGGAGCGGCGCGGATCGAACATACGGGCGGGCTCGTTGTGGCAGGCGTAGTACACGACGCTCGGATGGTTGTGCAGCAGATAGACCATCTCGGCGATCTGCCGGCATGCGTTGTCGACGAACCCCGGATTGGTCCCGGTGCCGGAGTCGTAGGACCACTGCAGGGCGAAATCCTGGAAGACGAGCACGCCCGCGTCGTCGGCAGCTTCATAGCAATGCGGTGACTGGATGTGCGCGTGCACGCCCACAGAGTTGCCGTGCGCGGCGACGAGCATGCGCATGTCGCGGTCGTAGAAGCTGCGCCCCACCTCGGCGAAGTGCTGCCACGGGATGTAGTTGACTGCTTTGACGTAGACGGGGCGGCCGTTCACGGCGAGGTGCCGGGCGTGCCCGGCGTCGTCCGTGACGACCTCGGCGGTGCGCAGAGCGAAGCGGACGCTCCGCCTGTCCATCGCCTTCCCGTCCGCGGTAGCAAGCGCCGCATGGAGCTCGTGGAGGACCGGCGCGCCCTCCGGCGAACCGGCTGGCTCCCACCGCGGAAACCGGTCGGGGTCGAGCTCGGTCACGACGTCGACACGACCTGAGCCCGGCGGTACACGCACCTCGAGGTGCGCTCGCTCGTCGCCCACGGCGAGCTCGAGCCGCGTCACGAGCTCGTCCGCCGTGTGGTTCGTGACGACGACGGCGACCTGCACCGTACGGAGGTCCAAGGGCGTGGCGAAGAGCGCGTCGAGTGACGCCTCGCCCGTGCGTTCGAGCGTGACCGAGCCGACGATCCCGCCCGTCGTCTTCGACTGGCCCCATTCCGGCGTCCACACCCACGGGTCGCCACCGTCGATCAGCGGCCCGACCATGCGGCCGGGCAGGCCACCAGGCCGGCTGTCGTGGTATTTCAGCGTGCCCTTGATGACACGTTTGCGGTGCTCGAAGAACAGCGCCGACGGGTCGAGCGGTTCGAGCGGGTCCTGCACCGCAACGACCACGGTGTTGTCCTTCGAGAGGCGGTCGGTCACGTCGAAGCCGAACGGCGCGAAGTAGCCCTCGTGATGTCCGAGGTACTCGCCGTTGAGCCACACGTCGGCGAGGTAGTCGACGGCGTCGAACCGCAAGCGGACGCGCGGCGGCGACTCGGGAAGACCGCCGTGACGCGGGTCGGCGAACGTGCGCTTGTACCAGACCGGCGCGAATTGTCGTGACAGCTCCTCGTCAAAGCCGTAGTTCTCGGGGACCGTCAGCTTGCGCCAGGTGACACCGGTCGGCGGCCCCGCCTCAGCAGGGGCACCCGGCGCCGGGAACGAAGGATCACCGTCGACGTCGGCCCAGCGCTCCCAGCGGCCCGAGAGCGAGACCTCGATGCGTCCACTGCCGTCCGGCCCCGGCACCGCCGCGACTGCCGACCACGAGAGCGGGCGCGCCGCTGCGACCGGCTCGAAGTCCGAATGCCTCGTGACCGGGGCGGGTGCTGGCCGCAGGCGCTCGGCCGGCTCGAGCGGCAGGGTCATGCGGTGCCCGGAGGCTCGACCGGGCCCGCGCCGTCGATGGCGCTCACGATGAACGACGCCGGTTGCAGCCCGGTGTCGGCGCGATAGCGCGCGACGGTTTTCTCGGCGACGTCGTCGGCGCGAGATCGCTCGACCAAGGCAACGACGCATCCGCCGAACCCGGCGCCGGTCAGCCGGGCGCCAATCGCGCCGTGCTCGACGAGCAGGTCGACTGCGAGGTCGAGCTCCGGCGTAGAGACCTCGTAGTCGTCACGCAGGCTCGCGTGGCTTGCGAGCAGCAACGGGCCGAGCTTCGCGGTGTCGCCGGCGCGCAGCGCCTCGCCGAACTCGAGGACCCTGGCGTTCTCCGTGACGACGTGCCGCCCGATCGGCTCGTCGCGGACCTGATCGAGTATGGCGTCCCGCAGCGCGGGTATGCCGAGTCTTCTCGCAATCTCCTCGCAGGCGCGCCGGCGGTCGGTATAGGCGCTGCCGGCGAGCGTTCGCGGCAAGCCGGAATGGACCACGAGCACCGCGTAAATGTCGGGCAACCGGATGGGCTCGACTGTGGTCGCCCGGCAGTCGATGAGGAGCGCGTGGTCGCGCCGGCCGAACATTGCCGTGAGCTGATCCATCAGCCCGCCGGGTACGCCCGTGGCGCGGACCTCGGCGTCGAGGGCGGCGCGGGCCGCCTCGCGCGGGTCGAGCTCGAGACCGGCGACGGCGGCGAGCGCGAGCGTCAGTGCGACTGACAAGGCCGAGCTGGACGACAGCCCTGAGCCCACCGGAACCGTGGACGAGACGGCGCCGTCCATGCCCGTGGGCGTGCGTCCCCGGTCGGCGAGGGCGTCGACCGCGCCGCCGACGAAGCGATTCCACCCCGGGTCGGCAACGTCGAGTGAACGCACCTGCACGCGCCCATCGTCGCGGGGCGCGAAAGCGATCATGCAGTCGCGGTCGATCGCCAGCGGCAGCACGAATCCGTCGTTGTAGTCAGTGTGATCGCCGATGAGGTTCACGCGTCCCGGGGCGCGTTGCCAGCGCAACTCCTCCGGCGCGGTTCTGCCCAGCGCCTCGGTCAGGGCCCCGAACCGTGCGCTCACAAGCCGAGGACCAGCCTCTGCAACCGGTCCTTGATCTCGGCCGGTGTGAGCCGCGACCACAACGCGATCGCGGCGGCGTCGTACCCGACCAGGTACCGGGGACGGGTGAACCCACTGAGCGCGCCCGCGATGACCCGGGCGACCTGTCCGGGATCGCCCATGATCGGTTGCGCGAGTCGTGTGCTCTGCAGCGTCCGCCGGTAGGCACTCTCGAATCGCGACCCTGCACGCTTGTCGATCTGCCGTTCTGTCTCTTCCCAGATGCCGGTGCGAAAGCCACCCGGCTCGACGAGCACGACGCGGATACCGGAGCCGGCGGCCTCCATGCGTAGCGCGTCGGTCAGCGCCTCGAGAGCGTGCTTCGCTCCTTGGTACCAGCCCGTGAGTGGTGTCGTCACGCGCCCGTAGATCGACGACACGTTCACGATCCGGCCTTCGCCGCGTTCGCGCATGTGTGGGATCGCGAACCGGGCCATGCGCATCGGCGCGAGGACCATCGTTTCGAGGGCGGCGCGTGCCTCGTCGTCCGTGACGTCCTCGATCGCGCCGGTGATCGAGTACCCCGCGTTGTTGACCAGTCCGTACGGCCGGTACCGGTCGATGAGTTGTGCAACGGCGTCGGCGTGCGTCACGTCGAGAATCTCGGTCTCGACATTCCTCCCGCCGTCTCGCGCCGCCGCTTTGACCACCTCCGCCTTCACTTGGGTACGAACCGTCCCGACGGAGCGGTAGCCGTGCCGCGCGACTTCGAGCACCGTCGCGAGCCCGATCCCGGAGTTGGCGCCGGTCGTGAGCACGGTCTGGTCGCCCCGTTCGGTCATGATGACCCCCTTCTCCGCTCGGCCCGTTGCTTCAGCGGAAGGCGGGCAGCACCTCCGACGCGAACTTGTCGAGGCCGTCGACGTCGAACGGCGCCCGCATGGCGAGGATGACCCATTCGGCGCCGGCGTCGATGTACTCGCCGATGCGATCGACGACCTCCTGCACGCTGCCCATGAGCACACCGGGCTTCACGAACTCGGCGATGTTTCCGAACTGGGCCTCGAGATCACCCTGGCGCCACGCCAGCCCGAGGTTCACCGACTTCGTGATCGTCTGCGCATCGCGACCGGCGTCGGCGCAGTGGTCGTGCAGCACCTTGACCTTGTGCCGGTACGTATCCGGTGCGATGAACGGGACGTTCCAGCCGTCTGCGTGGCGTGCCGCGGTGCGCAGCGTGAGCTTCTCGCCCGCGCCCCCGACCCACAGGGGCAGGCGGGCCTGGACCGGCTTGGGTTCACACCGCGCGTCGCCCAGCTGGAAGAACTCGCCGTCGAAGTTGGCGACGTCCTGGGTCAGCAGCTGGCGTATGCACTGGATCGCCTCGTCCAGCATGCGGAGCCGCACGGGGACAAGCGGGAACGGAATCCCGTAGGCGTCGTACTCGCCTTGGTGCCAGCCGCCGCCGAGACCGACGACGATGCGGCCGCCGGCGAGGTGATCGAGCGTCGCCATCGCGTTCGCCAGCACGGCGGGATGCCGGTACCCGACCGAGTAGACGAGGCTGCCGCATCGCACACGCGTCGTTTCGAGCGCGAGCGCGGCGTGCGTGGAGACAGCTTCCAAACAGACCGCGCCCCCGGTCGCGTCGGCGGCGTAAAAGTGATCCCACACGGAGATCCAGTCGAAGCCGTGGCCCTCGATGCGGCGCCACAGCGCGCGCAGCTCGTCGGTCGTCGTGTTCTGGAGGCCTGGGTGCACGCCGAACTTCATGCCGACGCGACCTTGGGCATGACCTCGGCCGCGACGAGTCGGAGGTGGTCGAGGTCGTCGAGGTCGAGCACCTGGAGGTAGGCGGTCTCGGCGCCCGCGTCCGCGAAAGCGTGCAGCCGCTCGACGACCTCGTGGGGAAGGCCGGCGGCGCCGTTCGCGCGCAGCTCGTCGGGGAGGCGTCCGATGGCGGCCGCGCGCCGCTCGAACTCGGCTTTATCACTGCCACAGCACACGACCAGCGCCGCGGTTGTTCGCAGTGTGGACGGGTCGCGGCCGGCTTCGGTGCAGGCTTGTGTCACCCGGGCCACCTGATCGCGGTACACGTCGAGGGGCGCGAAGGCCAGGTTGAACTCCTGCGCGTAGCGGGCGGCCAGCGCGGGTGTGCGCTTGGTGCCGTAACCGCCGATGATGATCGGTGGATGCGGTTGCTGCGCCGGCTTGGGCAGGGCGGGCGAATCAGCGAGCTGGTAGTGCTTCCCTGAATACGAGAATCGCTGCCCGGGAGGCGTCGTCCACAAGCCCGTGATGATCGCGAGCTGTTCCTCGAGGCGCTCGAACCGCTCCCGATTGGACGGAAACGGGATCCCGTACGCGCGGTGCTCGTCGTCGAACCATCCGGCGCCGAGGCCCAGCTCGACGCGGCCGCCGCTCATGACGTCGACTTGCGCGACCGAGATCGCGAGCGGGCCGGGAAGGCGGAACGTGATCGGTGTCACCAGCGTGCCCAACCGCAGGCGCGACGTCTCCCGTGCGAGCCCTGCGAGCGTGATCCACGCATCGGTGGGTCCGGGACCCGGATCACCGGGACCCATCCGGAGATAGTGGTCAGACCGGAAGTAGGCATCGAACCCGAGCTCCTCCGCGGTGCGTGGGACCATCAGCTGTTGCTCGTAGGTGGCGCCTTGTTGTGGCTCGGTGAAGATGCGCAGCCGCACGCCACTCCTTCGATTGCCGTCGTCGCGGAATCTACCCGTGATGCCGGCACAGGCACCGAGTGGCGGCCAATAAGGTGGACCCGTCGACGGCGGCTTTGCCGACCGTCGTCGCAGAGCCGGAGCTTGCGACGGCGCCCAGGAGGGAAATTGCTCCAAGTCGATCGATGGCCTGAACTGCGTGATCCGGTACTGGTCGTCGCGCTGTCGGGCTGGGTGGACGCCGGTCTCGCCGGCGCCGGCGCCGTTGCCGTGCTGAGCGAGCAACTCGAATCGGGAGGCGTCTTCGGTCGCGTTGATCTCACCGAGCTGGTCGACCTCCAACAGACGCGTCCGAGCGTCCATCTCGCCGACGGCGCGACACGGGAGATCACATGGCCGGCCATCGAGCTGATGGCGGGTCGCGCCGGTCGCGACGTCGTGCTATGTCGCGGCCCCGAGCCGTCGCTGCGTTGGCGCGCATTCAGTGACGAGTTCGTGCAGATGGCGCGGCGGCTGGGCGTGACCAAGATGTTCGGGCTGGGAGGGATGCCCACGCTCGCGTCACATCGACGCCCCGTGAACGTGCTCGCCACCGCGACCAACCCGTCGCTTGCAGAGGAGATCGGGGCCTGGCGCGCCGATTACGCGGGTCCCACCGGCGCGCAGACGGTGCTGCAGGTTGCGCTGGGGCACGTCGGCATCCCGGGGGTGGGCCTGTGGGCGCAGGTGCCTCACTATGTGGGCGCCACGCCCTCGCCTCCTGCCATCCGAGCCCTGCTGGCGAAGGTCGAGGATCTCGGCGGCGTGCGGACCGACCTCTCGGTCCTCGACTCACAGGCCGACGAGTACCTCGAGCGGGTGGAGGAAGGTCTCTCGGAGCGTCCCGACGTCGCCGAGATGGTCCGCAACATCGAGGCCGCCGAAGAATCGGGATCCAGCGAGCTCCCGACGGCCGAGGAGCTGGCGTCGGAAATCGAACGCTTCCTGCGCGAGCAGGGGTGAGACGCCCGCGGATCGGGATGGAACGCCGGCGGAAGACGACACAAAAAGGGCGAGCCGACGGACCGGGGCAGGGACGGCCCGCCGGCTCACCACCTTGGGATCCCAGGCTGACAGGACCGCTGCCCAGGATGCCGCGTTCTACGCCTTACACGCGCATCCCCCGAAGGGGGTCGTGCCGGGGAGAGTTCCCCCCTGTCAGGCCGAGTAAACCACGAACTGCGCCGTCCGGAAAGCCCAATATTTCCGGGCTCGGAAGAGGGGGCGGGTCCCGGCAGTAGAAAACAGTAGAAAGTGAACTCATGAGCATCGTGCGCATCAACGCCATCACCGTGCCCGGCGAACGGGCCGAAGAGTTCGAGCAGCGGTTCGCCGCCCGCGCCGGTGAGGTCTCGAAGGCACCCGGCTTCGAGGCTTTCGAGCTCCTGCGGCCGGTCGACGATCGCGCCACCTACCTCGTCTACACGCGGTGGCGCTCGGAGGACGACTTCCAGGCGTGGGTGAACAGCCCCGCGTTCCAGCACGGCCACAAATCGCACAACAAAAGCGGGCCGGTCGGCACCGCGAGCGAGCTGTGGTCCTTCGACGTGATCCAGCACGAGGAATGACGGTCGACAAGGTCTCCGCGACCACCGATCCCGTCCTCGCCGGGCTCACCGGTCCGGGCGGGGCCTTCGAGATCGTCACGGAGGACGTCCTCGGAGTCCCGTTGCAGGTCTACAAGAACCGGCTCCATTCGCTTCGCGACATCATCGCGATGGCGGACGCGCGCGCCGGTGTCGACTTCCTCGTGCAAGGCGATCGGCGCGTCACGTACGACGAGTTCAACAGCTTTGTGCGGCGCGCGGCAGTGGCCCTCGAAGAGCTTGGCGTGGGTCACGGCGACCGCGTCGCGATCCTCTCCGCGAACAATGTTGAGTGGGTCGTGCTGTTCTGGGCGACAGCGGCGATCGGCGCCGTCATCGTGCCGCTGAACGCATGGTGGAAGAGCGACGAGCTCGAGTTCGGCCTGCGCGACTCCGGCGCCAAGGTCCTGGTCTCCGACGCGAGGCGCTGGCAGGCGGTCCGGGACCTCGTCGATTCTCTCCCCGAGCTCGACCACGTCTTCGTCATGGACCTGGAAGAGGCCGACGGCGCCGCCCGACCGGGCACCGACCTGCTGGCGGACTATCCCGGCGCGCTGCCAGACGCGGGCGTCGCCGAAGACGACTTTCTCGCGATCCTGTACACGTCGGGCACGACCGGGCGGCCGAAGGGCGCCACGCTCACGCACCGCCAGGCCCTCGCGAACCTCCAGAACATCTTTTGCCTCGGTGTTGCCAACGCGAGTCGCGGCGGCGATGCCGCGCCCGAGCTCAGCAGCGATATCCAGTCGGCGACGCTGCTCGTCGTCCCGCTCTTCCACGTCACCGGATGTCTTTCGACGATGATGCTCTGCTACGCCTCCGGCGCGAAGCTCGTGCTCATGCCGCCGGGCCGCTTCGACCCGGACGCGGCAATGGCGACGATCGAGCGTGAGAAGGTCACCGGGTTCGGCGGTGTGCCGACGATCATGTGGCGCGTTGTCGAATCACCGAACTTCGAACGGTATGACCTCTCGACCGTCGTGCGGGTCAGCTATGGCGGTGCACCAGCGGCAGCGGAGCTCGTGCAGCGCATTCACGAACGATTCCCGAGGGTGCGCAAGACGCTCGCCACCGCCTACGGCCTGACCGAGAGCGCGTCGGTCGCGACCTCCAACACCGGCGACGACTACCGGACGCACCCCGACTCCGTCGGCCGTCCTGCCCCGACCGTCGAGATCCAGGTGGTCGACGCGGACGGCGAGCCGGTGCCCGTCGGCGAGCCGGGTGAGATCTGGCTGCGGGGACCGACGATCATGCGGCGCGGGTACTGGAACCGGCCCGACGCGACGGCCGAGGCCATCACGCCTGAGGGATGGTTCCGTAGCGGCGACATCGGTCGCTTCGACGAGGAGGGGTTCCTCTACCTCGTCGACCGCCAGAAGGACATGATCATCCGCGGCGGCGAGAACGTGTACTGCGTCGAGGTCGAGGAAGTTCTCTTCGAGCATCCCGACGTCGTCGACGCCGCCGTCGTCGGGGTGCCACACAAGGTGCTGGGTGAGGAGGTCAAAGCGGTCGTGCAGCTGAAACCGGGGGCGAGCGCGACCGTGGAAACCATCCGCGCCCACTGCGCGAACCGGCTCGCCGATTTCAAGGTCCCCGCACACGTCGAGCTGCGCGACGAGCCGCTGCCGCGTAACCCGGCGGGCAAGGTGCTGAAGAGCCTCCTCCGCGGCGGCGAGACCGCGTTCTCGGCGGACGCCGCCGACGACTCCGCGCTCTGACCTTCGCCTCCGAGGCTTCGAGGCCTGCGATCGAAACGTTCCTGCTCGACACGCACAAGGTGTTGGGGTTCGTCGCAGTCGTCCTCAACGGAATCGCAGGCGTCGCCGCTCTCATTTCGTGGCGTGTACGGCGCTGGCGCGGACGGTGGCTGTGGATCCTGACGATCGTCGCCGAGTTGTTGTTCATGCTCGACGTCATCGCCGGCACGGTGCTCGTCGCCGCCTACAAGTTCAAGCCGCCTGGCATCCACATGTTCTACGGATTCCTCGTGTTCCTCACCGTGGGTCTTGCGTTCCAATACCGCGATGCGATGCGCGGGCGCACCGAGCTGCTGTACGGTCTCGTCGGGCTGTTCCTCATGGGTCTCGGGATCCGAGCCGTTTTCAATGTGACGTGATGAATCCCCCGACTGGTCGAGTACGCGTGCTGCTCCTGTTCGGCGGCCGCTCTGCGGAGCACGATGTCTCGCGCGTCACCGCGGTCTCGGTGGCGAAGGCGCTCGATCCCGCGCGCTACGAGGTGCTTCCTGTCGCGATCACGACCGACGGGCGGTGGCTGTTTGCCGAGGACGCTCGGCGCATGATCGAGCAGGGCCCCAAGGCACTGCCGGCCGCGCTGCCGGTGGCGGGGGAGCCCGTCTCCGACCTCGGCGACCTCGTGGCGCGGGGGGAGCACGGCGAGGTCGAAGTCCGGTCCCCACTCGATGCCGACGTCGTGCTGCCGCTGCTGCACGGACCCTACGGCGAGGACGGCACCGTCCAGGGCCTGCTCGAGCTGGCCGGCCTGCCGTACGTCGGCTCGGGCGTCGTGGGCTCGGCGGTCGGGATGGACAAGCTGATGATGAAGCGGGCGTTCCAGGCGTGCGGCCTCCCCATCGCCCGCTACGCGTCCTTCCGCGACGGGCACGACCGGATGGCGTTCGCTGCCGAAGTGGAGGCTGAGCTCAGGTATCCGTGCTTCGTGAAGCCGGCGAACCTCGGTTCATCCGTCGGGGTCTCGAAGGCGCAGGATCGCGCCAGCTTCGACGCCGCCCTCGACCTCGCACTGCACTTCGACGAGTGGGCCCTTGTCGAAGAGACGGTTGACGGCCGCGAGATCGAGGTCGCCGTCCTCGGTGACGACCCGCCGAAAGCGTCGCTACCGGGTGAGATCGTGCCCGGAGACGAGTTCTACTCCTACGCCGACAAGTACGAGCAGGAAGAGGCGCAGCTGCTCGCGCCGGCGCCGCTCTCACCGGAGCAGACGAACGAGGTGCGCCAGCTCGCGATTCGTGCGTTCGAAGCGTGCCGGTGCGAGGCGATGGCGCGCGTCGACTTCTTCCTCGAGGAGAACCGCGCCGGCGGCGACGGGCGAGGGTTTCTCGTGAACGAGGTGAACACGATCCCGGGCTTCGTCGGCGGCGTGTCGATGTACCCGCGCTTGTGGGAGGTGTCGGGGATCAGCTACCCGCAGTTGCTCGACCAGCTGATCGAGTTGGCGTTCGCGCGTCACGAACGACGAGCCAAGCGCGCCGGCCGCCAGCGCGACGAGTAAGCAGGCTTTCGGAAGCTACAGGTTCACGACCGGGCACGTGAAGGTGCGTGTGATGCCCTCGACCGCCTGGATCTGCGAGACGACCATCTTGCCGAGGTCGTCGAGGCTGTCGGCCTCGGTCTTGACGATGACGTCGTACGGTCCTGTGACGTCGTCGGCCGACAGGACGCCCGTGATCTTGCGGGCTTGCTCGGCGACGCTCACCGCCTTGCCGACCTCGGTCTGGATGAGAACGTACGCCGTAACGGCCATGCGGGTCCCCCTGTGAAGCGGGCTGGGCGCGCATCGTAGCGGTCATGTCCGACAACGTCTTCGCCGATCGACGCGACGCCGGGCAACGCCTTGCCGGCGCGCTCCAGAGCCGTGGGCTGACGGAGCCGGGCGCCGTCATCGCCGGGATCCCGCGAGGCGGAATCGTCGTCGCCGCAGAGATCGCGCGTGCTACTCGGTTGCCGCTCCGGGCGGTGCTGGCGGGCAAGGTCGGCGCGCCCGGCCGACCCGAGCTCGCGATCGGAGCGGTCGGACCGGACGGGACCGCGCACCTCGACGACCACCTCGTGCGCCGGTTGCGGGTCGACCCCGACTGGATCGAGCGCGCCGTAAACACCGAGCGGTCGGTGCTCGCCGAGCGTGCGTCGAGCCTTCCGGGTGTGCTCACCGCCCCCGAGCTCGCCGGGCGCCCCGTCATCGTCGTCGACGACGGGGTCGCGACGGGGGCGACGGCGGACGCGGTCGGAACGTGGCTCGGGCACGCCGGTGCGGGCCGGCGAGTGCTTGCGCTTCCGGTCGGGCCGCCGGACACACTGCGGCGGCTGGAGGACAGATACGAGGAGATCGTGACCCTGGCCCGACCGGCCTACTTCCTTGCCGTCGGCCAGTGGTACCGCGACTTCGCCCAGACCACCGACCGCGAGGTCACCGAGCTGCTTGAAGCGCTGGCCTGACCCGATGCGTATCAACGTCGCTATGCGACGTTCAGATACGCACCGAAGCGGTCTGTACCTCGGTGGGTAATCCGGCGCCCATGAGGTCGACGAAGTTGTCGCAGTAGAAACGCTGCTTGGCGCGTTCCGGAAGCCCGGACAGGCTCCGCTCGAACCGCCCCAGCGGATTGCGACCACCTTCGACGTGCGGATAGTCGGACGAGAACATGCAGATCTCCTCGCCAGACTGCTCGATGATCCAGCCCGCGTCCTCGTGCGGATACGGCGTCACGCGCACCTGTCGCCGGATGTACTCGCTCGGAAGCAGTTCGAGCTGTTGGAGGCGCTCCTCGTTCTTGCGGAACGCTTCGGCGGCGGAGTCGAGCGTGCGCATGAGACCCGGCAGCCACGTACCGCCCTGCTCGATCACCCCGAAGCGAAGCGTGGGGAACCGGTCGAGCACCCGGTCGATGATCAACGTGCCGAGCACCTGCATCACCGGATACTGGATGGCGATGTAGTCCACGGAACGGAAGTTCCCGTCACCGCCGTGGAAATCGGGCACGGGCGGCAGGCCGTTCTCGAAGAGCATCGGGTCGACGAGCTGGCCGCCGCCGCCGACATGGAACACGATCGGGATGCCCGCCTCCTGCGCCTGCGCCCACACCGGGTCGAGTCCGATGTGACTGGGCGAGTGGCGGCGCGGGCTCGCCGACGCGATCAACAGCGCCTTACAGCCCATCTCGAGCGCCTCGGCCGCCATCGCCGCCGACCGCTCGAAGTCGGCCAGCGGGACGTAGCCCACGGCGAGCAGCCGCGGGTCGACGGAGCAGAAGTTGACGATGGCGCGGTTGTGCGCCCGGGCCAATCCGTAGGGAAGGTCGGTGTCGTCGCCGTGCTCGACCCGCTGCAGCGTCTTGTTCGTGAACGTGTTGAAGATGAGCTGGCTGGCGACGCCGAGCATGTCGAGGGCGGCGGGCCGGTCCTCGGCGATGAACGACCCCGTGGCCTCGAAGTTCTTCCGTAGCCAGATGCGCTCCGCGTCGTCTCGGCGGAACTCGGGGTCTTCGTGCTGGCGACGGAAGTGCTCGACGATCTCGTAGCCGTCGTGGTCGTCCGGCAGCCGGAAGCCCACGGTGAGCTCGGCAATCCGGTCGCGCACGTCGGGATCGGCGAACTCGGTGAAGAGGTCCGGCGGCTCCATGATGTGAGCGTCGGCGTCGTGGATCACACGATCGGGCATCGTCCCCTCTCCTGCGCGGGAGACCGTTCTAGCCGAGCCTTGTCTCCAGCGCGCCGAGCTCGTCCCACAACGGTGCTGGGAGCTTCTCGCCCAACGCCTCGAAGTGCTCGCGGATGAGCGGCACCTCGGCGCGCCAATCGTCCGCGTCCACGCGCACCGCGGCCTGGACCGCCTCGGATGGGGTGTCGAGTCCCTCGAGGTCGAGGTCGCCGGCACCGGGCACGAATCCGACGGGCGATTCCTGCGCGCCGCCGATGCCCTCACAGCGCTCGAAGATCCACGCGAGCACGCGCGAGTTCTCGCCGAAGCCCGGCCACAGGAACTTGCCCTCGCCGTCCTTGCGGAACCAGTTCACGCCGTAGATGCGTGGCAGCTTCGACTCGTCGGTGCGTCCCGGCATGCTGAGCCAGTGAGCGAAGTAGTCGGCCATGTGGTAGCCGCAGAACGGCAGCATCGCGAACGGGTCGCGCCGCAACTGCCCGAGTCCGCCGGCGGCGGCGGCGGTCTTCTCGGATCCCATCGTGGCGCCGACGAACACCCCGTGCTGCCAGTCACGCGCCTCGAACACGAGCGGGACGGTCGTGGCCCTCCGCCCTCCGAAGAGGAAGGCAGAGATCGGCACGCCTTTCGGATCCTCCCACTCGGGCGCAATCGCCGGGCACTGCGCGGCGGGAACGCAGAACCGCGAATTGGGGTGCGCGGCGGGCTTCTCGGACGCGGGAGTCCAGTCGTCGTGCCGCCAGTCGGTGCAGTGCTCGGGCGGCTCGGCCGTCATGCCCTCCCACCACACGTCGCGGTCGTCGGTCAGCGCGGTGTTCGTGAACACCGTGTTCTTCGTGAGCGTCAGCATGGCGTTGGGGTTCGTGTCCATGCTCGTGCCGGGAGCGACGCCGAAGAAGCCGAACTCGGGGTTGATCGCGTAGAGGCGGCCGTCGGCGCCGAACTTCATCCAGGCGATGTCGTCGCCGATCGTCTCGGCTTCCCAGCCGGGCAAGGTGGGGATCAGCATGGCCAGGTTCGTCTTGCCGCACGCCGACGGGAACGCGGCTGCGATGTAGCGGCTGACGCCCTCGGGGTTGGTGAGCTTCAGGATCAGCATGTGCTCGGCCAGCCAGCCCTCGTCGCGGGCGATCACCGACGCGATCCTGAGCGCGAAGCACTTCTTGCCGAGCAGCGCGTTCCCGCCGTAGCCCGATCCGTAGGACCAGATCTCGCGGGTCTCGGGGAAGTGGACGATCCACTTCTCCTCGTTGTTGCACGGCCACGCGACGTCGGGCTTGCCCGGCTCGAGCGGGGCGCCGACCGAATGCATGCACGGCACGAAGTCGCCGTTCCCGAGCACCTCGAGCGCGGGCGTTCCGGCGCGGGTCATCGTCCGCATGCTCACCGCCACGTATGGAGAGTCGGTGATCTCGACGCCGATGTACGACAGCGGCGAGCCCAAGGGGCCCATGCTGAAGGGCACGACATACATGGTGCGGCCGCGCATCGCGCCCCGGAACAGCTTCCGGAGCCGGGCGCGCATCTCGGTCGGGTCCTGCCAGTTGTTCGTCGGCCCGGCGTCGTCCTCGCGCTCGGAACAGACGAAGGTGCGGTCCTCGACTCGGGCGACGTCACCGGGATCGGACGCCGCCCAGTAGGAACCGGGGCGGTTGGCCGGGTCGAGCTCGACGAACGTGCCCGCGTCCACCAGCTGCTTGCACAACAGTTGGTACTCGTCGTCCGTGCTCTCGAACCAGTGGACGGACTCGGGCTCGCACAGGGCGACCATCTCGTCCACCCACCGCAGCAACTTTTCGTTCCTGGTGGGCGGAGCATTCAATTCGACGGCCACGACACCGACTCCTTGCGGGAAAACGGTGCAAAACATGGTACTTCCACCGCCGAAACCGGCCCAACCGCGCGGCCGCGCCCGTCCCGGGAGTGCACCGAAGCCTGGGGGCTAGCGTGGCGCCGACCGGTGCGGCGTCAGGAGTACGCGGTGAGCTGGCTGTCGTGGATCGTGGTGGGCTTCATCGCCGGCGCGCTGGCCAAGGGCGTCACCGGCGTCAAGGGGGCGGGCTGCATCGGGACGATCCTCATCGGCATCGCGGGCGGCATCCTCGGCGGGATCCTCTTCTCGGCCGCCGGGGGCGAGGGCATCAACGAGTTCAGCCTGTACTCGCTGCTCGTCGCGTTCGTCGGCGCGACGCTGCTGCTGTTCCTTTACAGCGCGCTCACCGGCGGGCGCGGCCGCCGGTCGTATTGACCTCGAGCACGGGTCAGACCTCGGCCGTGGGGAGGCCCATGTCGACCTCGGCGCCGATGCGGACCTTGGTCGCCAGTCCGTCGTCGTCGAGCTCGAACACGACCCGCTGACCCTGGCGCAGCATGCGGAAAATCGACCCTTCGAGCGCGTCGAGGGCGAGGGTGAACTCCTCCCGGTCCGTGTCGCGCATGACCACCCCCTCGCGGGTCTGGGGGTCGTAGGAGCGGATCACGCCCTGCATTCCGCTCCGGCCTACGGCTTCTGCACCTTGCCCGCCTTCAGGCAGGAGGTGCACACGTGGATGCGCTTCGGGGTGCCGTTCACGACGGCCCGGACGCGCTGCACGTTCGGGTTCCACCGACGCTTCGTGCGCCGGTGGGAGTGGCTGATGCGCATGCCGAACTGCGGCCGCTTGCCACACACCTCGCACACGGATGCCATCGGGCCACCTCGAAACGGATCAGGGGAACACCAAGAATAGCAACGACATTCGAAGGTCTCGGAATGTGACGGCAGTAACATCAGCGCGGAGACGGCCGCGGCGACGGCGGCTTTGCCGACCGTCACCGCAAAGCCGGAGCTTGCGACGGCGGCCGGAAGGTGAGTTGCCGACCGTCGCGCAAAGCCGGAGCTTGCGACAGCGACAGAGGAGAGGGATGAGCGCGGTGGACACGCTGGCGCCTGCCGACCTGCGGCGCGTCGTGATCACCTACCGCGACGCGCTGCGCACCCACCAGGAGGAGCTCAACCGGCTCAACGTGTACCCGGTGCCCGACGGCGACACGGGCACCAACATGGCGCTCACGCTCGAGTCCGTGGTCGGCGAGCTCGACTCCGCCGAAGGGATGGCCGAGGTCTGCCGGGCCGTCTCGCACGGATCGCTCATGGGGGCGCGCGGCAACTCGGGCGTGATCCTGTCGCAGATCCTACGGGGCCTGGCCGACACGTTCTCCAACCTCAACGGCGCATCGGGCGGCGACCTCGTCACCGGCATGCGCCGCGCGACCGACGCCGCCTACCAGGCGGTGCTGCGACCGGTCGAGGGCACGATCCTGACTGTGGTGCGCGCCGCCACCGAGGCGGTAGAGGCCGCGTACGAGGAGGGGGAGGAGTCGCTGCCGGCCCTGCTGGAGCGTGCGGGCGCCTCGGCCCGGGAGGCCGTCCGACAGACACCGGAGCTCCTGCCGGTGCTGAAGGATGCCGGCGTCGTCGACGCCGGCGGTCAGGGTTTTGCGCTCATGATCGACGCCTTCCTCAACGTGGTCGACGATCGTCCCCTGCCCGAACCCGAGGTCGTGGCGACGCCACCCGCGGTCGAGGCACATCTGCATCGAGAGGAAGGCTCGTCGCTGCGGTACGAGGTCATGTACCTGCTCGAGGCGAACGACACGACGATCCCCGCGTTCAAGGACACGTGGGCCGCGCTCGGCGACTCGATCGTCGTCGTCGGCGGCGACGGCATGTGGAACTGCCATGTCCACACCAACGAGGTCGGCGCCGCGATCGAAGCCGGCATCGATGCCGGGCGGCCCCGCAGCATCCGGGTCACCGACCTTCACGACCAGGTCGAGGAAGAGCAATGGGTCCGTGACCAAGCGCCCACGGCCGGCGGGGGCGCGTCGGCCGTCGCGGCGCCCGCCGCCGAGGAATCGTGCACGACCGCGGTGGTCGCGGTCGGGGTCGGGGAGGGAGTGCGGCGCCTGCTGAGCAGCCTGGCCGTGCAGCAGATCGTGGCCGGCGGCCAGTCGATGAATCCGTCAACGGCGCAGATCCTCGAGGCCGTCGAGAGCTCGCCGTCCGACACCGTGATCGTGCTGCCGAACAACAAGAACATCGTGCCGGTCGCGGAGCAGGTCGACGGCCTCACCGAGCGGCGCGTAGAAGTGGTGCCCACGCAGACGGTGATGGAAGCGCTCGCCGCGCTCGTCGCCTACGACCCGCAGGCCGCGATCGACGCGAACGTCGCAGCCATGACCGAAGCGGCCCAGCGTGTACGCACGGGCGAGGTCGCCCAGGCCGTGCGCGACGGCGTTGGCGACTGCGGGCCGATCTCGGCCGGCGACTGGATCGGAGTCAGCCGGGACGGCATCCGCGGCGTCGAGAAGACCGCCGCCGACGCTGCCATCGCGCTCGTCAACCAGCTCGTCGACGACGACAGCGAGCTCGTCACCATCGTCGTGGGGGCGGACGCCCACTCGGCGGACACCGCCCGGATCGAGGAGCAGATCGCGTGGGCGCATCCGAATCTCGAGGTCGAGGTGCACGAGGGCGACCAGCCGCTGTACCCGTATCTCATCGGCGTCGAGTAGGCGGTGGGCGACCCCGACGGACTGACGCTGCGCGAGCTCGCTGAGCATCCCGTGTCGGAGCTGCGGGCGGTCGGCCCGAAGCTCGAAGAGCGGCTGGCGGAGATGGACATCCGAACCGCGCTCGACCTGCTCCAGCACTACCCGCGCCGGTATCACGACCGCACCAAGCAGTCGGAGATCGCCGAGCTGGCGGTGGGCGAGGAGGCGACGGTCTTCGCCGAGGTGAAGAAGATCCGGGGTGGGCGCACACGGCAGGGGCGAGCGATCGTCGAAGGCGAGGTCTTCGACGGCTCCTCGTATCTGCGCGTCGTGTTCTTCAACCAGGGCTGGCGCGAGAAGCAGTTGCCCGTCGGCACCGAGGCCGCGTTCTTCGGCCGCGTCGAATACCGGCGCAGCCGCAGGCAGATGACCAACCCCGTCGTCGACGTGCTCGACCGAGTCGGCGAGAACACCGGCGCCATCGTGCCCGTGTACCCGCAGTCAGGGAAGGCGGAGGTGTTCACATGGCAACTCCGCAAGCTCCTCGGCGCGTGCCTCGAGAAGACCAAGCGGCGCGGGTTCGCCGACCCGCTCGACGCGGCAGTGCTGAAGGAGCACCAGCTTGCCGACCGCACGGACGCGTACTGGGGCATTCATCGCCCGGAGGCGCACGCTGACCACCGGCGCGCCGCGCAACGACTCAAGTTCGACGAGTTCCTACGCATGCAGGTCGGGCTCGTGGCCCGCAAACGCGCCCTCGAGCAGGAGCAGACGGGGATCGAGCACGTCATCGACGGCCCGCTCGTGCACGCGTTCCACGCCGGCCTGCCGTTCGCGCTTACCGGCGACCAGCGCCGGGCCCTCGACGAGATCTTCCGGGACCTCGCGGCACCGGCGCCGATGCACCGGCTGCTGCAGGGGGACGTCGGCTCGGGCAAGACGGTCGTCGCGCTCAGCGCGCTCCTTGCCGCCGTGCAGGGCGGGTACCAGGGCGCGTTCATGGCGCCGACCGAGGTGCTGGCCGAGCAGCACTACCTCACGTCACGGCGACTGCTCGAAGGGCTCACCGTCCCCACCGAGGCGACGCTCGTGGGCGACCGGCCCGTGCGCGCCGAGTTGCTCACGAACCGCACCGGCGCCGCCGACCGCCGCCGGCTCGTCGAAGGACTCCGCGCTGGTGAGGTCGACATCGTGATCGGCACGCACGCGCTGATCTATGGCGAGGTGGAGTTTCCTCGCCTCGGTGTCGCCGTGATCGACGAGCAGCACCGGTTCGGTGTCGAGCAGCGCGCCGTGCTCCGTGGGATGGGGGAGGAACCCGACGTGCTCGTCATGACGGCCACACCGATTCCGCGCACGGCGGCGATGCTGGTGTATGGCGACCTCGACAAGTCCGAGCTCCGCGAGATGCCGCCGGGACGCACGCCGGTGACCACACACGTCGTCGGGCCCAGCCCGCTCGAGCGCGCCGCCGCCTACGACCGGCTGCGCTCCGAGGTCGACGCCGGCCGCCAGGCGTATGTCGTGTGCCCGCTCGTCGAGGAGTCCCCGCGGGTCGAGGTGAAGGCGGCCACGGAGGAGTTCGAGCGCCTCGGACGGGAGGAGCTCGCCGGGCTGCGCCTCGGGTTGTTGCACGGGCAGATGCCGTCGCGCGATAAGGAAGCGGTGATGGACGCGTTTCGCGCCGGCGCGCTCGACGTGCTCGTCGCGACAACCGTGATCGAGGTCGGCGTCGATGTCTCGAACGCCACCGTGATGATCGTGGAAGATGCCGAACGGTTCGGCCTGTCGCAGGTGCACCAGCTGCGCGGCCGCATCGGTCGCGGCCGCGACTCGTCGTGGTGCTTTCTGTTCGCCGATCCGACGACGCCGGAGGCGGAAGGGCGTATGGAGGCGCTGGCGGCGTCGACGGACGGCTTCCTGCTCGCCGAACGAGACCTCGAGATACGCGGCGCGGGTGAGGTGTTCGGCGAGCGTCAGGCCGGGTTCAGCGATCTCAAGCTCGGACGGATCCCGCGCGACGAGGCGATCGTGCTGGGGGCGCGCGCAGTGGCCGAACGCATCCTCGACGAGGACCCGTCACTCTCGCAGCACGGGCAACTCCGGGAGGAGGTCGCGGACCTTCTCGGTGACGCGGTCGAGTTCCTCTTCAAGAGCTGACGTGATGCGGACGCGACGCGGTGGAATGCGCGTGATCGCCGGCGTCGCCGGAGGCTTGCCGCTCGTCACGCCGAAGCGGGGCGCGGCGCGACCGACGACGGACAGGGTGAAGGAGTCGATGTTCGCGGCGCTCGGTCCCGAGAAGCTCGTCAGTGCGACCGTGCTCGACCTCTACGCGGGAAGCGGGGCGCTCGCGATCGAAGCACTGTCGCGTGGCGCGGCGCGCGCCGTGCTCGTCGAACGGGAGCACAGCGCCATCGACGCCGTTCGCCGTAACCTCACGACGACCCGTTTGCGCGGTCAGGCCCGGGTCCAGGGCAGCACCGTGGCGACGTTCCTCCACGGGAAGCCGCCCGCCGAGCAACCGTTCGATCTCGTCTTCCTCGACCCGCCGTACGGCGCGGCGCCGACTGAAGTGGCGCGGGTGCTCGCCGGTCTCGACGAGTCGGGTTGGCTGGCCGGCGGGGCGACGATTGTGCTCGAGCGGGCCTCGGATGCGGGTCCGGTCCCCGCGCCCGCGTCGTGGGAGACCACATGGGAACGGGCCTACGGGGATACGCTCGTGACCGTCCTGACCACGACATCTTGATCTTCACGACGAGAAGGAGTCACGGCACGTGGCGACTGCTCTGTGCCCGGGATCGTTCGACCCCGTGACCAACGGCCACCTCGACATCATCGAGCGGACCGCGCGCCACTTCGACGACGTCATCGTCGCGGTGATCAGTAACCCGCAGAAGTCCGAGTCGCTGTTCACCCTCGAACAGCGCCAGGAGATGCTGCGCGAGGAAACCGCGCATCTGGGCAACGTGCGCACCGAGTTCTTCAAGGGCCTGCTCGTCGACTTCGCCCGGGAGCACGACGCCCAGGCGATCGTCAAGGGACTGCGGGCCGTCTCGGACTTCGACTACGAGCTCCAGATGGCCCAGATGAACCAGCAGCTGTCCGGGATCGACACGTTCTTCATCTCGACCAGCCCCCAGTACTCCTTCCTCTCGTCGAGCCTCGTGCGGGAGGTCGCCCGCTTCGGCGGAGACGTCACGAGCATGGTGCCGGCGGCGGTGGCCAAGCGCCTGGCGGAACGGTTCGGGAACCACGGGCACGAGTAGGCGAGCAGGTAGGAACCGAGCGAGACCATGAGCGAGCAGGCCGCATACGACGTCGAGACGATCTTGCTGCGGCTCAAGGAGCTCGTCGAGGCGGGGCGGTCGATGCCGATGTCGGCGTCGGTGCTCGTGAACCGGGAGGAGTTCCTCGAGCTGCTCGAAGAGGCGATCGCGACGCTGCCGCAGGAGCTGCGCCACGCCCGCTGGCTGCTCAAGGAGAGGGAGGAGTTCCTCAGCCAGGCCCGCCGCGAGGCCGACGACATCATCGAGGCGGGCCGGGTCCGCGCCGAGCGGATGGTCGAGCGGACCGAGGTCGTGCGCGAGGCCCGCCGGGTCGCCCAAGGCGTCGTCGACGACGCCGAAGCCTCGGGCCGCCAGCTCCGCCACGAAGCCGAGGACTACGTCGACCAGAAGCTCGCCCAGTTCGAGGTCGTGCTCGAGCGCACGATGCAGGCGGTGCAGAAGGGGCGCGAGCGGCTCCAGGTCGTCATCGAGCCCCATCGGCAGCCCGAAGACGAGCTTCCGTACGAGCCCGAGTACGACGAAGCGGTCGAGAACGACTTCTTCGACCAGGACGCGCGCTAAGCCCGTCCCGGCCACCGGCGTGCGCCGGCTCGCCCTGTCCTGGGAAAAACTGGAAAATTGGCGTCTTTGGTATCCTGACCGGGCTCGACGTGCTTCGGGGCGACGCCGGGCCGAAGCCGACGCTCCTCTCCGCCCCTCGTCACATGACCGCCGACATCACGGCGCTGCGCATCGACGTCGCCGACCTGCTGTCCCAGCCGGCGGGCCGCCGCACCGTGCACCTCGAGGTGCCGGTCGAGGGTCTCGCCGGCTCGGCGGCGCGTGTTCCCGAGGACGAGCCGATCGTGCTCGACCTTCTGCTCGAGCGGGTCCCCGAGGGGATCGTCGTGCGGGGCACCGTAGCCGGGCGCTGGCAGGCGGCGTGCAGCGTGTGCCTCACCGAGATCGAGGAGGAGCTGGTGCTCGACGTGAGCGAGCTGTTCGAGGCCGATCCCGTCGAAGGCGACACGTACCCGCTGCAGGGTCACCAGATCGACCTCGAGCAGCTCGTACGCGACACCGTCTTGCTCGAGCTGCCCCTCGCTCCGACCTGCGTGACCACCGGCCGGCCACCGTGCTCGAGCGGGCGCGCCGCCGAACAGGAGCCGTCCACGCCCGACCCTCGATGGTCGGTGCTGTCGGAGCTCGATCTGAGCCCGCACCCGAAAGGCAACTGATGGCTGTTCCCAAGCGCAAGACGCCTCGCGGCAAGACCCGCAGCCGGCGCGCCGCGAATTGGCGGCTGACGGCCCCGCCCAGGTCGACCTGCCCGAACTGCGGCGCGGTCAAGCGACCGCACGTCGTGTGTGACAACTGCGGCTGGTATCGCGACCGCCAGGTCATCGAGGTCGAGTAACGCGTGGGCGACCGAGCGCACGTGATCGCGGTTGACGCCATGGGCGGCGACCATGCGCCGGGAGAGATCGTCGACGGCGCGCTGCAGGCTGCTGCCGAGCTGGGGGTGGGCATCCTGCTCATCGGGCGCGAGGACGCGGTCGCGCCGCTGCTGCCGGACGCTGGCGCGCCGGGTGTCGAGTTCGAGCACGCGGATGATGTCGTGACCATGGACGAGGACCCCGCGTCCGCGGCGCGGCGAAAGAAGGACGCGTCGTTGGTGCGCTGCGCGCAAGCAGTGCGCGACGGGCGCGCGCAGGCGATGGTCGGCGCCGGCAACACCGGCGCGACGATGGCGGCGGCGCTGCTTCGCATGGGGCGTGTGCGCGGCATCGCCCGTCCCGCCATCGCCGTTCCGATCCCGGTGCCCGGTGGGCGCCATCCGCAGCTGCTGATCGACGGCGGATCGACAGTCGACTGCACTCCAGAGTGGCTCGCGCATTTCGCTCGCATGGGACGCGAGTACGCACGCACGAGGCTGGGCGTCGACGAGCCGAGCGTGGGCCTCCTGTCGAACGGGGAGGAGCCCGGCAAGGGCGACGAGCTGCGTAAGCAGACGTTCGCACTGCTGGAAGGCCTGCCCGGCTTTCGCGGCAACGTCGAGGGCCGCGATGTCATGCACGACACGGTCGACGTCATGGTGACCGACGGGTTCACGGGCAACGTCGTGCTCAAGGCGATCGAGGGCGCCTTGCGCGCGGCCGTCAATCTCGTGTTCGGCGTGCTCGACTCCACCCCCGAGGCGAAGGAAGCGGGCAAGGTCGTCACACCACTGCTCCTGGACGCCGCGTCCGTGCTCGACCCCGACGAGACGGGCGGTGCGGTGCTGCTCGGCGTCGACGGTGTATGCGTGATCTCGCACGGCTCGTCGTCCGCCCGGGCCATCGTCAACGCCGTCAAGGTCGCGGACGAGTGCATCGCCGCCGGCGTCGTCGGGCGTCTCAAGGAGGCCGTCAATGCCGGCTGAGACCCACGTCGCCCGCGGGCCCATCGGCCCCGACGAGGTGTTCCGCATCCTGCGCGAGCGTCTGGCCGAGATCCTCGAGATCGAAGAGGACCGCATCACCCTCGGCTCCAACTTCACCGAAGACCTCGGCGCCGACTCGCTCGCCCTCATCGAGTTGGTCGAGGCGCTCGAAGAGGAGCTCGGCGAGCGCACGGTCGGGTTCAGCATCGACGACGAGGACCTCGGCGACCTGCACACCGTGCAAGAGGCCGTCGACTATGTCGTCGCGCGGCTCGAGGATTAGACGTGCGGGCCGGACGCCGCCGCAAGGAGAGGAAGAAGAAGAACACGCAGTCGCGCCATCTCGAGCAGGCGCTCAGGTACAAGTTCCGCGACGCCGGCTTGCTCGAACGCTCACTCGCCCACCGCTCGTACTGCGCCGAGCATCCCGACACGCTGTCGAACGAGCGTCTCGAGTTCCTCGGTGACGCCGTGCTCGGACTCGTCGTGACCGACTACATGTTTGACGAGTACCCCCACATGCCCGAAGGTGAGCTTGCAAAGCTTCGCGCGTCGGTCGTCAACAGTGAGGTGCTCGCCGACATCGCTCGCGAAGTCGGGCTCGGCGACGCCTTGCTCCTCGGCAAGGGTGAGGACGCGTCCGGCGGACGCGACAAGCCGTCGATCCTCGCCGACGCGATGGAGGCGGTGATCGCGGCCGTCTACCTCGACGGCGCCTGGGGATCGGCGCGCAAGCTCGTGCTGCGGCTCCTCGAGCCGCGCATCAGCGAAGGCGCGTCGGGTCCCGGCGGGCACGACTACAAGACGCGCCTCCAGGAGCTCGCCACGCAGACCTTCGAACAGCTCCCGCGCTACCAGGTGCGACACGAAGGGCCGGACCACTCGAAGCGCTTCTACGCGACGGTTTTGCTGCGCGGCGAGACGTGGGGAACCGGGGAAGGCCGGTCGAAGAAGCAAGCGGAGCAGGCGGCGGCACGCGTCGCGTGGCGCAGCCTTCGCGAACGCGAGATCGCCGCTGGCGGCGACGGGCAGGACGCGATCGCCACGGGGACGGAGGAGTCCCCATCGGAGGAGAACGATGCCGGAGTTGCCTGAGGTCGAGGTGGTGCGGCGCGATCTCGAACGCGAGATCGTGGGGAAGCGCATCAAGGCGGTCGAGGCGGACGGCATGCGCACCATTCGCCGTCATCACAACCGCAAGCAATTCGCGAACCGGCTCGTGGGGAAGCGCATCACGGGCGTCGTGCGACGGGGCAAGTACATCCTCGCCAAGCTCGACGGCGGTGAGGTGCTCGTCATCCATCTCGGGATGTCGGGACAGCTCATCCGAGCGAAGGGGACCCGCGAGGCGATGTCGAAGCACACGCACGTGGTCATCACCTTCACGCAGGGAGGTCAGCTGCGTTTCGTCGATCCCCGCACGTTCGGCGAGATGTTCGTCACCGAGCTCGAAGGCGTCGAGAAGGAGGTGTCGGAGCTGGCACACCTCGGCATCGATCCGCTCGAGGAGCCGATGTCCTGGGACCAGTTCGGACGCCTCGTCGCTTCGAAGCACATGAAGCTCAAGGCGCTTCTCATGGACCAGAAGTTCCTCGCCGGCATCGGCAACATTTACAGCGACGAGATCCTCTTCGGCGCCGGGCTGCGCTGGGACCGGATGAGTGACTCGCTGTCAGCCGAGGAGATCCGCCGGCTGTACCGGTCCATGGTCGAGACGATCCAGGACGCCGTGAAGTACCGCGGCTCCTCGCTCGCCGACGAGCAGTACGTGGACCTGTTCGGCAAGCCCGGCGAGTACCAGCTTCACCACAAGGTCTACGCCCGTGAGGGCGAGGCCTGCCGCCGGTGCCGCAAGCCGATCGTCCGTCAGCGTATCGGCGGCCGCTCCACGTTCTTCTGCGAGGCGTGCCAGGTCTGACTGCCGGGGCCGGGGCGACGAGTGGCGACCGCGTCCGCCGGCGTGTGTACGTCTCGGGGGCCGTCCAGGGCGTGTGGTTCCGCGAGTCGTGCCGCGACGAAGCGCAGCGCGCCGGCGTCGACGGCTGGGTCCGCAACCTGGCCGACGGCCGGGTCGAGGTCGTCCTCGAAGGGCCGCGCCAGGCGGTCGACCAGGCCGTCGGGTGGTGCCACCAGGGTCCTCGTCGAGCCCGCGTCGAGCGCGTCGAGGTCGTCGACGAGGTCCCGGTCGGTGAGCGTGGCTTCCGCGTGCGCTAGGGCGAAGTTTCGCTGAAGCGTCCCCGAACGACGCGATCCTCATGGGTACGATCCGCTCTGCCGGTGAGGACGCCGGTAAAGAGAAGGAGACCGAACCGGGGTGTTCCTCAAGTCGCTGACCCTCCGGGGCTTCAAGTCGTTCGCCGACAAGACGGTGCTCGAGTTCGAGCCCGGGGTGACCGTGGTGGTCGGCCCGAACGGCTCGGGGAAGTCGAATCTGGTCGACGCGGTGGCGTGGGTGCTGGGCGCCCAGGGCCCCCGCACGCTGCGCGGCGGGCGCATGGACGACGTGATCTTCGCCGGCACCCCCGAGCGCTCGGCCCTCGGGCGGTCGGAGGTGTCGCTCACCATCGACAACACCGCCCGGCTCCTGCCGATCGACTTCACCGAGGTGAGGCTCACGCGCACCCTGTTCCGGGACGGCGACTCCGAGTACCAGATCAACGGCGCGCCGTGCCGCCTGCTCGACATCCAGGAGCTGCTGTCCGACACCGGCATCGGGCGCCAGCAGCACGTCATCGTCGGGCAGGGCCAGCTCGACGAGGTGCTCACGGCCCGGCCCGAAGACCGCCGCGCGGTCATCGAGGAAGCGGCCGGGGTGCTCAAGTTCCGGAAGCGCCGAGAGCGAGCCGAGCGGCGTCTCGAAGCCACCGAGGGCAACCTGCTGCGCCTCAACGACCTCGTCCGCGAGGTGAACCGACAGCTCCGGCCGCTCCAGAAGCAGGCCGATGCCGCCCGCCGGTACGGCGGCGTCGAGGCCGAGCTGCGGGCGATCCGCCTCTACCTCGCCGGCCACGAGATCGCCGGCCGCCAGACCCGGCTCGAGCGGCTGCGCGACGCCCATACCGAGCTCGCCGACAAGGAGCGGACCCTCACGGCGCGGCTGCGCGAGCTCGACACCGGCGTCCTCGACATCGAGCACACCCTGACCTCGCTCGGCCACGAGGACGTCGCCGAGGCGCTGGTCCGCGCCGAGAAGCTGCGCGAGCGGGCGCGGGGCTTGCAGGCGCTGCTGACCGAGAAGGTGCGCGGGCTGGAACGCGAGCTCGCCGCGGCCGCCGACGAGGGTGTGGTCGAGACGCTCGTCGCCGACGCCGACGCGCTCCGCCGCGAGCTCGCCGAGGTCGACGACGACGCGTCGGCGCTGGAGCCGCAGCTCACCGAGGTCGAGCAGGCCGAGCAGGAGTTGGACGCCGAGCTCGAGGCCCACGAGCGCGACGACCGCGACATGGTCGCCGCCGGTGTCGCGGCGGCCGAAGCGCAGCTGGCGGAAGCGGATGAGCATTGGCGGCAAGCCGAGGCCGAGGCGGCGCGCCGGCGCGCCCGCGCCGACGCCCTCGGGCTCGCGTTGGGAGAAGCGCGCGCGGCAGCCGGCATCGAGACGCTCGCCGACCTCGAAGGCGTCGCGGGACCACTGGCGGATCACCTCGACCTCGAGCCCGGTACCGAGGCCGCGGTGGCGGTCGGGCTGGGCGACGCGCTCCAGGCGATCGTGCTGGAGGGCGGCGATACCGCCCGCCGCGCGCTCGAGCGCGTGAAGGGCGAAGCTCCGATTGGTGACACGAACGCGCTCCTGCTCGTCGCCGAGCAGGGCTCCCGCGCCGAGAGCGCGCTCCCGGTCCCGGCCGGCGCGCGTCCACTCGTCGAGTGCGTGCACGCCCGCCGGCCCGGCGTCGGTGCCGTCGTGGAAAAGTTGCTCACGGGCGTCGTGCTCGTCGACGGCGGCTGGCGAACCGCCCTCGACGTCGCGCTCGCTCACCCCGACTACGTCGTCGTCACGCGTGAGGGCGACCGGCTTGGTGGTCCCGGACCATGGCGCGTCGGCGGCGACAGCCGACCGGCGGTGACCCAGGCCGCACTCGACGACGCCGCAACTGATGCCGCTGCCGCCGAGGTCGCGCGCGCGAACGCCGAAGCGACCCGAGCCGAGGCTGAGGCGAATCTCGCCGCAGCCCGCTCGCGCCATGTCGACGCCCGGGCGCAGCGCGACGCCGCCACCGGACGTCTCGGCCACCGCGCCGCCGAAGTCGCGGGCATGCGTCGTGACCTCGAGGTCCGGGCGGCCGCCCTCGAGGAGCGGCGCACGGTGCTCGCCCGCCGGCTCGAGGGTGTGGAGGCGCGCTTGTCGACCCGCGACGCCGATGCCCAGGCCGAGGCGGAGCGAAGGCGCGCCGCGCTGTCGGGGCGCGACCGCGCGTACCACGAGGTCGAACGGCGCTTGGGCGCCGGGCTCGTGGAGATCGACGCACTGCACGAGCGCCTGAGCGAGCGGCGCCGCCTTCAATCCGAAGCCGTGCGCACCTCCGGCGAGCGCCTCGATGCGCTCCGGGCCGAGCGCGTCGGCCACGAGCAGGAGCTCGTCGAGACGCGCGAGAAGCTCAATCGCGCCGAGATCGATGAAGCGGAGACGCGCATGCGTCTCGAGAACGCCATCGAGAAGCTGCGGGCCGACTTCGATTGTGAACCAGCCGTCGCGCTCGACGCGCCGCAGCCCGAGGTGCCCGAAAGCACGACGCTCGCGGGGCGGGCGCGCGAGCTCGAACGGGAGTTGCGCCTGCTCGGGCCGATCAATCCCCTCGCGCTCCAGGAGCATGACGCCCTCGCCGAGCGGCACACGTTCCTCCAGCAACAGCTCGACGACGTGAAGGAGAGCCGGCGCGAGCTCATGCGCGTGATCCGCGCCGTCGACCGCGAGATCGTCACGGTCTTCCGGACGGCGTTCGAGGACGTCGCCGGGCACTTCAGCGCGCTGTTCGCGACCCTGTTCCCCGGGGGTGCCGGACGCTTGCAGCTCACCGACCCGGACGACCTGCTGAACACCGGCATCGAGATCGAAGCCCGCCCGTCGGGCAAGAATGTGCGCCGCTTGTCGCTGCTGTCCGGTGGGGAGCGGTCTCTCACCGCTCTTGCGTTCTTGTTCGCGGTGTTCCGGGCCCGGCCGTCGCCGTTCTACCTGCTCGACGAGGTCGAGGCCGCGCTCGACGACGTGAACCTGCACCGCTTCCTCGACCTCGTGCACGAGTTCCGTGACGAGGCGCAGCTCGTCATCGTCACGCACCAGAAGCGGACGATGGAGGCGGGCGACATCCTCTACGGCGTGTCGATGCCACCGGGCGGATCAAGCAAGGTCGTGAGCCAGCGGGTCGACGAAGCCATCCGCACCGCCGAGCCCGCGCCGGCCTGAGCCCTTCGGCGCTCGGGGCGGCGCCGGGTAGGTTCGCGACGGTCATGTCACCACTCGCATTCCTGCCTGCTGCCGCGTCCATGCCCATGCAGGTCAACCCCGAGACCGATGCGTGCGGACCCCCAGGTGAGCGTTCGTGGCTCTGCTCGACGGTCTTCAACCTCAGCGACAACAAGCGTGCCGCCGAGATCGCCGACTGGTTCGCGACGCCGCTCCGAATCCTCATCATCCTGCTGGTCGGGTGGGCCGTCGCGTGGATCGTGCGCCGGCTCATCAGACGCGCGGTCGCGCCCATCGGGAACAAGCGTCACAAGCGCAAGGAGCCGCGAAAGACACCGTTCGGGTTCATCGACACCGGCGGGGGCCCGACCGCCCGCCGCGCCCAGCGGGCCAAGACAATGGCCGACGTGCTCGGCAGCATCTTCACCGGGATCATCTGGACGATCGCGGTGCTCGTCGCCCTCGGTGAGTTCGACATCAACCTCGCTCCATTGATCGCGGGCGCAGGCGTACTGGGGGTGGCGCTTGGTTTCGGCGCCCAGAGCCTCGTGCGCGATTTCCTCTCAGGCTTCTTCATGCTGGCCGAAGACCAGTACGGCGTCGGTGACGTCATCGATGTCGGCGGCGCGGTCGGGAGCAAGGACGGTGTGAGTGGGACCGTCGAGGGGGTGAGCCTGCGCACGACGCGCATCCGCGACGTCGAGGGCGTCGTATGGCACGTCCCCAACGGCGAGATCAAACGGGTCGGGAACAAGTCACAGCAGTGGTCGCGCGCCGTGCTCGACATCCCGGTCGACTACGACACCGACGTCTCGAAGGCGATGACGGTGATCAAGGAGACCGCCGATGCCATGTGGCACAACGACGCGTGGAAAGAGGCCATCCTCGCCGAGCCCGAGGTGTGGGGCGTCGAGGAGCTCACCCCGTCGAGCGTGAAGATCCGTCTCGTCGCCCAGACGCTGCCGCTGGAGCAGTGGCGCGTCGCCCGCGAGCTGCGGGCGCGCCTCAAGAAGGCGTTCGACGCCGCCGGCATCGAGACTCCGCGGGAGACCATCACGTACCGCCGGGGCGACCCGCCGCCCCCAGCCGACGACGAACGCGCCGCCGGGGGCAGCTAGGTGTCGTCGACGACCGCGGCCCTGCTCCTCATCGGGATCTTCGTCCTCGCCTTCGCGCTCGTCGCGCTCGGGCTCGGGCTCTCGCGTCGCGCCCGCCGCTTGGAGGTGGAGCCGCGGCCGCCGGGTCGCGGCGCCGGCGGTACCGGTATCGCGGCGCCGCCGGCGCCGCCGGCGCCGCCGCGCGCCCCTCGGTTGCGCGACCGGC
>JBKOWY010000136.1:0-27633 GCA_046724655.1 Actinomycetota bacterium
GAGTACCCACGAGCGGCACACGGCCGCCCCGAAGGTCTCCTGATGGACCCAAGCCGACCTCGGTCAGCGACCCGGGGACGAAGGGAATTCGGAGCCGTTCGAACGTGGCGTCGAAGGTGATCGCGGCCGTCCCGACGGCCACCACGCAGGCGTCAAAGGCGACCCAGGCAGACTTCCGGGTAGCGCGGATCAGCGCCGGCAGCCTGGGAAGGGCGCCGAGGCCTAACGGCAGTACGAACAGGCCCATGAAGATCATGTCGAACACGAAAATGGTCCGTGTGAGCCTCGCGATATCAAGGAACCCGGCATCAGACCACGCGTTCAAGTACTCGGTCTGCGCCGAGTTGTCGGGCACGCCGTGGATGAAGCGGAACCACAGGAGGTAGCCGGCCGCGGCGACCGCCGGCACGAGAAGCACGCGTGCGAGCAGGCGAAGCGAAGACCGATCAAGCCGCAGCCGACCGCTGGCGCCGAGGTAGGTGAGTACGGCGACCGGCACGAGAAGCCCTTGGTGACGGACGAGGAAGGCCAGCGCCGCCGCTAGTGATCCAGCCACGATCCAACTGTCCCGAATCTGGTCTTTTGCCAAGCCGCGGGCGTAGAAGAAAGCGGAAATGGTCACCAGCCCGACGAAGTAGCTATCCGTCATGAAGGTGAACGAGAAGAGGTAGCCAAGAGGATTGAAGAGGAAGATCGCCGCGCCTATGGCGCTTCGGAGCTTGTCGACGCCGAGCTCCCTGCACAGGCCGTAGACAGCGAGGCTGCTTCCCAACGTGAACACAACCGTGGAGCTCCGAAGAACACCGAACGATTGGCCGAAGATGCCGGCGAAGATGGCGCCCCACGCGACTTGGAACACCAAGGTCGCGGCGGTGGCGGGCAGGATCACGAGCTCGCCATCGGAGAGGAGCGTGTACACCGAACGCGCGTACAGGAAGTCGTCACTCACGGCGACTGGAGCCAGCGTCGGCACGATGAAGGCCGACGCGCCGAAGAGCCCGAGCACGAGCAGCAGGGCCCAATGCGCGCGGCCGCTGTGCAACGTCCGGCGGAACGGCGAGGCGACGGCACGCCCAACGCCTTCTCGCGAGGCGCTGACGACGGTCTTCTCGCCGGGAGCAGGGACTCGTTGGCGAAACTCGCCGGCGACGCCCATCATGTGCTCCTCGGGCCTTGCTGAACGACCGATCGGGCGGACACCGTAGCGTTCGGGCTGATCTCGCTCAGCGGTGCGACCCGGGCGTCGCCTCGCCCCGACCTAACCTCCCTGCGTGACGACGGTCTCTCCGCAAGCCGAAGTCGCGCCCGGTTCCCAAGAAGTGGACGCCACTGGCCGCAAGGCGCGTCGCGTCGCCTGGTTGCGCGATCGGAAAGCACTGCTCCCCATCGGGCTCACTCTCTTGGCCCTCCTGCCCGTGCTCGCAACGGTGTTCACCCGGAGCGGGTCGAGCTACGTGCCCGTGGGAGACATGGGGATGATCGACCTCAGGGTGCGCGACGTCTGGTCGGCCGACCTTCCTCTGGTCGGGCCGTTCAGCCGCTACGGGTGGAACCATCCGGGACCGCTGCTCTTCTGGATCCTGGCGATCCCGTCGCGCGTGTTCGGACAGGCCGCGTGGGCAACCCTGGTCGGAGGCGCTGTGCTCCAGGGCGTCGCGATCACCTGGCTCGCGCTGCTGGCCTGGCGGCGGGGCGGGCTGCCCCTGGTCTCGGTCGCGTTGGTGGGCGTCACCCTCGTGTACGTGAGCACTGGTTCCTGGATCATGCTCGAGCCCTGGAACCCGTACATCGCGCTGCCGTTCTTCACCCTCTTCGTGTTCCAGTCCTGGTTGCTCGCTACCGGAGAGGTTCGCGTGCTCCCCGGGGCCGTCCTCATTGCGACCTTCCTGGTGCAGACGCACGTCGGATACGCCCCGTTGGTCGCGGTCGCGGCTGCCATCGTGCTCGCGTTCGCCGTGCTCGACGTGCGCGCGCACAGACTGGGCTCAGGATGGTCGAGCTGGCGGCGGCCGGCCTGGATCTCGCTCGCGATCGTGTTCGTGCTCTGGCTGCCGGTCGTCATCGAGCAGATCACCAACTCGTACGGGAACCTCGCTCGGCTCCGCGACTACTTCACCGGCGGGAACACCGAGCCGGTCGTGGGGTTCACGGGCGGCCTGCGGTTAATGGCGGCCGCGTTCCGCGTGCCACCGTCCTGGCTCGGTGGGACCAACGGCGACAACCCGTTCACCGGTGCGGCCTCCGAGGGGTCTCCGTTTCTGTTGCTCCTCCCGCTCGCGCTGTTGAGCGTTGGTCTGTACGTGACTCGTCGCCCGGCGGCCTCGGCGCAGCGGCGATTCGTGCTGCTCGCAGGGGCGCTCCTGCTCACCGGCATCGTGACGCTCGCGAGGGTGACCGGCGTTCCGTACTCGTACCTGTTCCAATGGCGGTCTGCGGTTGCGGTCGTGCTCGTCCTCACCGTCGTGTGGGCGATGGCCGGCGCCGCCCGGCTCTCGCGATGGAGGTACGCGGCGGTATCAGGTGTGGTCGGCGCGTTCGTCGTCGTGGGGCTGGGGTCGGGAGGGCTGGCGTGGTCGATCGTCGACCATCCGGCCGACGTCTCGCCGTTCGAGCGGGCGACCGAGGAGATCGCGAGCCAGCTCGAGCGGCGCCGCGTTCCGGCGGGCGGGGTGATCCTCCGCCTCGACACCCGCTCCCTCATCGCGCTCCAGCGCGGCGTCTTCGACGAGCTCGACCGCGCCGGTGTCCCTGTCTCGGTCGACGAGAGCCTCGATTACCAGTTCGGGAGCCGCCGCGGCGCCAAACCCGAGGACGTGGACGAAGTGTGGTGGGTGGCCGAGAACGGCCGGTCGTTGGCGTACGTGAGCGCGCGCCCCGGCGCCGAGGTCATTGCCCGCTCGACCCCGCTCGCGCGTGACGAGGAGCAGGAGGCGGTCGTGCTCCAGCGCAGGATCATCGACGGTCTCGTCGCGGCCGGTCGTGAGGACCTTGTACACAGCCTCGATGGCCCACTGGTCGCGTTCGCGCTCGACGGGGTGCCGGGAATCGACCAAGCCGATGTCGGTCGCCTCACCGAGCTCAACACGAAGGTCGACGAGAACGGCGGCTGCCGGTGCGGTGTTGTGGCGATGCGGCCGGACCTGGCGCCGGCCGACGTCTCTTGGCTGTCATAGCGTCCGTCAGTTGAAGCGGTTCATCGCGGCGTCGACCCCATCGCGCGCCATGGCCTCGACGGCGTCGGCCGCTCGGTCAATTGTCACGTCGATGTCGGCGCGCTCGCGTCTGCCAAAACGGTCGAGAACGTGGTCGGCGCCGCGCTCCTTCGACACCGGCTTGCCGACACCGATGCGTACCCGCTGGAAGTCCTGGCTGTGCAGATGGGCGACGATCGAGCGCAGCCCGTTGTGGCCGGCGAGCCCGCCACCCGACTTCACCTTGAGCTCGCCGACGGGCAAGTCGAGCTCGTCATGGACGACCACGAGCTGCTCGGGCATGACACCGAATCGTCGTACGAGCGCGCCGACCGCGAGCCCCGAGTCGTTCACGTACGTCACCGGAACCGCGAGGGCAACGCGCTTGCCGTCGATCGTGACCTCGTCGACGAGCGCGCGTTCCTTGCGCTTGCGCAGGCGACCGCCGTGCCGCTTCGCCAGCAGTTCGACGACTTCGGCGCCGACGTTGTGGCGCGATCCCCGATACTCCTCGCCGGGATTGCCGAGCCCGACGACCAGCAGGTCGGCCGCGGTGCCGCGGCGCGCCCGCAAACGCAACGACGGTCAGCTCTCGGACGCGTCGGACGACTCGCCGGCAGCCTCGCCCTCGCCCTCGCCGGCGGCAGCCGGAGCCTCGCCTTCCTCGCCCTCCGGGACCTCGCCCTCGACTTCTTCGCCCTCTTCCGCCTCTTCCGGCTCGGGCTCCTCGACGACGCGCGGCATGACGATCTGCACGACGAGCTCGTCGGGCTCCTGTTGGACCGCGACGCCCGCCGGCAGCCGCAGGTCGGCGATGCGCAGCTGGTCGCCGATCGTGAGGGCCGATACGTCCATGTCGACACCGGGCGGGATGTCCTCCGGCTTCGCCTCGATGCTGAGCGTGAACACGAGCTGCTCGAGGATCCCGCCGTCACGGACACCCTCGGCCTCGCCGACGAGATTCACCGGGATTTCGGCGGCGACGGCGACATCACGCCGGACTCGAATGAAGTCGACGTGCAGGAGGTCGCCGCGTGTCGGGTGGCGCTGGATCTGGCGGGCGAGGGTCAGGTGCTCCTCGCCGTTCATCTTCAAGGTGATCAGCGTGTTGGCGCCCGACTCGCCGGCGAGAATGTGGTTCAGCTCGCGGGACGGAACGGCCACCTTGACCGTGTCAGTCTCGAGGCCGTACATCACCGCCGGGACCTTGCCGGCGCGCCGGAGCCTCCCCGCCGGGCGGCTCCCGACGACCGTTCGGTCCTCGGCGATCAGCGTGTTGTCGGCGTTGTCGGCGTTGTCGGCCACGGTTTCTCCGGCGTCCGGGGACCTTCCATTGTGGCCCCCGTCCGCACCAGCGCCAAGTCGGATGGTTCGCCGCCGGCGCCTCAGGTCGTGAGTACCCGACCGCGAAGCGCATCGAGGACGGGCGGCGCGACCCCTGCGTCGGCGAGATAGTCGTCAATCGAGCCGTGACGGTCTCGAAGGAGGTCGAGGAACGCCTGCATCACCGGCTTCGGTGCTCGCAACGCCCACGGCGGCAACGCCGTCAGCTCGGCTGCCATCTCAGGCGAATTCGCCTCGGCCCACGCGACTGACGGCTCGAGAGCGCGCTCGCTGAGGTGGTAGTCGGCAGCGATCGATTCGTCCGGCACACCGAGGCTGGCCAGGACAAGCGCCGCAAGAATTCCGGTGCGGTCCTTTCCGGCCGCGCAGTGGAACACCACCGCGTAGTCGGCCTCCGCGATCACCCGAAACGCCGCCGCGATCGACCCGCGGGCGCTCGTTGCGATCGCGAAGTAGTCGACGCCGGGCGGGGGTTCCGGATCGTGAGGCTCCAACGGCTTGAGGGGAGGCGCGTCCTCTTCGAAGAAGGGCAGATGGTGAAACGCCACGGCGGCGTGAGGGAATCGGCCGTGCTTGTCGATCTCAGCAGCGGAGCGCAGGTCGATCACGGTGCGAAGGCCCAATCCGAACGCCAGCTCGAGGTCGGCATCGGTCAGGCGATGCAGGGCATCCGACCGGTACACGGCGCCCCGACGGAACTTCCGTCCTTCGATCGTCTCGTATCCGCCGAGGTCTCGAAAGTTGAAGCACGCCTCGAACGTGACGTGGCGGTCTTCGCCCAGCACGCGGCGATCGTAGGAGCCGCGTCTCGGTTTTACCCATGTCGCGGGACATACCCATGTCACCGAATGTCCAGCGAGAAAGCCCGCTTGACATTTCCTGGTCGTCCTGTACAATCGAACATACGTTCGAAGAGGCACTTCCCCGGCAGTTGGTCTGGGAGGTGCTGTGTCCGAGTTGGGTTCGGCGATCGACGAGCTGGCGCTCGAGGATCTCGCCGCGACGCCGCAGGCGGTGTTGGGGAATGACCTGGTCGAGATCCGCCGTGCGATCGATCGCCTCGAAGCGGAGTGGCTGCGTCGTCTGGCGGTCTTCGATAGGCGCGGGGTTGGCGACGAGGTCTTGTCGACACAGTGCTGGGTGCGCCGGCACTGCGGACTGACGCCGGGCGCGGCGCGGGAACGTGTGAGCGTGGCGCGCCGGCTCGGTGAGTTGCCCGAGACGCAGGCGGCGTTCGCGGCGGGCGAGATCGGCTACGCGCACGTGCGCCAGATCAGCGCGGCAACGCGGGATGTCGATTCCGAGGTGATGGCGCAAGGCGAGCCGATCCTCGTAGAGGCGGCGCGCAACCTCGATGCTCGCCGGTTGGGGACCGTGATCGCGCACTGGCACCACACCGTGGATCCAGGCGCCTTCATCGTGGCCGCCAATGAATCGCACGAGCGGCGCCGCTTCGACATCTCCGAGACCTTCGAGGGCATGACGGTCTTCGACGGTGAGGCGTACGGCGACGACGGCGCCTTGGTCCGCACCGCCATCGACGCCTACAGCAAACCGCTTCCGGGCGACATGCGCACGCCCACGCAGCGGCGCGCCGACGCGCTCGTGGAGGTGTCGCGCCAGGCCCTCGACCGCAGCGACGCGCCTCGCGGTGGCGGCGAACGTCCACACCTCAACGTGCACGTGCAGTTGGAGACGCTCGAGAAGCGAGCAGGCGCGGAGGCGGCCGACCTCGACTGGGGCGGCGTGATCAGCGGCGAGACGGCAAGACGGCTGGCCTGCGATGCCGGGGTGAGCCGCATCATCACCGACCGCGCCAGCGAGCCACTCGACGTCGGGCGGCGCACCCGCACCATCCCCGCCGCGCTGCGCCGGGCGGTGGTCGCCCGCGACCGGCACTGCGTCGCCGCCGGCTGCGACCGTCCCCCGGCGTGGTGCGAGATCCACCATCGCAAGCACTGGCTCGACGGCGGCACCACCGCTTTGTCGAACCTCGAGCTGCGCTGCCACCTCCACCACCGTGACGAACACGAAGGGCAATGGAAACCCGAACGCGCCCGTGGACCGGGGACACAGACAAGGCCGCCGTGACCCGATCGAACGAACCGCTGTCAGGCCTGGTCAGTCTTCGTCGTCGGTGTCGCCGCTGCGGCCGTGCTTCCAGTAGCCGCGCACCGCGGCCTGGTTGCGGCGCAGCCCGCGTTCGTCGAAGAGGTGCTTGCGGACCCGCCACACGGCCGCCGCCTCGCCCGCGACCCACACCTTCGAGTCCGGAGCGAGATCCGCCCCGCTCACCGCCTCGATCAGCAGCTCGCCGGAAGCGGCGCCGGATGGGAGGTCGCACCATTCGACCGTCGCGTTCGGATGCGCCGGCAGCGTGATCCGGGCGCCGGGATGGCCGACTTCGATGTGCACCTGCACGCGCGTGTCGGCAGGCAAGGCTTCGAGGAGCTGCGTGATCGCCGGGATCGCCGTCTCGTCGCCGGCGAGCAGATACGCGGGCGCGTTGTGGTCGACGGCGTAGCCGCGACCCGGGCCCGAGATCGCACCGGCGTCGCCGGGCTCGGCACCCGCGGCCCATTCGGACGCGGCTCCGGTGCCATGGACGACGATTCCCAGATCCAGCTCGAGGGCGTCGGCATCGACACGCCACGGCGTGAAGGTCCGGATCGCGGGGCGTTGCCCGTCAGGCAAGAGGAACTCGTTGCCGGTCCATGTCGGCATGACGAGCTCGCGCGTGCCCGGTGACGGGAGCAGCAGCCGCACGCTCGCCGCCGGCTGCTCGACGGCGAGGCCCTCGAGCTCAGAGCCGGCCACCGTGATTCGTACCAGGCGGGGGCTGACCTGCTCGACGCGGCGCACCTCCACGCGGCGGAACCGCGGTGGCTCGCGCCGGACACGAGCTGACGCTCGCCGTTCATCGCGACTCATGTGGGCATCCCCCTCGTCAAGCGATCAGTGGTCGAACGGTGTTCGCGAACCGCTCGAGCTGATCGACCTCGTCTGTCACCGGCCAGATGAAGACGCGTTGCACGCCGGCGCGCTCGAACGAGGAGAGCAGCTCGGCGCAGCGATCAGGTGGGCCCACCGGAAGACGCTCGCGAAGGGCCTCCTCAGGCCGGTTGATCGTCGGCACCAGGCGCTCGCGCACAACGCGGTCTGCCTCCTTCGCATTCTCGGTGATGTGGAACCACATCGTGGCGAGCCCGTTCGGGAAGGTCTCCGGATCCTTCCCGTGCTTCGACAACTGCACTCGAAGCTGCGACCGCGCGTCGGCGAACATCGGCGGCGTCGTGTTGTAGGCCGATGCCAGCCATCCATCGCCAAGTCGGGCCGCTCGGCGCAGCCCCGCGGTCGATCCCCAGCTGCCGACCCAGATGGGCGGGCCACCCTTCGAGGCCGGTCGAGGCTCGAGGTCGACACCTTCAGTCGAGTAATAGCGGCCGGTAAACGGCTCTCCGTCCCCTCGCCACAGCGCCCGAAGCGCTTGGATCGCCTCGTCGAGTCGACTCCAGCGCTCCTCAAAGTCGATGCCGACCGCGGCGTAATCCCGGTGTGACGAGCCCGGCCCGACCGTCACGATCAGTCGTCCCCCGCTGAGCCGGTCGATCGCGCCGAGTGTCTTCGCGAGCTGCACCGGTCCACGCACGACGGGAAGGGAAACCGTGGTCGCAAGGGTCAGGTCGTCCGATCGATCGATCACTGCGGCCAGCGCGGTCGGCCCATCCAGCCACGGAACCGAGAACACCATGTGGTCGTTGACCGACAGCGCGTCGAAGCCCAGGCGGACGGCCGCGGTCGTGTAACCGGTCAGATGCTCGAGCGTGTACGGATGACCGCCGAAGTCCATCAACGGCAGATGAGCCCCGATGTTCACGTCACTGCTTCGGAACCAACGCCTTACGCCCGGGCGATACCGACGACGAGGATCACCAGCGCGGCTGCGATCAGCAGCGCGCCCGACCTCGTCAGCCGCGTGCCAACCGAGCCGCGACCGGCCTCGCCGACGCCGAGGTGCAGGAAGAAGCCACCCGATTGGGCCATGACACCCGCCAGCAGGATGGCGCCAGCGATCCACTGTGTGCTCTCAGCGAAGTCGGTTCTGCTGCCGAGGTACAGGAAGTAGACGAGCGATAGCACCAGCAGCACACCCGCGTGCGCGTGTCCGGCTCGGAAGAACTGCGTCTGGAAATCGTCGAGCTGCCCCCGTCGGCTGCTGATGAAGCTGAGCAACGCCCAACCGCCGTACTCGACGGTGACGAGCGACAAGAGGGCGACGATCGGGTAGACCTTCGTCGGCTCCATGTGACGCCTCCTTCGTGACCGGCGCGTCCCGCACCCTAACGTCCGGTCACCAAATTCGCGGCGTGATCGCACGCGGGTCGACGAAGATTGCTCGATGTCTTCGGGAATGGTGAGCCGCTGGCCCGTGGTGCTCTCAGTGCCGGTCGACGCGTCGGATCGCGAGGCGGACGGTGTGCTGACGAAGGCAACCGTCGAGCGGGTGTTCGCTCAGGCGCGCCGCGCATACTTCGAGCGATGTAAGACCGTGAACGCATCAACCGTCGAAGTCCGAGCGACGTCGATCCGACAAGGCGAGGCGGCAGCGGGAGACGACGTCACCGTGTCCGTGAGCGTCACCGAGGTCTTTCCCGACCGCTTCACGATGACGGCGAGGATCCGCCCCGTGGATGGTGACGGCATCGCCGCGACGGCATGGTGCTCGCTCTCACCGGCCGGTGGGGTGCCGACGGCGATGCGGGACGAGTTCATCGCGCTCGCCCACGCCGCCGCGCGCACCCACTGATGACGAAACGGGCGCGGGCCTGTCAGACGTTGTCGCCGCGGAAGATCTCGCTGACCGAGGTGTCCTCGAAAACGGCGTCCAGCGCGTTCGCAACGATGGGCGCGATCGACAGCACCGTGAGGTTGTCGAACTGCTTCTCGCCCGGGATCGGCAGCGTGTTCGTGAGCACGACCTCGCGGATCGGCGAGTTGGCGAGCCGCTCGACCGCCGGCCCCGAGAGGATCCCGTGCGTGGCGAGGACGTAGACCTCGGTCGCGCCCCGGTCGATCAGCAGGCGGGCGGCGCTGCACACGGTCCCGGCGGTGTCGATCATGTCGTCGATGAGGATGCAGGTGCGCCCGGACACGACACCGACGACCTCGGTTGCCTCGGCGACGTTGTGGGTGCCCTTGGGCCGGCGCTTGTCGATGAACGCGAGGTCGGGATCGATGTCGTCGTGCTCGCCCAGATAGTTGGCGAAGCGACGGGTGAGCTTGCCGCCGCCCGCGTCCGGTGACACGACGGTGACCTCGCCCGAGATCTTGTCGGCGAGGTAATTGGCGAGGATCGGAACGCCGGTGAGGTGGTCGACCGGCATGTCGAAGAACCCCTGCGCCTGGCCGGTGTGCAGGTCGACGGTCACGACCCGATCCGCGCCCGCGACCGTGATGCAGTCGGCGAGCAGACGGGCGCTGATCGGCTCCCGACCCTCGGCCTTTCGATCCTGACGGCCGTAGCCGTAGAAGGGGCAGACGGCCGTGATGCGCTTGGCCGACGCGCGCTTGGCGGCGTCGATCATGAGCAGCTGCTCCCAGACCCGGTCGTTGATCGGGTCGCAGTGCGCCTGGAGGATGAACACGTCGGCGCCGCGGATGCTCTCGCCGTAGCGGCAGTAGATCTCGCCGTTGGCGAACGTCGACAGGATCACCTCGCCCAACGGCACCCTGAGGTGCTCGGCGATCTCCTTGCTGAGCTGCTCGTTGCCGCGTCCGGCAAAGAGCATGAGCCGCTTCTTGGTGATCAGCTCCATCGGCGCGCTCCCCCTCTCTCTTGTCGCCGTCACAAGCTCCGGCTTTGCGGCGACGGTCGGCAAAGCCGCCGTCCCCGCGCGGCCCTGTGCGCCTACTCCTTGTCAGCTTCGCGCTTGTCGACCCAGCCTTCTTCGATTTCGGCCGGGACACCCTTGGCCAGCGCCCCCGGCGGAACGTTGCGCGTGACCACGGCGCCGGCGGCGGTGTAGGCGTCGTCGCCCACCTCGACCGGCGCGACGAGCACATTGTTCGAGCCGATGCGCGCGCCCTTGCCGATCCTCGTGCGGTGCTTCTCCCGGCCGTCGTAGTTGGCGGTGATCGTCCCGGCGCCGATGTTGGCGCCGGGCCCGACTTCGACGTCACCCAGGTAGGCGAGATGATTCGCCTTCGTGCCTGCGCCGACGTCGGCGTTCTTCGTCTCGACGAAGTTGCCGATGTGCACGTCGGGTCCGAGCCGCGTCCCGGGCCGAAGATGGGCGAATGGCCCGACGGTGGCGTCGTCGCCGATCTCGGCTTCGTTGGCCGCGGTGTGGCGCATGATCACGCGCTCACCGACGATCGTGTCGACCAGATGGGTGTCGGGGCCGATGACCGAGCCGGCGGCGATGACCGTGCGTCCCTCGAGGATCGTCCCCGGCAGCAGCTGGACATCGGGCTCGAGCTCGACGGTGGCGTCGACGTAGGTGCGCTCGGGGTCGGTCATCGAGACGCCCTCGCGCATCCAGCGCTGGTTGATCCGGCGCCGGAGCGCGGCTTCGACCTCGGCGAGCTGGGCGCGATCGTTGACGCCGACCGTCTCGTACGGGTCGTCGGCGACGACAGCGCTGACCGCGTGCCCGGTCTCCTTCAGCACGCTGACGGCGTCGGTGAGGTAGTACTCGCCCTGCGCGTTCTCGGGGCTCAGGCGCCGCAACGCCGGCGCGAGCAACCCGCGGCGGAAGCAGTAGATCGACGTGTTGATCTCGCGGATCTCGAGCTCGTACGGAGTCGCGTCGGACTGCTCGACGACATGGTCGACGTCGCCGTTGTCGTCGCGCACGACCCGTCCGTAGCCAACCGGGTCGTCGAGGAGGGCGGTCAGGACGGTCGCGGCGGCGTCAGTCTCGCGGTGGGCGCGTGCCAACGCCACGAGTGTCTCGGCGCGCAGGAGTGGTGCGTCCCCCGGCACGACCAGTAGATCGTCCTCGGCGTCGAGGTCGAAGACGCCGGCGGTCAGCGCGACGCTGGCAGCGTCGCCGGTTCCTCGCTGAACGCGTTGCTCGACGAACTCGACCGGCATCTCCGTTGCCAGCTGCTCCTGGAGCGTCTTCGTGACGCGCTCGGCGCCGTGGCCGACGACCACGACGATGCGCTCGAGCGGAAGCGCGACGAGGGCGTCGATCACGTGGAGGAGCATCGGCCGACCGCACAGCGGATGAAGCACCTTGGGCGTGGCGCTCCGCATGCGCGTCCCCTCGCCGGCGGCGAGCACGACTGCTGACAGCGGTCGGTACTGACTCATGCGCTCATCCACTCACATTCCGCCACCTGCGCACTTCCCCCCGGCGACTCGCCTCCGTGTCCGGCTTTGCTCGAAGGCCCTTCGGGCTCGGGGGCGAGGTCTCGAACCTCGACCTGGGACTCCAAAGGACCCCGTGCTGCCGTTACACCACCCCCGATCGACCCACTCGACCATACTGCCGGTGCGCGGCGATTGCGGACCATGCAATGTGACAGTGCGTGACCTGCGCCGATAGCTTGTCACGCCGTCATGGGTTCTCTGATCAAAAAGCGCCGCAAGCGCATGCGCAAGAAGAAGCACAAGAAGCTACTGAAGAAGACCCGCTGGCAGCGTCGCCAGCAGGGGCGCTAGCGCGCCGCGGGGACCCAGGACGCGTCTTCGTCTAGACCTCTACGCGCACGGCCCGCGACACGGTGGCCGCGGCGGCGACCGGAACCCCGATCTCCGCACCGACCTCCTGCGCCCGTTCGGGGAGGCCCCGCGGCCCGTCGGCGAGCACCACGTAGGTCGAGCCGCTGCCTGCCATCAGCGGCTCGCGCCCGACCGCATCCCGGAGCCGATCGCGGAACGGACGCAGGCGGGGCTCTACCGTCTCGGCCGCCGGTTCGAGGTCGTTGGCCAGCACGGGCGCGAGCCCGTCGATGGGCGGCGGCGCGGCGACCGTGCGCTGCGCGCGCGGCGCGCCGAGTTCGTCCCACGCCCGGTACACGTCGCTGGTGGCGAGAGGGAACGGCGGCATGGCCACGAGCATCGGGATTCCGAGCCGCAGCGGCACGCTCTCGATCTTCTCTCCGCGACCTCGCATCCAAGCCGCCCCGCCCCCGAGGAAGAAGGGCACGTCGGAGCCGAGGTCGGCCGCCAGTGCCAGCACCTCGTGCTCCGAGGCGTTGACCTCGAGGAGACGGTGCACGGCGAGCATGGCGGCGGCGGCGTCGGCGGACCCACCGCCCAGCCCGCGTGCCGGTGGGATGCGCTTGCGCAACGCGAGCTGGACCCCGTGCCCGGCGCGCCCGGCGTGGAGCAACAGCGCCTCGGCGCCGCGCACGGCGAGGTTCTCGCGGCCGGTCGGCACGTTCTGGTCGCCGCCGACGACATCGAGCGAGACGCCGGGGGGATCCGGCACCGCGACCGCCTCCAGCGTGTCGTGGGGTTGACCGATCGGCACCGTGAGCGCTTCAAGCTCGTGGAAGCCGTCGTCGCGCCGTCCGAGGACGCGCAGCGACAGCGTGAGCTTTGCGAAGGCCGTCGCGCGCACGCGCCCCAGGTGCGTGGTGCTCACGCGGACGCCTCGGCGCGCGCGAGCGCGGCCCACTCGGCCAGTCCCAGGGCCTCGGGCCGCGCGCGCGGGTCGATGGCTGCGTCGCGCAAGACGCTCGATGTGCGCTCGCCGAGCACAGCGGGAAGCGTCCGGCGCAGCATCTTGCGCCGATGCGCGAAGCCGGCGCGCACGAGCTCGAAGAGGCGATCGCTGGAAGGCACTTCCACCGGTGGGGCGTCGCGCCGCACCAGCTCGACGAGCGCGGAGTCGACCTTCGGCGCGGGGACGAACACCGTTCGCGGCACCATGCCCACGATCTTCGCGTGCGCGTAGTACGCGACCTTCACCGAAACCGTCCCGTACGCCGCCGAACCGGGGGCTGCCACGAGCCGGTCGGCCACTTCACGCTGCACCATCACGAGGGCGGACTGTATCGACGAGGCCTCCTCGAGCAGCCGCACGACAACCGGCGTCGCCACGTTGTAGGGGAGGTTCGACACGCAACGCCACGGCCCGTCACCGAGCAAAGCGCCGAAGTCGGTCGCGAGCGCGTCGCCCGTCACGATGCGCACATCGCGCTCGCCCGCGACAACCTCCTCGAGCGCGGGCTGCAGCTTGCGATCGAGCTCGAGGGCGAGCACGTGCGCCTCGCGCTCGAGCAATGCGAGGGTCAGCGAGCCGAGCCCGGGACCGATCTCGAGGACGCGGTCACCTGCTTCGACTCTGGCCAGCCGCGCGATGCGGCGCGCGGTGTTGGGATCAGCAAGGAAGTTCTGCCCGAGAGCCCGTGACGGCCGCAGCCTGTGCTCGGCCATCAGCGCGCGCACACTGGCGGGCGTCAGCAAGGGCATCTGCAGGTGACGGTACAACGGCGAGTGCCGGCACGCCCTAAGTGGTGACGACTGCCGCGATCCTCACCCGGTATTCGTGTCCGGCGGCGCGGTCCCGACGGCGACCACGGTTGGCGTGGGCGGCTGGATCGGCACCTTCGAGACGGCTGCGCGCGCCACCTCTTGGCCGCCCAGCTTCGTGATCTGGTATGTGATCCGCTGCACACCCGGGACACCCGCCTGGATCTCCCTCTCCTGACCCGTCGGTAAGCCGGGGTCGTCCCGCCGGATCGTGGGCGGCGGGAGCGGCTCGTCGGCCTGGGTCGCGTCACTGAGGAATCGCGCGACGGCGACCGTCATGCCGTCAGCCAGGCGGGTGTCCGCGGGCGGCGCGATCTTGTCCCCGGGGCCGAGCACGACGCCGTTGTGCAGCAGGAATTCACCCACGTCGAGGGCCGGGGAGCGTTCGGTCTGCTGCGTGCCGTCGACCGAGATCGTGACGTCGTGCATCGTTCGCAGCACGACCGACGCTCCCTCCGTCAGTCGGGTGGGCCCCGTGACGATGGCGGTCTTCGCCGGGTCGAGGCCGAGCTGGCGCGCGAGCTGCTCGGGCTTCGGCCACGTCGTGTTGAACGAACGCACGCCGCCGTCGAGATCGACGACGACCGGGAACGAACGGAACACGTTGACGGTCGATCCATCGGTGACTTTCGCGGCAAGGCTTGGTGTCACGCGGTCGTCCGGACCCAGCTTCACATGGTGTTCGCGCAACGCCGCGCCCACGGTCTTGGCGTCCGTCTCGGTGCTGATGCGCTCCTTGCCGTCCACTCGGATGGTCAGCGCCGGCGACTGCGGGAGAAGCCGCGGCACTGCCACGACGGCGATGACGGCGCCGAGGAGCGCGAGCCCGAGTGTGACGACGCGGCGGCGCCAGCGGGGACGAGCTCGGCGTCTCGGCGCCGGGACGCGCTGGCGAAACTCTGCCCACCGCTGCTCGAACGAGACGACCGGCGTGGGCTCGGTGTTGGTGATCGCCTCCGTTTGTCCGGAGCGCACCAGCCGGTTGTCGTCGAGCAGCTTCTCGAGCGCGGGGGAGCTGTCGATGTCCGGAACCGGCAGCCACGCCTCCGCCTCGGCGGGCTTGGAGCGGGCGGGAGATTCGCGAGCGGGTCTGTTCACGCGGCGCCGGGCGCGGCTGTCGGTTTCGTGTCGATGCTGCGACGGCCGCTGTCTTCCGGACACCTGCTCGGAAATCGGGTCCGCCTCCCGGTCATCTACCGCACAGCCCCGTCCTCCGCCAGGATCGGGGCTGAATGCGGCGCAAAGTAGCGAAGCCCTTCGCGGCGGGTCAATCGTCGGCACGATCTCCCGATTGCCGGGAATCGCCGAAGACGTGGCGTGCGTTCGCTGCGGTCCGCTCAGCGATCTCGAAGTCGGTGCTGACCCGCGCTGCCGCCACGGCCGCTCCGACCAGCGGGACGAGCGCAGGCTCGTTCTCGCCGCCCCGGTGCGGCACTGGGGCGAGATAGGGCGCGTCGGTCTCGACCAGCAGCCGGTCGATCGGAATGATCGCGGCGGCGGCACGGACGCCGTCCGCGTTCGGGAACGTGACGATGCCGCTGAAGGAGAGGAACGCGCCGAGGTCCAGCGCACGGCGCGCCTCCTCGGGACCACCGGTGAAGCAGTGGAAGATCACGCGCTGTGGTGGGCCCTCCTCGACGAGCACGCGGAACGTGTCGTTCCACGCGTCGCGGGAATGGATGACGAGCGCGCGGTCGACGCGCTTCGCGAGCCCGATCTGGGCGCGAAAGGCCGCCTCCTGGGCATCGGCGGGGCTGTGCATGTAGTGGAAGTCGAAGCCTGTCTCACCGATGGCGACGACGTTGTCGGCCTCGGCCAGCGGCTCGAGCTCCGCCCACTCGCCGGTCAACCTGGACGCGTCGTGCGGATGCAACCCGACCGTGGCGCGCACTTCCGGACGGCGCGTCGCCAGCTCAACCGCTTGGCGCGACGTCTCGAGATCGGTACCGACGCACGCCATCTCCGTGACGCCTGCGGCGCGGGCCCGCTCGATCGCGGCGTAGGGATCAGCGAGCGATTGCAGATGGCAGTGGCTGTCGACCCACGATGCGTTCATGGAGCATCACTATGTTGCTCCACGCACGCATCAAGACGGCTCGAGGCGCGGGAAGAGTGGCGCGCCCTTCTCGAGGTGCGAGCCGGACGGCAGGCCGCCCCACCGCGCGGCATCGGGCAGACGCGCGTCCTCCGGCCGCCCGGGCAGGCCGAGGCGACGCCAGAGCTCGGCGGCCGCGTTGGGAATCACGGGCGACGACAACAGCGCGACAATCCGCAGTACTTCGAGGCAATCGCCCAAGACCTCCGCCGTGGCGGTGGCATCGCCCGCTTTGTGCAGCGCCCACGGTTGACGGTCTTCGATGTACGCGTTGGCGGCGCGGATGAGCTCCCACACCGCGCCGAAGCCGCCGGAGAAGTCAAGCTTCTCCATCGCTTCTTGCAGCCGCTCGAACGCGGTCGCGGCCGCGTCCACGAGCGGGCCGTCCGCGCGCGCGTCGGGGACTACACCGCCCACGTAGTTGACCGCCATGTTCAGCACGCGGTTGGCGAGGTTGCCGAAGTTGTTGGCCAGATCGCTGTTGTAGCGGGCCAGCATGCCCTCGTAGCTGAAGTCCCCATCCGGCCCGAACCGCTGGTCGACGACGAAGTGGTAACGGAACCCGTCGACGCCGAACTCGGCGACAAGGTCGGCCGGAGCGATCTGGTTGAGCTTGCTCTTGCTCATCTTCTCGCCGCCGACGAGCAGCCAGCCGTGCGCGAAGACGCACTTCGGCGGCGCCTCGCCCGCCGCCATCAGCATCGCCGGCCAGTACACAGCGTGCTGGCGCAGGATGTCCTTGCCGATCAGGTGGTAGTCGGCGGGCCAGTAGTGATCGAAGCGGTCGCGGTCGTACCCGTAGCCGACCGCGCTGCAGTAATTGAACAACGCGTCGAACCACACGTACCCGACGTGCTTGGGGTCCCACGGGAGCGGGACCCCCCACGAGATCGACGTTCGGCTCATGGAGAAGTCGCGCAGCCCCTGGCGGATCAGCCCCAGGACCTCGTTCAGCCGGACCTCGGGCTGCACGGCCTCCGGGTGCTCGGCGTAATACGCCAGCAGCCGGTCCTGGAATTCGGACAGCTTGAAGAAGTAGTTCTCCTCGCGAACCTGTTCGACGGGGATCCCGTGGATCGGGCACTTCCCGTCGACGAGCTCGTCCTCGGTGTAGTAGAGCTCGCACCGGTAGCAGTAGAGCCCCTCGTAGAGGCCGAGCTCTATGTAGCCGTTGTCGTAGACGGCTTGCATGAACTGCTGCACCGCCTGCTGGTGGCGGGGCTCCGTCGTGCGGATGAAGTCGTCGTTTGCGATGTCGAGCAGCTTCCAGGTCTCGCGGAACGTGGGGCTGGTCTGGTCGACGAACTCCTGGGGCGCCAGGCCCTGCGCCTCGGCGGCACGGACGATGTTGAGCCCGTGCTCGTCGACCCCGGTGAGGAAGTAGACGTCGTCGCCCCAGAGCCTCCGCCAGCGGGTCAGCACGTCGCCCGCGACCGTGGTGTAGGCGTGCCCGATGTGGGGCGCGTCGTTCGGGTAGTAGATCGGCGTCGTCACATAGAAGGGTCGCGGCATCGGGCCTACGATACCGACCTGCTCTCCCGCCGATCGTTGGTATAGGAACGAAACGTATGGTCAAACGCACTGGCGTCGCTCGCAAAGTCGATCAGCTCGGCCGCATCGTGCTCCCAGCCGAGGTTCGGCGGCGGTTCGGCATCCGGCCCGGCGACATGATCGAGATCGCCGTCGATTCAGACGCGATCCTCCTCTCCAAGGTCGAGGACCGGTGTGTGTTCTGCGCCGACGCCACGGAGCTGATCGAGTTCTCGGGGAAGGTCGTGTGCCGTCCCTGCGTCACCCGCCTCGCGGCCGAGAAGCGCGCAGGCGCGTAGCCGCCGCGTACGCGCGCCGGCGGGGCACGCCCAGCTCGGCGGCCACCTCGGTGGCAGCGTCGCGGGCGGACCGGCCATCCGCCAGTGCGGCCCGAATCGCGTCCTCGACCTCGGTGTCGCCGGCCGGAGCGCGCTCGGCCGCGGGGCCGATGACGATCACGTGCTCGCCTCGAGGCTCCGTGCGCTTTGTGTGCGTCACGGCGTCGGCGAGCGTCCCCCGCCACACGTCCTCGAACGCCTTGGTGAGCTCGCGGGCGACGGCGACGGCCCGGTCGGCGCCGCACGCGTCGGCGAGGTCGACGAGCGTGGCGTGCAAGCGCGTCGGCGCCTCGAAGACGACGGTGGTGCGCGGCTCGTCGGCGACGGCGGTCAGTCGCTCCGCGCGGGCCCGGCCCTTGCGGGGCAGGAAGCCCTCGAACACGAAGCGGTCCGTCGGCAGGCCGGAGAGGACGAGCGCGGTGAGCGCGGCGCTCGGGCCGGGTACGGCTTCGACAGCGAGCCCGGCGTCGAGGCAGGCGCGAACGAGCGCGCCGCCCGGATCCGAGATGCCGGGCATGCCGGCGTCCGTGACGACCGCGACGCGGGCGCCGTCGCGGATCTCGTCGACGACGCGCTTGGCCACTTCGGTCTTGCTGTCGGCGTGCACCGAGCGCAACCGCCGTCCCGCTGGGATGCCGGCGTGACTGAGCAACGCCCGGGTCCGGCGCGTGTCCTCGGCGGCGATGACCTTGGCCGAGCGCAGCGCTTCGATCGCCCGCGGTGACAGGTCGTCGAGGTTGCCGATCGGCGTGCCGACGAGCACCAGCGCGCCGGCGGGACCAGCGTCTGTCACTCCTTCACTTCCACCTGGTCGCCGACGCGGAGGCCCCAGCGCTCGAACGCGCCGGACTCGGCCTCGATCGCGAACGCAGCGTTGGCAACCAGCGGAGAGATGCGCCACGGCCGCAAGCACGTCGTACGCAATACCGTGCCGTCGCGATCGCAGAACGCGACGTCGATCGGGAAGCGCATGAAGAACGTGTGGACGTGCCGGCACGAGCGCAGCACGAGCGCGCCCTCGAAGTCCTTCCGACCGATGAGGCCGCGCCGCCGGGCCCGTCTCGACTCTGCGATTTCGGCTGTTGCCAGCACGTCTCCTTCGCGCACGAGCCACGCCATCCCGGTACCTCGTCAGACGTTGAAGCGGATTTCGAGCACGTCGCCGTCGAGCACCTCGTAGTCCTTGCCCTCGATGCGAACCTTGCCGAGCTCCTTGGCCTTGGCCCACGACCCGATCGCGAGCAGGTCGCGCCAGTCGATCACCTCGGCGCGGATGAAACCGCGCTCCATGTCGGAGTGCACCAGACCCGCGCACTCGCGCGCCTTGGCTCCGGCGCGGAAAGACCAGGCGTGGGTCTCCTTGCCCTTGGTGGTGAAAAACGTTCGCCGGTCCAGCAGGTGGTAGGCGCTCCGAGCCAGCCGGGGCAGCACGCTCTCGGCCACGCCGAGGTCGGCGAGCAGCTTGGCCCGCTCGTCGGGCGCGGCGCGCACGACGTCGGGGTCGCCCTCGATCTCCACGCAGACGGCCAGCGCGTCCGGGCCGAAGTGCGCCGCCGTCTCGTCGGCACGCTCGAGCTCGTCGACGGACACGTTCACCACCACGAGCAGGGGCTTGTTCGTGAGCAAGAAGACAGGGCCGAGCAGCGCCCGTTCCTCGGCGGTCAGATCGGAGCGGTAGATGGGGGTGCCGTCGCCCAGCGTCGCCTGCGCATGCTCGAGCGCGGCAACTTCCTCCGCCAACGCCGAGTCGCCTTTCAGCGCTCTGCGCTGCTTCTCGAGACGCTGCTCGACCGATGCGAGGTCGGCGAGCACCAGCTCGAGCTCGAGGGCGCCGAGCGCCTCTGCCGGATCGGCCCCGTCGCCGGCGCGCACGACCGAGAGCACGGCGTCGCAGTCGCGCACCGAGCCGAGGAGGCGGCTCCCCAGACCCTCGCCGGCCTTCCCGCCCGGCGCGAGCCCGGGAATGAAGTCGATCTCGACCGTCGCGTACACGCGCTTGTCGGAGCGCGACATCTCGGCCAGTCGATCGACGCGATCGTCCGGCAGCGGCGCGACGCCCCTCGTCGCCTCGAAACCGGCCGGCGCGTCGAGCCCGGTCAGGGCGCTGAACAGCTGCGCGTGCCCCGAGTCGGGCAGACCGACGAGACCCAAGTGCTCCATTTGCCGTCAGGGTACCGGCGTGTCGCGGGTGCTCGGCTACCGTGGCCATTCGCATGTCAAAGAAGACGAAAAAGCGCAAGATCCGGTCCCGCCGCAACAAGGCGAATCACGGCAAGCGCCCCAACGCCGGGCGGCGCTAAGCGCGCGATGGTCTCTGTAGCGTCAGCACCAGCACCACCAAGGCCAAGACGGGCAGGGACGCGAGCAAGACCACGTTCAGCACCTTGTCGCTCGTCTCGTACACGTCGAGATGGCGCAGGTGGTACACGAGGTGCGGGATCCCCCACGCCAGCCAGGCGATCGCCACCGCGATCACGAGCGGCCGGCCGAACGTGACGAGCGCGGCGATCGTCACGACGGCCAACGCGAGATTGAGCCCGCCGAAGTCACGTACGAGGTGCTCGTTGTACGGGCCGTCGACACGGACCCAGTGTCGACCGAAGCCCGGGAACTCGTCGTAGAACGAGCGGGGTGAGAACGTCGCCCAGATCCCGAGCTCGACGCTCACGACCGCCCACACCGCGAGCACGACGCGCACGATCCGGTCACGCATTGGTGGTCGCCTCCCGTCCCCGGGCCACCGCCGGCCAGCCCTCACGCACGCTCGGATAGCGCGGCGACCACCCCGTGGCTTCGCGGAACTTGCGATTGCTGACCCGCTGCGACCGGATGACTGCCTCGGCCCCGGACCCGCCCGCCAACCGCACGAGCCACGTCGGCATCGGCCGCAGCTTCGGCAACCCGAACGCGGCGGAGAACTCGTCGAGGTACTCGCGGCGCGTGGCCGGCGCGTCTTCGACGATGTTGTAGATGCCGGAGGGCGCGTCGAGCGCGGCAACGGCAGCGCCGGCGATATCGTCGGTGTGGATCGACGACAGGTACCCCTGTGGCTTCCCGGCGAGCATCGACATTCGCCACCGGGCAAGCCGCACAGCTTCGTCGACCATGCGAGCCGTCGGGCCGTAGAACGACCCGAACCGCAGGACGACACCCGTGCCGCCGCCGGCGGTGAAGCGCTCGACCATGCGCTCGCCCTCGAGCGTCGGCTGGAGCATCGCGATCGACTCGTCGGGCGGCGTGGTTTCGTCGATCCAGGCATCGCCGGAGTCGGGGTAGCTGAACGTGACCGACTCCTTCACGAACCGCCTGGCGCCGGTGGTGAGCGCGGCGTCGATGAGGAGCTCATTGGCGGTCGTGCGCAGCGCATTGTGCGTGGCCCAACCCTTCTTGCTCGCTATGCGTCGTAGCGGCGGGACGTTCGTGGCGAGGTGCAACACGCCCTCACGGCCGTCGACCGCCGCCTTCACCGCGTCGCCGTCGAACAAATCGACGGCGACGGGCTCGGCGCCGAGCTCGCGCAGCTGCGCGGCCTTGTCGTCGCTGCGCGCGACGGCGCGCACATGATGACCTTGAGCGAGGAGCCCGCGAACCGTTGCAGGTCCGATCGCTCCGGTCGCACCGGTCAGGAACACCTTCATGACGTCACCTCCTGGAACCAGGTCCGGAACTTCTCGATTGCCTTCGGGCGCGCGTCGCGCGCCATGCCCGCGGCCAGGTCGGCAATGGACGTGCGCGCGAGCCGTGCGCGCCACACGCTGTCCGCCTCGACCATCACCCGGTGGATGCCGCACATGGTCCGGTACTCACGCGCCGGCACTGCCACCGGCCCGCGGCGACGGATCTCGAGGCACCGGAACGCAGGGTCCTCGCCGTCGAGGGCCTCGACCACGTCGAGCACCGAGATGTCTGCGGGCGGCCGCGCCAGCCGGTAGCCGCCACGCGGGCCCGTCCCCGCCTCGAGGATCCCTGCGCGCGACATGGCCTGGAGATGCTTGGCCAGGTAGGCATCGGGCACGCCGTGGAACTCGGCCAGCCGCCCGGTCGGGAGGGCGGCGTCAGGCGGAAGCACCGCCAGTAGGACGCAGCAGTGGAGCCCCCACTCGACGCCTTCCGACAGGCGCATATTCCGGATACTAAATATCCGGAATTCCTGTGCGCAAGCTCAGCGGCGATCGAGCAGCAGCGCCTGCACCGACCGGCCGATGCGGCCGCGCTCGTCGTAGAGCCCGGTGTCGGCGATACCGACGCCTTCGTGTGTCGGCCACGTGCGGGCGTCGAGCCCGATCCACTCCGTCGTGGGCAGCCGGTGCAGATAGATGGTCAGGTCGGGGTTGATGAACACGTACTCGTCCCAGCTGACGGCGCCGCTGATGCCGTTGCCGAAGTCGGCCGCGGCCGCCACCCGCATGAGAGGGGTCGTCTCTTCGCGCGCGACGACGGGCACTGCGAGCCGGAACCACGCCGCGGCCGGTCCCGGGACGCCGATCTCGCCGCGGGCCACGCTGACGTCCATCGCGAACCCGAAGTTCAAGACGCCGAGGTTCTCGAACCGTTCGCGTAAGGGGCCCGGCCCCGGCGTGAGCTGATCATCGGGCGCGTCGGCAAACTCGATATCGGCGAGGCGGATGCGCAGCGCGGTGGCGCGTACCACCTCCGTCTCACCAGCGAATACCGACGCCTCCACGAGCTGCGCCTTCTTCCCCGGACGCACGGTGCGGGCGCGCAGCTCGATCGGTTGCATCGGCACCGGCCGCAACAGCTCGATCGTCATGCGAACGACCCGCGCCGGCGGGCCGACTTCATGTTGCTCCACCACCCGCGCGAGCAATGCTCCGGGCGCGCCACCATGCTGGGCGTTCGGGTCCCACGGCCCGCGCGCGAGCTCGGTGGGGACGAAGCGGTCGCCGTCGCGGTGGAACACGGCGTCGGGAAGCTCGTCGGCCATGGCCGGAGCCTACGGGAGGGTTGTTGACGCCCGTGTCAGGGTTCTCGTACCGTCCGCGCGTGCCAGACATCAGGCTTCTCGACGGCAAGGTGGCTTTGATCACGGGCGCGGCGTCCGGTCAGGGCCGTGCGGCCTCGGTGCTCTTCGCCGAACACGGCGCCCGGATCGTCGTTGCCGACATGAACGATGACGGCGCTCGCGAGACCGTCGACCTGGTTGAGGAGGCGGGGAGCAAGGCGATCGCCGTGCACGCCGATGTGTCGCGCCGCGCCGACAACGACGCCATGGTGGCGGCTGCGGTCGACACGTTCGGTGGTCTCGACATCCTCTACAACAACGCGGCCATCCAGATGTCGGGCCGGCTCGTCGACTGCACCGAGGAGCAGTGGGACATCACGATCGCGACGAACCTGAGCGCGATCTTCTGGGCTTGCCGCGCCGCCATGCCCCACCTGAGCGAAGGCGACGGCGGCAGCATCATCAACACCGGGTCCGTGCTCGGGCTCATCGGCTCCGAGGGCTACGCCGCGTACGGCGCCGCCAAGGCCGGGCTCGTCGCGCTCACCCGGCAGATCGCGACCGAGTACGGGCCCAAGGTGCGGGCGAACGCGATCGCGCCGGGCTCGATCGACACGCCCCGGTTCCGAAAAGTCGCCGACGAGATGGACGACGGCGACGGCTTCGTGCGGGGGCTCCTCGAGAACATCCCACTGAAGCGGTTGGGCACATCGGCGGACGTCGCCGGCATCGCCCTGTTCCTCGCCAGCGACCTGTCCGCGTACACCTCCGGCGCGGTGATCCCGGCCGACGGGGGCTTGGCGGCGCTGCGATGACCGGACGGTTCGCAGGACGCAACGCGCTCGTCACCGGGGGCGGTTCCGGTCTCGGCGAGGCGACCGTGGCCCGCCTGGCGGCCGCCGGCGCGAGGGTCGTCGTCGCCGACGTGGACGAGGCGGCGGCGGAGCGCGTCGCCGGCGCGGTGGTCAAAGCCGGTGGAGCGGCCGAGGGGATCGCCGCGGACGTCACGAACGAAGGGGACGTCAGCCGGATGGTCGACGCCGCGACCGCGGGCAGCGGCGACGGCCGCCTCGACGTGGTCGTGTGCAGCGCGGCCGTCGAGGTGCGCGCGTCACTCGAGGACACCAGCGACGACGACTGGCAGCGCGTCGTCGACGTGAATCTCAAGGGCCCGTTCCTCTGCCTCAAGCACGCGATCCCGGCCATGGTGCGATCAGGAGGCGGATCGGCGATCCTCCTCGGGTCGGTGCTCGGCGCGATCGGCTCGCCGGGGTACGCGGCGTACTGTGCCTCGAAGGGGGCGCTCGTCAACCTGGCCAAGCAGGCGGCGATCGAGCACGCGCCTGACAAGGTGCGGGTGAACGTCGTCTCTCCGAGTGCATCCGAAGCCGGGTTGTTCCTGAAGGTGATCGAGCAGGCGCCGGACCCGGACGCGATCAAGCGCATGGTCGCCGAGCGGACGCCGATGCGGCGGCTCGGCACCGCCGACGACGTGTGCGAATCGATCATGTTCCTCGCCGGCGACGAGTCGAGCTACATCACCGGCGCTGTCTTCCCGCTCGACGGCGGCCTCGCGGCGCGGAGGATGTGACATCGATGCGTGCGTCAAGCAACATATTGATGCTCTGTGCACGCATCGAGGGCCGAAGCGATGCGTGACGGGAAGCGGATCCTCGACGCGGACGCGCACGTCGTCGAGCCCGGCTACGTGTTCGGCGACCTCCAGCGCATCGGTCCCGAGCTCATGGACCTGCCGCCGACGACACCGTTCCAGGCCGCGGGTGACAGTTCGAAGCTCGCCGACTTCTTCGAGACAGGCTGCTCGGCCCAGGGGTATCTGCGCTGCATGGACGTCGAGGCGATCGACGCTGTGGTCCTGTACCCGTCAATGGGCCTGTACGTGCCGTACCTCCCCGAGCTCGACCCGAAGGAGTCCGCCGCCGCGTGCCGCGCCTACAACGACTGGATCGCCGCGTACTGCGCGACGGATCCGTCGCGCCTCGCCGGGGTGGGCATCGCCCCGCTGGCCGACGTGCAGCTCGCGGTGCCGGAAACGCGCCACGCAGCCGAACTCGGCCTGCCGGGCGTGATGGTGCGGCCGAACCACGTGTACGGCCGCAGCCTCGGCGCCCGCGACTACGACCCGCTGTACGACCTCCTCGAGGACACCGGGCTCGTGCTCGCCGTGCACGAGGGTCTCGGCGTCCGCGGCGCGCCCACGATCGGACGCGATGTGAGCGAGACGTTCGCGGTCCGCCACGCGATGTCGCATCCCATGGAGCAGATGGCGGCGATGGCGAGCCTGATCGTCGAGGGCGCGCTCGAACGGCATCCCGGCATGCGGGTCGCGTTCCTCGAATCCGGAACGGGTTGGCTCCCCTACTGGCTGGCGCGCCTTGACGGGCACGCGGAATGGATGCACGACACCGAGACCGCCGACCTGTCGCTCACGCCGTCCGAGTATTTCGTCCGCCAGTGCATCATCAGCACCGATCCCGACGATCCGCTCGCGGCATGGGTGGTGTCGCAGGTGGGCGCGGACCACGTGGTGTGGGCCAGCGACTTCCCGCACCCCGACGCGATGTACCCCGATGCCGTCACGAGCTTCTTGAAGGAATCGGCTGAGCACGGCCTCGACGGCGATGACCTCGATGCCGTGCTCTGGGACACGCCGGTTCGCTTCTACCGGCTGGAAGAACGGTTCACCCCGGCCTGAGGCGACGCCCTCAGGCGACGCGGCAGACCATCGACGTCCCGAAGCGAGTCGCCACCATCTTCTTGAGCCGGCGGGGGAACCGGTCGTGGGCGGCGAAGTGCGATTCTGCGAGCGCGACCTGGGCGACGACGTCACCGTCGAACGCGCGCTTGCAACGCTCGGGCTCGACGTTGGCCAGGGAGAGGATCGCCCCCGCGCAACCGAGCGGACCGGCGAAGGACAACAGGGCCGACGAGCCCGTGTATACCGGACCCTCGTACTCGTGCAGCTCGTGCAGCAGCCGCTCGGCGTCGCCGGAGGAGTCCTTGATCCCCGCGACCGGCAGGTCACCGAGCTGACGCACGGCGATCCCGGGTTGTGCGACTTTGGGGAAGTGATAGGCGAGCACCGGTGTACCGCTCGCAGCCTTGGTCACGGCCTCGTAGTAGGGCCGCGGATCGGTCGCGCCCGGCGGCGAGAGCGTGAGGACGGCGTCGGCGCCGTACTCCACCGCATCGCGGGTGAAGGCGACAGCTTGCCGGGCCGACGGCGCGCCGGTGCCTGCGACGACCGGCACCGACGAAGGCAGCTCCCTGCGCACGGCGTCGACCAGCGCGACCCGCTCACCGGCTTCGAGGGTGGCGGCTTCACCGGTGGTCCCGGCCACTACCACCGCGCGCACACCGAGCTCGACGAGCTGGGTGGCGAGTCCGGCGGTGGCGGCAGCGTCGAGGTCGCCGCGGTCGTCGAACAGCGTCACCAGCGCGACACCGACGCCGGTGAACACGGACTCGACCATGAGCTGAACGCTACCGGCCGGCGCCGTCCCCCAACACGCGGCCGAAGTGGTGTCCGGTGATCGCGAAGCCCCATCCGAGGTACAGCTTGTGCGCGTCGTGGCGGTGCACGCCGGAGTCGAGCTGGATGCAGTCGCAGCCGTTGCGGTCGGCCTCGGCCCGAATCCAGTCGAGCAGCGCGGTGGCGTGCCCGGCCCGTCGGGCCGACTCCCGGGTTACGAGGTCTTCGACGTAGAGATAGTGACCCCACGCCAGCATGTCGCGGATGTGGAAGCCGGCCGCAGCCGCCGCGAGGTGATCGCCGGCGTCGAACGACGCAACGAGCCGGTAGCCGCCCGGACGCTGCACGTCGTTGACTCGCTGCACGAACTCGGACTCCGATTCGACGTGCGGCCGCAGCTCCCGCATCGCCGCGTGGGCGAGGTGTGTCTCGTCGGGTGGCAGCTCTCGGATCTCCACGCGGCCAAGCCTTATGAGTGATGGCCACCAGGAGCGAGCCGATTTCCCCCGGCGACGGTACGGTGACGGCATGGACGTCGCGCCGCTGATGCAAGCCGCGGACACGAAGATCCTGCTCGTGGTCATGGACGGCCTCGGCGGCTACGCCGACGGCGAGCACCGCACCGAGCTCGAGGAGGCGGATACTCCGAATCTCGACCGCCTGGCGGCGGAGGGCGTGACGGGGCTGGTCGAGCCGGTCGGGCCCGGCATCACGCCGGGCTCGGGCCCTGGTCACCTCGGCCTGTTCGGCTACGACCCCGAGCGCTTCGAGCTCGGGCGCGGCGCGTTGAGCGCGGCCGGACTCGACTTCGAGCTCCGACCGGGCGACGTCGCCGCCCGCGGCAACCTCTGCACCCTCGGCGGCGACGGGACCATCGCCGACCGTCGCGCCGGCCGCATCCCCGACGACGAGGCCGGCGCGGTCGTCGCCAAGCTGCAGGACGCCGTTCGCCTCGACGGGGCGGAGGTGTTCTTCCGACACGAACGCGAACATCGTGTGCTCGTCGTGCTGCGCGGGCCCGGTCTCGACCCGGCGATCACGGACACCGATACGCAACACGAGGGCGTCGCGCCGCTCGATCCACAGCCATTCGAGCCCGACGCCAAGCACACCGCCGAGCTCGTCACGGAGCTCGTCGCGCAGGCGCGGCGCGTGCTCTCCGACGAGCCGAGGGCGAACGGAATCCTGCTGC
>JBKOWY010000123.1:0-8307 GCA_046724655.1 Actinomycetota bacterium
CGAAAAGCTGTCTATCAGCGGCGAGTTGGACATCAAGGGCGCGGCGGACCTCGAGCAAGCCGTTGCCAGCGCGGTAGACGGACGAGGGGGTCAGTTCCGCGTCGACATCAGCCACTTGGCTTTTATCGATCTGACGGGCGGACAAGCTTTGCTCCACGTCCACAACGCCATCGAAGCCCGTGGCGGACGGGCCGTCTTCGAGCGACCGCAAGAAGCGGTTCTCAGAGTCCTCCGGCTCCTCGGCCTCGAACAGGTCCTCGACATCAGGTCGTAGCATCACGGCCGTGCAGACGCGCAAGCTGGGGTCGCTCGAGGTCACGCTGGTCGGACTGGGCTGCAACAACTTCGGCATGCGCATCGACGAGGAGCAGAGCGCGGCCGTAGTCAACGCTGCGCTCGACGCGGGAATCAACTTCTTCGACACGGCCGACGTCTACGGCGGAACCCGATCCGAGCAGTACCTCGGCCGCGCCCTCGGCCGCCATCGCGACGACGTGGTCATCGCCACGAAGTTCGTCGCGCCCATCGACGACGACCCGAGCCATGCCGGCGCGAGCGCCCGGTGGGTGACCGAAGCGGTCGAAGGCAGCCTGCGGAGGCTCGGCACCGATCGCATCGACCTGTACCAGCAGCACGGTCCCGATCCCAACGTGCCCATCGAGGAGACGCTGGGCGCGCTGGACAAGCTGGTTCGCGACGGGAAAGTCCGCGAGATCGGGAACTCCAACTTCTCGGGCGAGCAGATCGACGAGGCCGAGGAAGTCTCCGAGCGGAAAGGGTTCGCCCGGTTCGTGAGCGCGCAGAACCACTTCAACCTTCTACATCGGGACCCATTGCGCGACGTCGTGCCCGCGTGTGTCCGGGACGGTCTCGGTGTCCTTCCGTATTTCCCGCTTGCGAGCGGAATGCTCACGGGCAAGTACCGACGGGGCGAGCGGCCACCGGAGGGCACCCGGCTCTCGATGCTTCCCGAGGACCGTGCCGCCCGCGTCTTGTCCGAGCGGAACTTTGACGAGGTCGACCGGTTGAGCGCGTTCGCCGCCGACCGGGACCACACGATTCTCGAGCTTGCGTTCGCGTGGCTCGCCGCGCAGCCGGCCATGGCATCCGTCATCGCCGGGGCGACGAAACCCGAGCAGGTGCGCGCGAACGTTGCGGCTGTCGATTGGAAGCTGTCGGACAACGACCTCGCCGCGCTCGACCGGCTGCTCGGGGCGTCCGACGAAAGCTGACGCGCCGTGGCGGATGCGCTCGTCGACGTGGACACCGGCGTGCGCCTGCACTACCGACGCACGGGGAGCGGCGAGCCCCTGCTGCTCGCGATGGGGACTGCTTGGTGCCTCGGGATGTGAGCGCCGGCCGAACCAGCGCTCGCCGAACGGCACGACGTCATCAGCGAGTCCGGGCCTCGTTCTGTACGGGACGTGGGGGCGTCGCGACGGGTTCGCCACCGCGCTCATGAGGGCGATGAAGCACCCGTGGGAGAGGGGCGACCTCTCGTGCGGGCTCGTGCCGATCGCGCCGTCGACGCCCGAAGCGGTCCGCGCCGTCGCCGAGCAGTGGGCCACCGATTTCGAGTTACGTCAGTCCTTCTTGCTGTGCCCCCCTGACCCGCCGAAGCCGGGCAGGCGCAATCCGGGCGGAGCCTGGCCGGGTGGCGGCGCCGCGCCGGGCGGTGGCGCTTCCGGTGGCGCCGCCTCAGGAGGAGGCGGTGGCTCCGGCGGCGGCGGAAGAGGCTCGCGGCCGCCCGGCGTGATCTGCGCGCCGGGCGCGGCGCACGGACCTCCGGGCTGCGCGAACGGGATATCGGGCTGGCCCGCGAGCTGTGCGTCCATGAACGCCTTCCAGATCGTCGCCGGTGTCTGGCCACCGAACCCCGCGCCCGGGACGCGCCCGGTCGAGGCTCCGTACCAGACGACCGTCGCGAGCTGGGGCGTGTAGCCGAGGAACCAGGCGTCGGTCTTCTCGTCCGTCGTGCCCGTCTTCCCGGCGACCGTGTGCGCGGTTTGGGCCCCCTTCCCGGTGCCGTTCGTGACGACGCCCCGCAGGATGTCGGTCTCGCACGCGGCGATGTCCGGGCTGATCACCTGTTGACCGGGCGCGTTCGTCGTGTCGAGGACCACCTTGCCGTCGGGCGCCGTGATCTTCGTGACGAACACGGGATCGTGCCGGACGCCGTTTGTGGCGAGCGTCGAAGTGACCGTTGCCATCTCGAGCGGCGTGGCTTCGCGCGTGCCGAGCGTGATCGACAGGAATGCAGGCACGTCTTGCACGATGCCGAGGCGGTGGGCCATCTCGACGGCCTTGGCGGGACCGAGGCTCCCGATGAGACGCGCGAACGCGCAGTTGACGGACTCCTCGGTCGCAGCGCGCAGCGTTAGGTTGCCACCCGGGCCTTCGGCGTTCTGCGTCGTGTAGATGCCGGTGCCCGGGGCCGCGATCGTGCACGGCGATGTCCCGTCGACCTGATCCTCGGGTGAGTAGCCCGCCTCGAGCGCGGCGGCCAGCGTAATGATCTTCCACGTCGACCCGGGCTGGCGGCCGGGCTGGCGGGTGGCGATGTTGTACTGCGACTCGGCGAAGCCGGGGCCACCGACCATGGCTTTGACCGCGCCGGTGTTGGGCTCCATCGCAATGAGCGCGCCCGTGAACGGCGGCGCGCTCGGCAGGTTGCCATTGATCGCCGATTGGGCACGTTGCTGGGCCATGGGGTCGAGCGTGGTCTCGATCCGCAACCCGCCGCGCAGGAGCCGGTCGCGCCGCTCCTCTTCGGTTGCGCCCAGGCGCGGGTCCGCGAGCAGACGGCGCTGCGCTTCCTCGACGAAGTAGTTCTCAGGCTTGTGTTCTGCCGGCGGCACGACGGTCGGCAACGGCTGTTGACCGGCGGCCACTGCGTCGGCGCGCGTGAGGTCACCGTGCTCGACCTGGCGCTGGAGGACCTCGTCGCGGCGCGCCTTGGCTCGCTCCCGGTTCGTGAACGGGTTGGCCCCTTCGGGCTCGGAGATCAAGCCGGCAAGCAGGGCGGATTCGGCGACGTCGAGCTCAGCCAGCGGCTTTTGGAACAACCGTTCGGCCGCACTCTTGACGCCGTAAGCGCCCTGGCCGAAGTACACGGTGTTGAGGTACTCCTCGAGGATCTGGTCCTTCGAGTAGCGGTCGTTGAGCCGGTAGGCGAGCACGATCTCGCGGATCTTCTGGTGGACATCGCGTCGACGCGACTGGAGGATCCGGTTCTTGACCACCTGCTGGCTGATCGTCGAGCCGCCCTGCTCGATCTCACCCGACGTCACGTTCTCGACGAACGCCCGCGCCAAGCCTCCGGGGTCGACGCCCGAGTTCGAGTAGAAGGTCTGGTCCTCGGTGGCGATGACCGCCTTGACGAGGACCTTCGGCACCTCGGCGAGCTTGACGGCCTGGCGGTCCACGTCGCCGAGCACGCCGATCTGCGAGCCATCGGCGGCGAGGACGGTCGTCCGCTGCGCCAGCCCTTTGAGCGGCGGCAGCCTTCCCGTGAAACGCTCGGAGCTCGCAATGGTGCGCATTCCCGGGACGAGCGCGGCCACGCACACCGCCAGGGTGACTCCACCCGCGAGCACCAACGCCCCGAACCGCATCGCAACCGGCTTCAGCCTCCGGTCGGCTTGTTGCGCGCTCTGCAGCCCCGGGACCACCAGTCCCGAAGGGGGTCGGATCGGCGGTCGCGTCCGCGCGTGCGCCGCGATCACGAACAAGCCGAGCACGAGGGCGCCCAGCATCACGGCGTTCGCGGTCAATCCCCGCCCACCTTCGGATCGAGCGACGGTTCCGCGGACAACCGCTCCCTCCGGCTTGAGAGGCGGGCGCTCCGAGCGAACATCGCCGTCGACCCGTGCCGCGCTCGTGAGGATCACCCGTCCGTCGGGGGCGTTGACGTCGCCGTGTACGCGACCGCTCACGATCACGTCGCCTTCGACTGCCGTCACCGAGCCGCGCGCGACGCCGTCGACGTGGACGTCGCCGCGCCCGGCGACCGCGTCGACCGATTGACCATCCCTCACGGCCGGGCGCCGCGAGAGATCGGGAGCGTCGTCGAGACCGCCCGCCGCGACGAGCGCGCCGACGAGCACCGAGATCGCGATGGTCGACCAGGTCGCTGCCAGACGGACTTCGTGCCGCACGGAGATCAGAAGCGTTTACTCGGTCTCTTCGCCGATGTCCTCGCCTGCCTCCGAGCGGTCTTCCTCCATGAGCTCGAGCTCGAGCGCTTCCCTCCGCGTCTGGGGGTCGGGGTTGCGCTCGGCCGCCTCCTCCTCGAGCTCTTCGGCCTCCGCCGGACTCACGTGGTCATCCTTCTTGCCGTCCACGGCACGCTCCGAGCTAGCGATCCGCGTCGACGAGGTCGCGGTCACGGTCTTCGGTTGCTTCACCGACCGGCTCGCGGTGCACGACCGTCTTCCCCGCGTGCACGAAGGTCGGCGCGAAGAGCGCGAAGGCCAACCCGATGCCGCCGGCGATCACGAAGAGCCACCCGTTGCGGTGCTCGACGCCGAACCAGTCGTGGAGCCGGCGGGGCCACACGTCGGCGAGGATCACGATTCCGAATCCGAGCGCGCCGGCCGTCAGCAGCGACATCAGCGCCCGTCCCGAGACCGGCCGCAGCGCCGCGAGCAGCATGAGGATGCCGAACCCGAGTTCGCTGATCGCCAGCAGGGGCGTGTGGCCGAGTGACCAGACGCGCTCGAACGGCTCGTAGAGGTGAGACGTGCTGAAGCCGGTGTCGAACAGCGCGACGGCGCCGAGCACGATGGACCCCACGCCGATGGCGAGCGCCACGAATTGCGCCGGGCTCCAGATACGAGGTCGTGCCTCGCGTTCGACGGTTTCGGTCACGTTCCTGTGTCTGCGGAAGAACATCCTGGACCTCCTATGCCGGTGTCCGGACGTCGAGCGGGTGATGGTCCTCGAGCACCTCGCGCGCGCGGGCGACGTCGGGGTCGGACTTCGTGTAGACGCCGATCCGCATCGGGCGCGCTGCGCTCGCGGGCTCCTGGAAGGTCTTCTCCCAATCCTCGGACATGCCGACACCGCGTTCGACGCTCCAGAACGCGCCCACCACCGCTCCGAGGCCGATTCCGGCGATCATCAACGCGCCAATTGCGACGGCAGGAAAGCTGGCGGCGACGAACGCGAGGCCGATCACCGCGAACAACCCGGCGCCTACGAGCGCACCGAGGGCGATGCCCTTGGCGAGCCGACCGGAGACGTGCGCCAGCGCCCGCCGGTCGGCGGTTTGCCGGCGGCCTTCGCCGGGATCGTCGAGGACCTGGATCTCGAGCCCGTCGATCCCGTGGTGCTCGAGCGCCTCGATGGCGGCGCGCGCGTCCCCGGGCGTGCCGAATTCTGCGATCAGCGTGGGACGGCGGTTCTCGCGTCGGGCCGGCATGCGATCCCTCCCGGTCGGGACCCGTCTGCCGTTCGCGTACCCCCTGGGGGAGCCGGCCATGCGGCGCCGCCGGCGCGTCAGCCCTGCTCAGCCCCCACGAGACCCACGAACGAGACCATCTCGCCGGGGTAGCCGCCGAGGTTGTGGGTCAGCCCCAGCGTGCGATCCGTCGTGATCTGGCGCTCTTCGGGCGCCTGGTGACGCAGCTGGAGCCAGGCCTCGAACAGCATCCGCAAGCCCGACGCACCCACGGGGTGACCGAAGCTCTTCAGCCCGCCGTCGGGGTTCACCGGGAGCTCGCCGTGCAGGTCGAACGTCCCCGCGAGCACCTCTTTCCACGCCGTGCCCCGTTCCGCGAACCCGAGGTCCTCCATGATGAGCAGCTCGGCCGGCGTGAAGCAGTCGTGCACCTCCGCCATCGCGATCTGCTTGCGGGGATCGGTCACGCCCGCCTGGGCGTACGCGTCGGCGGCGGCGGCCTCGATCTCCGGGAACCACGTGTAGTCGTAGTCGGGGTCGGCGTTGCCGCTCATGTTGCCGGCCACGAACGACAGCGCCTTGATGTGCAGTGGCGAGTCGGTGTACTTCGGGGCGTCTTCGGCCCGCACCACGATCGCGGCCGCGCTCCCGTCGGCGACACCGGAGCAGTCGAACACGCGCAGGTCGCCGGCCATGAGCGGCGAGTTGCAGATCGTTTCGGTGCTGACCTCGCGGCGGAACTGCGCCCGCGGGTTCCGGGCGCCGTTGTAGTGGTTCTTGGCCGAGATGTGGGCGAGAACCTCGCGCATCTCGTCGGAGTCGACGCCGTACTTCTTGGCGTAAGCGGGCACGCACATGGCGAACATGGCGGCGGCGGTGAGCGTGCGAGTGGTCCCGTCGGTTGGTGTCTTCCCCGCACCGACGAGCCCCTGGTAGCCGCTGTCCTTCACCTTCTCGACGCCGATCGCCATCGCCACGTCGTACGCGCCGCTCGCCACGGCGTACGCCGCGTTGCGCAGCGCCTCCGAGCCGGTCGCGCAGAAGTTCTCGACCCGGCTCACGGGCTTGTTCTGGAGCTGGAGGGGACGGGCCAGCGCCATGCCCGACATGCCCGACATCGCGGTCCCGAGCCAGTACGCGTCGACGTCGTCCTTGGTCACGCCGGCGGACGCGAACGCCTCCTCGGACGAGTCGATGAGCAGGTCGTCGGCGCCCTTGTCCCAGTGCTCGCCGAAGCGGGTGCAGCCCATACCGACGATCGCCACCTGGTCCTTGATGCCATGCGAACCCATTCGTGGACCTCCGTGTGATCCGTGCGTCACTACCCGCGGATGGGGCGGGCCTTCCAGAAGTAGTTGTGAATCCCGTCGGCGCTGAACAGCCGGCGGAACGTCATCTCGACCCGGGTGCCGATCTGCAGCTCGTCGGCCTCGACGTCCGTCAGCTCGATCGGGAGCCGTCCGCCTCCGTCGAAGTCGACCACCGCGAAGACGATCGGCGGGCTCGGCGAGTACGCGATGCGGTCGATCGTGAACGTCGCGATCGTCCCCGGCACGTCGCTCATCGGCGCTTGCTCCATCTCGTCGATGGCGCCGCCCTCACGCGACACACGCTGCGGTGGCAGGTGCAGCGCGCCGCTCGATTGGTCACGTGACCCTTCGAACGCGTACTTCCAGTCGCGCGTGCGACCGGCGACGGCGGCCGAGATGCGATCGGGCTCGGGCCGGCGGGGCGGGTCGACGGTGACCGCGCGGCGCCACGACAGGAAGCGCCCGTAGGGGATCGCACCGCCGCTGTCGACCTGCGTCGCCACCGGACGGGCCGGCGCGTACGACGCGATCGCGTCGGTGGTGCGGAACACGAGGACGTCGGCGCCGTCGACGAGCGACACGAGCGCCACGATCTGCCCCGGCTCGGCGGTCTCGAGGGCCGAGGCGAGCAGCACGCCGGCGTGGGCGGTTCCCGTGTTACCGACGCCGGCGGCGAGGTCGTCGACGGCGGCCTCCTTGGCGGTGCCGAGCCGGCTCGCTATCGAGCGGTTCGCACGCGTGTGTGTGCCGGTGACGATGACCCGGTCGACCCGCTCCGGTGTCAGGTCGGCGCCCTTGAGCGCCTCGTTCCAAGCTTGTTCGCCCAGCGCGATGTATTTCGTCTCGCCGAAGCGTTCCTCCCACTGCTTCACGGTCGCATCGCCGGGTACACGCCACCGGTCGATGAACTCCTCGGTCGCCGACGCTTCGCCCACCACCTCGGCGATGACCGGGGCGTCCTCGTCGTCGTCGTCCACGAGGAGCGCGGCGGCGCCGTCACCGCCGGCCGCCTCGTCGGCGCTGGTCGGCAGGCCCCCGCGCATGTCGGCCGTGACGACGAACACGGACCCGCGCCCGTCGAGCGCGGCGCGCAACGACCCGACCCCGGACCGCACCGCGCCGCCGGTGTCGATGGCCGGGGCGAGCTGGTCGAGGCGCAGGGCGGCGTGAATGGCGGTGGCGTTCGTCTTCTCGAGGTACGCCGGGTTGGCGGTCGCGAACCACAGCGCGTCCGGCTCGGCGCCCTCGCCTGCGCTTCGCAGCGCGAACCGGGCCGCCTCGACGCCCATCGTCGTGGTGTCCTCGTCGTAGGACGCCACCGAGCGCGTGCCCAGCCCGCCACCGCTGCCGAAGAAGGCCGCGATCTCGGACCGGTCGAGGCGCCGGTACGGGACGTAGCCCGCTGCGCTGATGATGCCTCGCACGGCTTCGGAGTGTAGGCGGGCCGTAGAGTGCAGCTATGAAGCTGGGTGACGTCGGCAACGCGGACGCGCAGCGCTACGGCAAGCCGCTCGACGGAGTTCGGGTGCTGGCCGCCGAGCAGATGCAGGCGCTGCCGTTCGGCACGCAGCTGATGGCCCGGCTCGGCGCCGAGGT
>JBKOWY010000128.1:0-5829 GCA_046724655.1 Actinomycetota bacterium
CTCGACGTTCTGACCCCACATCGGCCAGTCGCAGCGGCCGATCGGAGCGGGCTCCCCAGGCGCGGTCGCCGTCGCGGGCCCTGCTGCGAAGACGAGCGCGACGACGAGTCCGATCAGCACGACTCTTGCGGCCCGGCCCCCCACGGCCCCACCTTCCTCGTCACCTGACAGGGGCGTCATGCTAAGTTTCGCGACCCGCATGTTCCATGGGGTCACGCGTACTCGGTGACCTGGCGCACGAGGCCGCGGGCACGTTCGGCCGCTGGTACGTCACCCTCTTCGGCATCGTGTTCGCCTGGTGTGCGCTGCGCGACCTGGGTTGGCGCCGGACGTTGGTCTATTCGGTCGTGGCGTTGCTGGTGGGCGGCCTGGCGGAGAACGGCTCGGTGCACCTTGGAGTCCCGTACACGCGCTTCACGTTCAATTCCGACCTGCGCGGCGACGAGCTGTTCCTCGGCGACGTGCCGCTCATGGTGCCGCTGAGCTACACGTTCATGGCGTACTTCGCGTTCTCGTCCGGTCGGCTGCTCGCATCCGGACCCGTGGCGCACGCGCGCGTCACGTCCCTGGCACGAGGAGCTGCTCGCGCTTGTGCTTGCAGTGTGGGCGCTGTGGATCCTGGACCCAGTGGTCCGCCTCGGACACCGCTTCTACCTCGGTGAGTTCTTCCACTACGAAGGCCCGGGCTTCTGGTTCGGGCTCCCGCTCGGTAGCCAGCTCGGGGTTCACGGCCACCGCCGCACTTCTCTTGGGGCTGTTGTTCGCGATGACGCGCGCCGAGCCGGAGCGGTCGGTGAACGGGCTTCGGCACCATCCGCGATTCCCTGCGCTGCTCACGTATCACGCGCAGGTGGTGCACCTCATGATCGTCGCGTTCGTCATCGGCGGCTTCCCCGCCGACACGATCGTCGGATCGTCCTTCCTGATGTGGATCCCCGCTGCTGCCGTCACCGCCATCCACTGGAGCCATCTCCGCGCCGAACGATCCCGGCCGCTTTCGTACTTGCGCGCTTCCGCAGACGGAGCTGACCGAGACGCGATCAGCCGCCCTTGGAGCCGGGCTTCGTCGTAGCGGTGCTCGTACCCGTCGTGGCGGACTGATCGTCGAGCGCCACCTGGCCGGGGACGTTGGCATGGGTGCGCAGCTTCTCGAGCGCGGACTTGTCGCCTTTGAGGTAGCGATCGAGGAAGTCAACGGTCGACTGCTTCAGGGCCATCGCCTGCTCCGTATCACCGCCGAGGAACGGAGTGATGTGCCCGGCGCCGATGAACGTGATGAGGAACTTCGGCGGCTTCGCCCAGGCAAGAGTGTTCACGTCCGATACGTACGGGACGGTTCTGTCGGAGTTGCCGTGCAAGGCGAGCAACGGCGGCTGGCCGTCCCACACGTAGTTCTCGATCGGCTCCACGAGTCCGCCGAACCCCGACATCGGAAGCGCGGCCTTGATGCGTTTGTCGCGGCAGCACGCGCTGTACGCGAGTCCATATGTCGTGACGCCGCCGAGCGAATGGCCGGAAGCGCCAATCCGCTTCGTGTCGATGATTTTACCGAGATGCTTGTCCTTGAGCACCTGGTCGATGACGAACGAGGCGTCGGCGGGCTGATTCTTCGTGTCGGCGACACCTCCGCCGAAACTGACCCCGCCGACCGCATCCTGATTGGACCGCGGATAGTCGGGCGCGGCGACGACGTAACCGGCCGATGCCCACGCCTTGAGCACGTCGGCGTAGAAGATGCCGCGCGCATAGAGGCCGTGCGTGAAGATGATGAGCGGATAGGGGCCGTGCTTCTTGTCGATCGGTGCGTTCTCGACTGGCAGGTCGGTCGGCGGCCCCTGCGCGGGGTAGTAGATGGCGGTCGGGAGTGTGCGGCTCGGCAGAGCGGGCGCGCTCCCGTTCGGGTCGGTCGGTCGGGTGGTGTCGACGAACGTCTGGCTGATCATGCCGACGGCGTACTTGCCCATCGCTGCGACCTTCGGCCGGGGTGCCTTGGCCGGCGCCGCGGATGCGCCGACGGCCGGTGCGACGCTTGCAGCGCCGGTGACCACGCCGACCGCCACGGCGACGGCGGCCACGCGGGCGCGCCAGCGCCGGGGCGTGCGGGCTTCGACCATCGTCCCCCCAGGTTCCGGACCGGTGGCTCATTCTCGCGCCGTGAGCGAATGCCGGCCCTGCGGGTGGCGAAAGGGGAGCCGGTAACCTCGATGCTTCCCGGCGGCGTAGCCGAGTGGCACAGGCAGAGGTCTGCAAAACCTTGTACGCGGGTTCGATTCCCGCCGCCGCCTCCGCAAACCCAGAGGGCTTGCCCGCCTGCGTACGATGAGTATGAGTGGCAGGGAAGTAAGGCGTGGCCAAGCAAGCCGAGCCCGAGAAGCAAGCCGAGCCCGAGGAGCGAGAGCCGTCGATTGCTCTCTACGGGCTGATCGCTGCGGCAGTTGTTGGGGTCGCGATTCTCCTGATGTGGGCTGCGGGTCTGCTCGGCGGCGACAAGACCGGGGCCGGACTCGCCTTCGGCGGCACACTTCTCACTGGTGCAGTGTCGTTCGTCGGTCTCGTACTGAAGCACAACAGCGACCAGCAGACAGCGGCAGCGAACAAACGCGAGAAGGACCGGCTCGACATTGACGCCGCGACGAGGGCGGCGAACCTTCTCTCGACGACCGATGGCAAAGCCGCTGATCGAGCGACGACCGCGGGCGCACTCCTGTCGCTGGTACGGCTCAAGCAGGTCACACTTGCATCGTCAATGCTGTTCTTTCTATGGAAAGAGAACCGCATCTCGCACGCCGACGGGGTCTTCATCGTCAACGAGGCACTGAAGTCCGAGGATGAGCAGGCACAGCGGGACGCGTCGAATGTGCTGCTGCTGAAGACGGAACAACTCACGAATGTTGAGGGAAAGGACGAGTGGTACTACTGGCCCTTCGTAGTCGACCACCGTTGGAAGCACGACTTGCCCCTCGAAGTCAGGTACACGCTGCTGCGGGCGTGGGTCTACCTCTGGACCGCGAGCAAATCGGCCAGCCCTGAGTATCGGTTGCGGCAGCTCACCGCTGGCCTTGTGGCGTGCTTGCAAGAGGAGACCGACCCCACCCTCAAATACTCGATCGCGAACATGCTGCACGAGATTTGCAACACGCACGGGATGGAATTGGCGAAGGCGACCGAGATGGTCAGAGGGGAGAGAACGACCTTCACCGCCCAGTACATGAACGACGAGCTTTCGAAAGCGAACGACGAGCTTGGGAAAGCGTCGGTCGACGTGAAGACCGACGTCCCGGATGATCTTGTCCGGCTGGGAGAAGTACTCGCTACGTGGCTCAAGGATCCTGTTCACAATCGGACCGAGGACTTCCTGCTGCCCGATGAGCGAGGAGAACCAGGAAGCGAGCCGGGCAACGACGAGATCGCCGACTAATCACCGTGCGTAGAGGCGTGCTCGTCCACGCGCCCGCTCCCATTGACCTCGGTCAGGACGCCTTCGTAGCGTTCTGTATGCAAGCAGTGCGGAAGGGGTATCCACCGTTACCGCTTCCGTGCAATGCTCGAGCGCCCGCACTCGGGACGTTGAGGCAGGGGGGCCGTTGACGTGTGGAACATCACGCTACGCAACATGCAGTTTCGGGCGCGTCAGTTCCTGCTCGCCATCGTGGGCACGGCGCTGGTGTTCTCGATGGCGTTGCTCGTGACCGGGCTCAAGGAGGCGTTCAAGACGGAAGCTGATCGGGCCCTCACTGCCATCGGCGGCGACGCGTGGGTGGTGCCCGCCGGCGCGGCGAGACCGTTCACCGGATTCACTTCCATACCGGCATCGAGCGCCGACGAGATCCGCGCCGTCCCCGGCGTCCGCAGGGCGTCCCCGGTGTTTGTGCTTCAGCAAAACATCCTCAAGGACGGGGAGACCAAGATCCTGGCTGTCGTCGGTCATCCGATCGGCGGCCTCGGTGAGCCTCCACCGGAGGAAGGTCGGCGAGCGCGCGCCCGCGGTGAGGTGGTCGCCGACAAGAAGCTCGGATTCGACCTCGGCGAGACGTTCACGATCAAGGGACGCCAACTCACCGTCGTCGGGCTCGTGAGCGACACGACATTCGGCGGTGGGACACCGACGGTCTATCTACCCCTCGAAGACCTTCAGGACCTGGCTTTCAACGGCACGCCGCTCGCCAAGGCAGTCGTCATCACGGGGACCCCTCATGGCCTTCCAAAGGAATTCAAGGCCATGTCACTCGACCAGGTTCGGGACGACCTGCTGACCCCACTGCGTAGCGCCGAGAGTGCAATCAACAACACGCGCGTGCTGATGTGGTTGGTCGCGGCTGTGATCGTGGGGGCGGTGATGTACATGTCGGCGTTGGAGCGGGTGCGCGACTTTGCCGTTCTCAAGGCCGTCGGGGCGACCACGCGCACCCTCGTCCTCAGCCTCGTCGTGGAAGCGGTAATCGCCTGTCTCATTGCCGCGGCGCTCGCGGTCGGATTCGCCCAGTTGCTGCTCCCGCTCTTCCCGCTCACCATCACATACACCCTGAGCTCTTACCTGCTTTTGCCCGTCATCGCGGTGGTCGTCGGAGCTCTGGCGAGCCTGGCCGGGGTGCGCAGGGCGGTGCGCACCGACCCCGCTACGGCGTTCGCGGGTGCGTGATGGCCGACCTGCGGATCGACGACCTGACGATCGAGTTCTCGCAGGGCGACTACGTCGTCCGTGCGATCGAGTCGCTCGACGTCGAGGCGGCCGATGGCGAGTTGGTGATCCTTCTGGGTCCCAGCGGCTCGGGGAAGACAACCCTGCTGTCGTGCCTTGCCGGAATCCTCACACCCGCCTCCGGCCGTATCACCGTCGGCGACGTGCAGGTAACCGCGCTACATGGACAAGCGCTTGCGGCCTACCGCCGTCACACCGTCGGCATCGTGTTCCAGGCGTTCAACCTCATCCCGAGCCTGACGGCACGGGAGAACGTGATGGCGCCGCTTCGGGTCGCAGGCGTCTCCTCCCGGTCGGCACGAGCGCGCGCCGAGGAGCTACTCGCCGCAGTCGGTCTCCAGGACCGGATGGATCACCGGCCCAAGGCATTGTCAGGGGGTCAGCAGCAGCGCGTCGCGATCGCGCGTGCACTCGTACACAACCCGCCGCTGGTGCTCGCCGACGAGCCCACTGCGCACCTCGACTACGTCCAGGTCGAGGAAGTCCTTCGCATCTTGAACAACCTCGCGGCACCGGGCCGCCTGGTCCTGATCGCAACCCACGACGAACGTCTCATCCCGCTGGCTGACAGCACCATCGACCTGACGCCCAAGGCGGCCGCGGGCGCCGAACCCCCGTCACAGTTGCACCTCGACCCCGGGCAGGTCCTGTTCACCATCGGCGACGCCAGTGATTTCGTCTACGTCGTGCAGGACGGCGAGATCGACTTGGTCCGGCCCCGTCCCGACAACACCGAAGAGACGGTGCACCGGGCCGGGCCTGGTGAGTACTTCGGCGAGCTGGGACCGCTGCTCGGCCTCCCTCGCTCCGCCACGGCCCGGGCCCGAATCGCGTCCGTCGTCACCGGGTACGGCGCACGGGACTTCAAGCGGCTGGTCAAGCCGGACCGGAGGCGCGCGCCATCGCGTTCCTAGCTGTCCGAATGGTCTGACTTGCGCCGAGTAGCGGCGCGCCGTAACGGCCCGATCCGGGCATGGAACTAGCCTTTCAGCGAGTTCCGTGACGCCCGGGCGGGGGGAGCGATGAGCACAACCGATGTCGTGACCGTGCTGTTCACGGATCTCGTCGGTTCCACGGAGCTTCGAGCCACGCTGGGGGAAGAGGCGGCCGACGAGTTCCGACGCGGCCAT
>JBKOWY010000142.1:0-7471 GCA_046724655.1 Actinomycetota bacterium
GCCAGCGCGTCAGCCCGCAGCTTGGGATGGGGGGCCTCGGCGATCTGCGCCGGCGAGGGGTCCACCACGACGGTGTTCGGAAGGAGCTCCGCCAGCCGCCCTCGGCCGCCGCCGATGTCGATAACCGGCAACAGCCGTTCTTTTGCCAGCCGTTCGGCGACCACCTCGTGCGCGTCGCCGTGCGGCTTCCAGGACCGATCCTCCGCTCTCGATCGCGCGGGATCCGAGTCGTAATCGCGAGGCACCGCACTGGTCATGCACCAAGCATGGCATGGTCAAGATGGATGCCCGTGCCGTACGACCCGACGCTGTATCGGGGCGCCGCCGCGTATTACGCGCGGGTCGTCCTCGGTATTCGGCGTACTTGGTGTCTACGCTCGAAGCCGAGCTCGGGCTCGACGGTACCGGACGCTTGCTCGACGTGGGTTGCGGACCGGGCATTCTCACGATCGAGCTCGCCGGCAGCTTCGACGAGGCGATCGGCCTCGACCCGGATGCCGACATGCTCCAGGATGCGGCGCGTCGAGCCGCTGATGCCGGGATCGAGAACGTGCACTGGGTGCGCGCGCTCGCCGAGGACATTCCTGAGCTGCATCTCGGGACGTTCCGGCTGGTGACGTTCGGCCAGTCGTTCCAGTGGACCGAGCGCGAGCGGGTCGCCGAGTTCGTGTACGACATCCTCGAACCGGGCGGGGCGCTGGCGCTGATCGTGCACACCCGTCAGGGCCGGCCTCGACCGAGCGGGCCTGCACACCCGGAGATCCCACACGCGGAGATCCGGGCGCTGATCGCCCGCTACTTGGGGCCGCGCCGGCGCGCCGGACAGGGATTCGGCTCCGATCCGCCCGATCGCTACGAGGATGCCCTTGCCCGCACGCGATTCGGTTCCCCGCGAATCGTCTTCGCTGCCGGCCGCCCCGACATCGTGCGCGACATCGACAGCGTCGTGGCCGGCTGCTTCTCCACCTCGTACGCGGCGCCACACCTCTTCGGCAACCAGCGCGATGCGTTCGAGGCCGACCTGCGGGTGCTGCTCGCGGCGCGGTCGTCGAGCGGCCTGTTCTGGGACTGGCCCGGCGACACCGAGATAGTGCTGGCTCGGAAACGAGGTGATCAAGCCGCTGGCCGGCGATCGCGGGCGTAGCGGGGAAGCGCGCGTTCAACCAAGAAGGCGCGGCGGCAGACTCCACGCGAGCTCGCCGGCGCCGGGCTGCACGTCGTCCCAACGATCGAGCTCGAAGTCGATGCGCGCCAGAGCTGCGGTCGGGAACTGCACGCGGCCGCCGCCGATGAACGCCGTGACCGCCTCGGACCAGGTGGGCTCATGGCCCACTGCGAGCAGCACTTGGGTCGTGTTCGGCTCCTTGCGGATCTCGGCGAGCATCCCCGACACGCCACCGCCGTACAGACCAGCGGCGGTGCGTACAGGACATGTCCAACCCCCGGCCTTCATCGCCCGCCGCAGTGTGTCCTCGGCGCGCACCGCCGGCGAGGTGATGGCTCCATCAGGTACCTGACCGGAACGGGCGAGAAATCGCCCCACTGTCTTGGCGGCCTTACGCCCGCGACGCGCCAGGGGTCGGGCGCGGTCGTCGCCGCCGTAATCGGTCTGCCAGTCCGACTTGCCGTGTCGAAGCAGTATGAGCGCAGGCATGACGCAATCCGCAACGTGAGCGTCGAGGGCACACGAGACGCTAACGCCAATCCGGAACGGTACGATCAGCGGATTCCGTTCGTCTACATTTCCTGAGAGGACGAAGCCATGACCAAGTTCGGACTGCAACTGCCGAACTTCACGTTCCCGCGGGTGCCGGACGACGGGATGTTCGACCACGTCGCGGATCTCGCCGTCGCCGGTGAAGAAGCGGGGTTCGACTCGGTGTGGGTCATGGACCACTTCTGGCAGCTCCCGCCGCTCGGGGGCCCGACGCAACCCATGCTCGAGGGCTACACGCTGCTGGCCGCCCTGGCGGCGCGCACACGCCGGGTGAAGCTCGGCACGCTGGTCACCGGGGTGACGTACCGGAACCCGGCGCACGTCGCCAAGATCGTGACGACGCTCGACATCATCTCGCGTGGCCGCGCGGTTCTCGGGGTCGGCGCCGCCTGGTACGAGGAGGAGCACGAAGCGTTCGGGTTCGACTTTCCGCCCGCAGGCGAGAGGCTCGACCGACTGGAAGAGGCGCTGCAGATCTGCCGGGCGATGTTCACCGAGGAGGCGCCGAGCTTCCACGGCAAGCACTACCGCATCGAGAAGGCGCTCAACGTGCCGCGGCCACTCCAGGCGGGTGGACCGCGCATCATGGTGGGCGGCAGCGGCCCGAAGCGCACGCTGCGCTTGGCCGCGCAGTACGCCGATATGTGCAACATCAACGGCAGCCCCGACACGATCCGCAAGCTTCTCGACGTGCTGCGCGGCCACTGCGCCGACGTCGGACGTGATCCCGACGAGATCACCAAGACCCGACTCGGCTCGCTCTTCCTGAGCTCGTCGCCGGAGGAAGCGGAGCAGACCTCGAACTTCTTGCGGGACGCGGCAGGCGACGAGTTCGGCGAGCGCTTCACCGTCGGTGACGCGCCGGCCGTGCTCGACCACGTCGAGGCGCTCATCGACGCCGGCCTCGACGAGCTCATCTTCAACATGCCGTTCGCCGACGCGACGACTGTGCGACGCGCCGGTGAGCTCCTCGTGTCACGCTTCGGCTGAAAGAGTCGCCGTGACGTGGCGGAAGCGGCGGTCGCGTGGCCTGCGCCCCGGCGAGGAGCTCCTCGTCGAGGTCCCGTGCAGCATCCTCGACTCGACCGGCACGAGCCTCCCGGACGGCGGCCACCCGGTGATCGTCGGGGTCAGCGACGACCGGATCCTGGTGTGGGACGTCGCCCGCCTGTCGGTCACGGCGGGCAAGCTCCTGGGCATGGTGTCGCGGTCGCGCCTGCTGCACGCCGCGATCGAGCGCGCCGGCGCCTGGACCCGGGTGCGTCTCGATTTCGAGGACGACGCCCGAGTCGTGGTCCAGGCGCGGCGCGAGCTCCATCCGGAGCAACTCGCGTGGGCTTTGTCGACCGACCGGCGGCGGGTCGAGCAGTAGCGTTTCGGCGTGAGCAACCTCGCCGAGCGCCTCGGCTACGACGCCGACGCCAAGCTGCTCGTCGTCAACTGCGACGACCTGGGCTCGACGCGCTCTGCCAACGTCGGCGTCTACGACGCATTGCGCAACGGCGTAGCGACGAGCGCGTCGCTCATGGTGCCGTGTCCGTGGGCGCGTGATGCCGCTGCCCAGTATCGGGGCGAGGACGTCGGCGTCCATCTCACGCTGAACTCGGAGTGGGAGACCTACCGGTGGGGGCCGATCACGCAGTCGGCGAGCCTGCTCGACGGGGACGGTGGATTTCCCCGTACGGTCGAGGACACGTGGGAGCACGCCGATCTCGACGAGGTGCGGCGCGAGTGCCGGGCGCAGATCGAGCGGGCGATCATGTGGGGCTTCGACGTGAGCCACCTCGACAGCCACATGGGGACGCTCCAGATGCGCGCCGATTTCTTCGACGTGTACCTCGAGCTCGCGGCCGACTTCCGGCTTCCTCTTCGGATGGCAAGCACCTCCGCCGAGCGGGTCGTCGGCTTCCCGGCCCGGCAGCTCGCCGAGAAGGAGGGGATCGTCTTCCCCGACCATTTCGTGCTGTGCCCCGTCGGCGCCCGGAGGCGGATCGAACGCGTGCTGTTCGACCTGCGTCCGGGTGTCACCGAGGTGTACCTGCATCCCGGCATCGACACGGACGAGCTGCGGGCCGCGTACACGGATTGGGCCGGCCGGGTCGAGGACCACGCGTACCTGTCCGAGGATCCGTCCCTGCGTGACCTCATCGAGCGCGCCGGCGCGCACCTGATCGGCTACCGCCAGCTCCGCGAGCTCCAACGCGCCGCGTGACGCTGACGCTCGACCGGCTGGCCCGCCTGGTCGGAGCGGCGCTCCCGGACGAGGGGCTGTCGGCCACTGACCTCGAGACCTGCTGCTACGGCCCCGACACCGTGATCCTGGGCGACGACCACGGCGCTGCGGTCCTGACGCGGCAACGCTTCGGGGACGCGGCAGCGGCATGGCTCGTGCTTCTGGCGGTCCATCCCGACCGGCGCCGGGAAGGGCGAGGCCGGAAGCTGGTCGGCGCATGCGCGGAAGGGGCGCGCGCCGCCGGAGCCCTCGATCTGCATCTCGGCAACGCGATCCCGCGCTACGTGTGGCCGGGTGTCGACTACCGGTACACCGCCGCGCTCTCGCTTTTCGAGGCGCTGGGATTCGAGCCGTACGGCGCCGAATGCAACATGGCGATCACGACCGGCTTTCGCGCCGACCCTCCGGATGGCGTCGTCATCGAGCGGGAAACAGGTGCAGGCGCGGCCGCGCTTGCAGCTCGCTGCTTCCCGCACTGGGTCGACGAGGTCGAACGCGGCACCGCCGGCGGCGCGTGCTTCGCGGCGCGCAGTGACCGCGGCGACGGCGGCTTTGCCGACCCGCGCCGCAGAAGCCGGAGCTTGCGACGGCGACCGATAGATCACAGCGACACGATCGGCTTCGCGTGTCACTCCGTAAACCGGCACGGTTGGATCGGACCGATGGCGACCGACCCGGAGCGCCAGCGCGCCGGCGTGGGCCGAGCGTTGCTCGGCGCCTTGTGCGCCGACCTCGCGCGCAACGGTGTCGACGAAGCCGAGATCGCCTGGGTCGGCCCGGCGGCCTTCTACGCGAAAGCCGGCGCGCGCGTCAGTCGGGTTTTCCGGACAGCGAAGCTGCGGCTCTGACCCTCATGTTTTGGCGTCGCTGGACCGGCTATATCCCGGAGCAGCGACGCCAAAATCCAGAAAGACCGGGGCTCAGTACTCGGTGATCCCGCGGATCTCTTCCTGGAGCTGCTTGTACTCGGGCGAGTTCGTGAGCGGCATCAGCTGCATGAGCTTGCCCATGTTCCCCGTGACCTTCATCCGGCCCTGCATGAACGCGGCGTTCGCGTCGAGCTCGCCCTTCTGAACCTTCACCGAGTCGTCGTACGTCAGAGTGAGCGTGAAGTCGGCGTCGGAGATCTCGCCGATCTTGTTCTCGAGCAGCTTGCCGTTCTCGAGGACCCAGTAGTACTTGATGTCGCCCTCCGGTCCGCCGGTGACGACGTACTGCATCCGGGCCGACGCGCCCGGGCGGTCGGGCTGGCCCTGCGCCATCTTCGTGACGTCGTCGAGCCACTCCTGGCTGAGGTACTTGGGCATCGCGCGGCCCCCTTTGGTCGTGGTGCGCGGATTGTACGCGCGAGCCGTCCTCACGATCAGCGCCATGATGGTGTCGTGCCAGCCCGCGTCGCCGAGTGGCCAGCGAGCGATGACGATCTCGTCGACCTCCAGCACGAGCTGGCGCGGGAAGCCGAGTCCGTCCTGACGACCGATCCGTGGCTCCCGACCTCTCGGCCCGTCATCGGCGGTTGCTTTGTCGCGTTCGCGCGCGGTGAGGCGGGACCAGGCCACCCCGGGGATCAGGCGTGGGCGGCGGCCCTGGCGTGGCAGCCCGATGCGTCCTCGCGGAGCAGCGGTCGATCGGTCGATCGTCATCTGCGCGGCGCGGCGGCGAACGGGATGCCACGCCGAGCCGACGACGTCCTCGCCCAGGCGGTGGCGGCCGAACGCGTGCCAGCGGCCTACGCACCAGGGCTCCTTGCGCTACGGGAAGGCCCCACGCTCGCGAGGGCCGTCCTCACACTCGAATTGCTGCCCGACGTGCTCCTCGTGGACGCGACCGGCATCGACCACCCCCGGCGTGCCGGGTTGGCTGTCCATCTCGGCGCAGTCGCCGGGATGGCGACCGTGGGCGTGACCCAGCGTCCGCTCGTTGCGACGGGGCCGCTCCCCGAGCTTCGACGCGGCGCGACGGCACGAGTGCGGATCGGGGGTCGCGTCGTTGGCTTCTGGGTCTGCACCAAGACCGGCGCCCGGCCCGTGGTCGCCCATGCCGGTTGGCGCACGAGCCCGGAGACGGCCGCCCGGGTCGTGCTCGCCGCATCGACAGACCAGGCGCGCACGCCCGTGCCGCTGCAAGAGGCACGCCGTGTGGCGCGCGAGGCTCGGGCGCTCGCGGGCGCCGGGTGAGTACCGGGAGGTGACCGAAGTGACAACTGCTGACGCCGTGAGCTTCGAGCAAGACATCAAGCCGCTGTTCCGACCCGAGGACCAGGAGTCCATGGCGTGGGCGTTCGACCTGTCGTCGTACGACGAGGTCAAGGAGCGCGCACCCGCGATCCTCGAGCGACTGCGCGAAGGCTCGATGCCGTGCGATGGCGAATGGCCAAAAGAAAAGGTGCAACGCTTCGAGCAGTGGATCGAGACGGGAATGCGCGCGTAACACCAGAAACCGGCGCGCCGCCGCTGCGGTTTTCTAATCGAAGGCCGTGGAGATGACGGCGAGATCGATGACGATGATCACGAGCGCGAGGAGCGCGATCACCAGACCGAAGAACAACGCCGGAAATCCGTGCACGGGCAGTTCGAACTCAGGGATCTTCGGCACCCGCCCGCCCCTCCGTTCCCATGCAGCGATGCCGATGAGCCCGGGAATGATCAGGAGCCATAGGACGAGTCCCCCCATCCTCCTTTCGCCTCCTATCCGTGAAGCAACAGTCGCGCCGATACCGTCGCGCCACGCAGCCGATTTGGGAAGGGCGAAGTTCAAGAACCTCGAGGAAACCTTTGCCGGCCAAACCTCAGCGATCGTCGCGATCCTTCTCGGGGTCGTGTGGCTGGTCGCGAGCTGATCGGAACCGAGCCAGGGCGTCAGCGAGGAGCTCCTCTGATCGGCGACGCTCTCCGCGCCGGGTGACCTGCCGACCCACGTAGCGCGCTCGCGGGTCGGGCGTCAGGCTTTCCGAAGTGCCGCTCGGCGCGTTCCGGGAGCCGACTGTTTGGGCGCGTTCCCGGAACGAAGGACGGCGCGCCGGGCGCGGACGGTTGGCGGGCCGGGGACGAGACGCGCGGCGACGAGCGTCAGGATCGAGTGACGTGCCTTCGGGTGGGATTCCCAGGACACTGTCCATCGCGGACGCGTACCACCGCCGGCGCGGTGTCGATGTCGCGACGCGCTCGCCGCCAATGGTGGCGCGCAGCAGCGGACGGACTGCCGCGCCGCAACGAGCAAGGAGCAAGGAGCAGGCGCGCACCAGCCACGCCCAGAACCACGTGAGGCCATCGCCCACCCGGCCGAGCACCCACACGAACCCGCGGCCCGCCGACACCCACAACCAACGCATCCCGGCGCGAAAACCCGCCCAACCCGAGCCAGCCGCGCGCACCAGCCACACCCACAACCACGTCAGCCCCTCACCGACCCGGCCGAGCACCCACACGAACCCGCGGCCCGCCGACGACCACAGCCAACCCGCCACGGCCCGATACCGCACCAGCACCCAGGCACCGGACTGCACCGCAGACACCCACAAC
>JBKOWY010000021.1:0-9269 GCA_046724655.1 Actinomycetota bacterium
TGGATGTCGGTGTCCGAGACCTGGAACGTCATGCCGACGGTGAACGCCACATACGCGAAGTCGCGGTAGTCGGGCTCGTAGTCGGTCTTGGCCTTGAAGTCGATGCCCCCGACCGGAGGTGTGTAGTACTCGTGCGCGTACCGCAGCATGAAAGTCGTGTGCACGACGGCCCACGACGCGACGACGGTGAAGACGGCCATCCCCGTCAGGAACCCCTTGGCGATGCCCGGCTCCTGGCTCGCCTTCAAGAGGGCGAAGGCAACGCCCAGCAGGCTGGCAACGCATGCCCCCAACAACAGAAACTGCGCGGACACGCGGCTGTCGTCCTCGCGGGTGGCGAATTCCCGCGTCTCGTCGGCCGTAAATCGGCCTGCGGTCAATCCAACCCACGCGATGTTCGACACCGCGGCCATATCCCACCCGATGAGCGGCGACACCTGCCACGGTGTGAAGAAGGCGGCCACGATTCCCGCGACGAGGCCGACACCCGCGGCCAAGAGCACCCGGACGCGCGCCGAAACCGCCCACAGCAGGCCCACGTGCATCGGTTTACGGACCCGAGTCACGATTCGACCCGAACGCCCCGCAGCGCCGACGCGACAGGCTCGGCCGCCAGGCCCGCCACCGCCCAGTACGGCGCGTAGTCGAGGCGCGCGAGCCCGTCGACGTTGATGCCCCGGTCGCCGTAGTCCCACGGGCATTCGCCGGTCGCGCGTCGCAGCAACCAACCGGCGACGTACTCGATCGCCAGGCACGACGCCGCGTACGCGATCGCGCGCGCCCACCACGGGCGGCGACTCGTGCCCCGATGCACGACCTCCATGGCGAGCCCGCCGGCGCCGTAGATCGGATGCATCCAAAGGTATGACTCGCCCTGGAGCCGCCGGTCCCCGGTGCTCCTCACGGCCCGGCGCGTCACGGTGAACACGATCTCGATGCACCAGCCCAACAGTCCGTGCACCGCGAAACGGCGAGCGGCGTTCATCGGCAGCGACGCTAGCGGGAGCGTCGGTCGCGCGGCACCGTGATGACCTCGAACCGCGGGCCGTAGTCGGCGACGACAGGGTCCGACAAGCTGTCGACAGCCGCGTCGCGTGTGTTGACGTTCCAGCTCACCAACAGTCGCGCGTGCGGCACCGTGATCGTCGCATGGGGCACGGCGAGGTACGTGAACTCGCCGGGGCGCCCTGACGTCGGCGCCGCGACCAGCGGTCCGGTCGGTCGCCACGGGCCCTGCGGTCGGCGTGCCGTCCAGCCGATGACGGCGGCGCCGTCGAACTCGCGGTCCTTGGCGATCGCCAACCAGCGGCCGTCGCGCAGGCGCGCCATCGACGGGTTGTTGAACGGCCCATAGGTGAGAACAGGCTTGGCCCCCGCCGGGTCGCGACCAAAGCGGCGCCCGTCCCAGAACTGCCAGCGTGCGTGCACGTCGCCCGCACGGACGCGTGCAAGGTAGGTCGACGGACCCGGGGCGTAGCCACGCCCGAAGAGATAGAGCCAGCGGCCGTCGGCGACGACCGAGGACGTCCACAGCCGGTCCTGGTACGGAAGCGCGCGCACGCCGATGAAGGCGAGGTCGGCGCGGCGCAACTCGACGACATCGGCGCCGACGACGACGAAGTCGAACACGCCGGGCCCGGTCCGCCGCATGCGCGTGACGAAGACGTCGACGACCTGACCGCGGTCGCCTCCGGGCACGTACCCACCCGACGGCCACCAAAAGTCGTCGCTGCCTGCGATTGTGAGCCAGCCGGTTCCCCCCGCGTTCACGAAGTCCACGCAGGCGCCCGTTTGCACCAGCGCGCTGTTATGCCAGAACCTCGCGCCGGGCGCGATGCCGCCGTCCGCGCGGCGTGCGCCGATCCATGTGTCACCGAACAGCCACAGCACCCTGCCGTCGCGCAGGTCGACGGACGCCGGGAGATCTGCGGCGAGCCACCCGTCGGTACGGCCCGCGGTCATGAGCCGGAAGAACCCGGGTGCGTCGGTGCGCTGGCGCGCGCACGGGCGGGGATCGGCGGCGACCGCCGGCCCGCGCCCCGCCGCGATGGCGACCGGGCGCGCCCGCTCAACTCGTGGCGCGTCGCCCGCGCATCCCGTTGCGACAGTGCTCAACGCGATCAGTGCTGCGACCGCCACGGCCGCGCGCCTCAGCGCGCGACGGTTTCTTCTTGCCGGACTGTTGCCCACGTCGCCTCGACGGCGGCCACGACGTCCGGCACGGCTTCACGAACGGCGACGGCGTCGGCGTCGGCGTCGGACAACGACTCGCCGGTGTCGACACCGGCGCGCTCGAGCACTCGATGGAGATCGCCGAGCTCGGCGGCGAGCCAGCCGGTCGGGTTCTGCTTGATCTCGTCGGGCCAGTGCCGGTCACACGGCTCGACGCCGTGGAACATGGGGTGGAAGTGCGCGCTGCGCAGGTTCCCGGCCGGGTGGCCGGCTTGGTCGAAGAGATCGGCGCGGAAGACCGGCTGGTCGATCACCACCCGCTGGGCGGCGGCAGGCGACCCGCGGCGCGGCTCGCCGGCGAGCAGACGCACCTCGACGCGTGCGCCCCGCTCGGGCGGGTCCATCGGCTCACGCCACGGGAAGACGAGCACGGCGATCGTCTCGAACACGAAGGCGTGCATCATCGCCCGGTCCTCCCCGCATGATGCGTACCTCGACCAACATAGTGATGGTCGAGGTACGCATCGCCCCCGATTCGGTCAGCGAGGAGCGGTCTCGGACGGCGCCCGATCGCCGTCACCGGCGCGCTCGACCCCGGCGCCGAACGCGTCGGGAACCGGTCCCGCCTCGGCCGCGCCTTCCTCGGCCTGCTGGCGCGCCCGCCAGGCGAGATACGCCGCCGCACCGCCGCCGACCACGATGATCAGCAGCATCGAGCGCCGGCGAGTGCGGCGCCGGCGCCGCTTGTCGATCGGCGTGTCGATCTGGAGCCGGCGCGCCGCCTTCTCCAGTCGCCGCTCGAGCTTGCGTGTCTGCTTCTTCGCCGTCCGGCGGTACCGGCGTCGCGCCTTCCTGCGGCTGCCGCTGGCGATGTCCTGGGCCTTCTCGGCCGCCAGACCGGACAGGGCCTGGGCCTTGCTCGCCACGTCTCCCAACACTGATCGCGCCCCCTCTCGACCTTCGCCGGGCGCGTCTCCTGCACCCTGCCGGACGTCGCCGTCCGCTTCTACTGTCACTTCCATGTCCCCTCCTCACGGTCGGGACCGCGGGTGACTACCCCTCATGTGATAGCCGAAAACTCAGCCTGCGATCCCCGATCGGCTCGCCTCTGCTTTGGCCTCCTTGGCGTCAATGGCGAGCAGGAACCCCTGGCGCACCGCGCGGTGGGTCGCCTGCTCGAACTTGGCGATGTAGTCGCCCTGGGTCGGGTACAGCGACGACAGCCGGGCGGCGTCGAACGCAGCCGTGAACCCGAACAGCGAGCAGAAGCCCGGGCCACCGCCGGGCTCGCCGGACAGCGTCGCGGTGGGCGCCTCCAGTTGGGGCAGGCGGATCCCGCCGCGCGCGTTGCCGAACTCGTCGCGCTCGATCGTGGGCGGCTCCCCCGACGTCGCGATCCGAGGCGCGCGCGGCGGTGGACGACCACCGCTCGCCCACCGCGCCAGGTCGTGGATGGCGGTGTCGACCACGTACCGCTGAGGCGCGGAGTTGATCCGCTGGGCGCAACCGAGCGGCGGCGTGACCGCCATGTCGGCCTTCGAGATCCCCGAGAGCGCACTGAGCCCGTCTTCATCGAAGTGCGCGGTGCCTGCGACCTCCCACAGGCGATAGCGCGCGCTGTTGGGCTGCCGTGCGGCAAGGTGCCGCGGCACGTCGGTCTCCGACTCGAGCACGAGCACCGGCGCCTTCCCGTCCGTGCGGATGAACGTGGGGTTGGGGATGGCCGCGCCCCCGCCTTCGGCGAAGGGTGCGCCATTGGAAAAACGGCTGTGCACGAAGAAGCCGTCGAACATGCGCGTGAGCGGCTGGATGGCGTTGATGTAGGTCACCATCCGAAACGCCGACTGCGACTCGCCGTCGGCGATCAGGCGCTTCACCGTGTACTTGCGCCCGCCGAGCAGGTTCGTGCCACTCGGACGGCGCAGCGCCTGCGCAGCCTGGGAGTAGATGTCGTACGAGTATGCGTCGCCAGGATGGCCCAGCGTCCCGTACCGGTCGGGATGGCTGCTCTGCAGGTTCTTGATCCCCGTCTGCTGTGCCGAGACGCCGACCCATACGAAGCCGCCGCGCAGCAGCTCCGCGTGCCCGGGCCCCCAGTCGGGCGCGGCGTCCAAGCCGCCGCTCACGTTGAGCCACTCGACCTCGACGACGCCCTTGAACTTGGACGGGTCCTTCGGGCGCCGGACGAGCACGCGCGTGCGGTACGGCGCCGTCGTGCTCGTCTTCACGCTCCAGCGGCCGTCCTCCGGCAGCGGGCCGGTGGGCCCGTACGCGCGCGCCGTGCCTTCGAGGAAGAACTCCTCCTCCACGTATCCGTGCGCGGAGAGGTCGACGGCCGACAGCCCAGCCGGCTGGCCGGCGACCGGGCCCGTCACCTTCGGACTGGGGACGGGCTCTCGTCCGGCCTCGGCGGCCGCGGTCGACGCCGGCACGACCACCACACCCGCGGAACCGACTGCGACGACGAGCACGCCGACGAGCGGACGCGGCAGCCACATGCGGGGAATCCTGTCACCCTCGTCGCGGCGCGTGCTCGGCCCCCTCAGCAGCCTGCGTTCCTGAGGGTCGGATAGGGATCGATGCCGTGGGCGGTGACGCTCCTGAGGCGTATCTCGAAGTGCAGGTGGGGCGTGGTCGCGTTGCCCGACTCTCCGACCAGCCCGATCGGATCGCCCTGCGCCACCCGACGGTCGCCGCCGCCGATGATGCCCGACATGTGCGCGTAGTAGTAGACGTTGCCGCCGTCCGCGAACAGGTACGCGGCGAGCCCGCCGGCGTTCTCCGTCGCGTAGTGCACGTTCCCCGGCTTGACGGCCCACAGCGTCGTACCTGTCGGTGCGATCATGTCGATCCCGTAGTGGAAGCCGCTGCCGCGGGGCCCGTAGTCGTCGGTGTACCACGAGCCGTCCACCGGGCAGCGGAAGTCGTCGATGATCACCGGGCTCGTCGACGACCGGAAGCAGGCCGCAGTCACGACGACGAGGACCGCGACCGAGATCCACCACCAACGCACACGCATGTTGGGCTCCTTTCGGGCGCGCGAAGAGAGCCCAACTCCGCCGCGGAATCCGCGCAGCCTATCCGCGGGCGTACGCTTTTCGCACAGTCCGACCGAGGTGATGCGCATGCTGCTCGACGGCTTCAACCACGTGGCGATCCTCACCAACGACTCGAAGCGCCTGCATGCCTTCTACGAGGACGTCTTCGACGCCACCGTCCCCCGCGACGGCCCGGAATCCGGGGAATCTGACGTTCGCCTGTCGGTCGTGCACGTCGGTCCTCACTCGGAGCTCAACGTCTTCGAGATCAAGGGCAACACCGAAGCGCAGCGGCAAACCCCGATGTTCGGGCGAGGTCGCATCGATCACCTCGCGCTGCACGCCGAATCACTCGAGGCGTTCGAGACGATCCGCGATCGCCTCATCGCCCGCGGCGCCAGCGACGGTTTCGTGACCGACTTCGGCCCGATCCTCAGCGTGTTCTTCCGCGACCCGGACGGTCTCGAGTGCGAGGTCTGCGTCGTGAATCCCGACGCCGTTCCCGGAGTCAGCAACCCACCGGGCACGCCCGCCGCTCGGTACCACGGCGAGTCGTAGCCGGCCGCCGTACGCGCGCGATGGCCGAACCGGTCGAACTCTTCGAGCGTCGGAACCGCATACGCATCGTCGCGCTCGTGTTCCTTGCGACGCTCAACTACATCGTCGCGGTCGTGATGGCGGCCATCGCACTCGGGATCGGGCTCACGCTCGCGATCCTCTTTCAGGGCGTTGCCTCGCCTTCCGACTCCGACTCCGCGCTGATCTGGGTCATCGCCGTCGGTGTCGTCGCTGGAGGGTCCATGGTGATCGGCGTTCTCGTGGGTGTGGGGCGCATTCCGTTCCTGCGCCGGCGGCTCGAGCGGACAGCGCTCGAGGAGACCGGCGCGCGCGTGATCGACCCCGAGGAGCACACCGAGGTCAAGAACCTCCTCGAGGGCCTGGCGATCGCGTCGGGGATCCCTCCCCCGCGCGTCGCCGTCATCGACGATCCGTCGCCCAACTCGTTCGGGGTCGGGACGCGCCCCGAGAGGACGGTGATCGGGATCACGACCGGTCTGACCGAGCGGCTGAGCCGCGACGAGGTCGAGGCCGTCCTCGCCTACGAGGTGAGCCGCATCCGCAGCTGGGACGTCGCTTTGTCGAGCTGGACGGTCGCGCTCACGGGCGGCGCGATCGCGGCCGTCGACGGTGGCGACGACAGCCTGCTGCGAGCCATCCTCGGGTTCGTGCCCAGCATGATCGCCGAACGGCTCCAGCTGTGGGCGCTACGCGACCAGGGTGTCGCTCGGGACCGCGTCGCGGTGCAGTTCACGCGCAACCCGGCCGCGCTGATCCGGGCGCTCGAGAAGCTCGACGCCGACGCGAGCCAGATTCGTCACGTCACGCTGCGACCGGACCGCTCTGGCTCGAGTTCCCCTCGGTCGTGCTCGACTCCTCGTCCGGCCCGAGCTCGCGTCTGGCGCGCGAGCTGCTGCTCGACGAGCGCATCGATCATTTGCGGGAGCTTGCTGGTGTGCCGCCCCGGGAGGCCAGTGCCGGCACGACCGGCTGAGTCAACATCCCGGGGCGACCTGCCTTACTTGCACCACGCAGCACCTTGTGACCGGGTGAGGGTGACAGCGGGAAGCTCGCGGCAGTAGGGCCGTCTTCCCGATTCACGTAGTCCCGTCCGGGGCGCGTGCCCTGTCACGAGGTGGCGGCGGGCTAGTTCGTCAGGGCCATGGGAGCGCGGGATCACAAGCAAACTGCGACACTCACCGCCGTGCGGCGCATCGCATGCCGTCGACCTCCAACGACCATCCGCGCCGCAGCCGCGGCTCTGGTGCTCGTGGTGCTGAGCGGGTGGTCGTCGACAAGACCGCAACCCGAGGTGCCGCGATCCGACACCTTCCGCGGCCGGTCCTTGAGCCGCTCGTGGTCGATCCTCCAGCCCGAGCTCGTCCGCACGACGGTGCGCGGTGGCGCGCTCTCGCTCGAGCTCGGCGGCCCCGCCCTGTGGTTCAACGATTCGATGGGTGTGCTCGTGTTCAAGCCGGTCACCGGCAACTTCAAGGCCACCGCCACGGTCCACACCGGCAGCGCGTCGGCCCGCGGCGCGCCGCCGGCCCCCGCGATCCGGCTGGGTGGGCTCATGGCACGGGACCCGGCGAGCGACAGCACACACCAGCAGAGCTACGTGCACATCGTCGCCGGCAACGGCCCGTCGGGTGTGCTCGCCGTCGAGCACAAGACCACGCAGAACAGCACCTCGGTCTACGAAGCGCCCGAGTGGCAGTCGCCCGACGCGCAATTGCGCGTCTGCCGCGTCGGGTCGACGTTCAATCTCTACAAGCGGCCATTGCGATCGAAGGCGTGGCAGCTCGCCGCAACCTACGAACGCCCGGACCTGCCGCCGACACTCCAGGTCGGCGCCGACATCTATTCGCCGAGCTCGCCGCCCGACCTGATCGCCCGGTGGGACGAGATCACGTTCGAGCGCGTCACGAGCGCGAGCCGCTGCGTAGCCGACCGCTGAGACTCACGAAGCGGCGCGATGCGGCCGTCGGCGAAGGTGTCCGCGAAGGCGCTCCAATGTCGCGAGCGCTTTTTCACGCGGATGCGACCGGCGAACGGCCCTGCGGTGCTCGTCGATCCGCCTCGGGCGCGGTTCGCCGCGTTGGGCAATCGGGCGCGCGAGCGATCCGGCCGCCGCCGGCGACACGCCTCCCGAAGGGACGCCGCTCAGCGCGCTCGCGAGGGCACGAAGCCGTCGGGTGAGTGACTCGCGGGTTACCTCCCGGCGGAGGGTCGACGCGACCCGTGCCCGCCACCGGCGGGACGCACGCCGGAGACGCGCGCTCACGGTCCAGAGCATCGGGTTCACGGCGCGGGCGAAGCGGCCCCGGTTGCGCACCCGGGGTGGATGGGACGCCTCGAGCTCGTCGACCAGGTCCTGCGAGTGCACGACCGCGACGCCCATGAGCGCCACCGCCGCCAGGAACAGGGCCGCGAACGCGAAGGGCGTCGCGATGCCGGGCCCGCTCGAGCCCCACGTGAGCTTGGCCAGGGCAATCGAGCCGACGACACCGATGAAGCCCACCAGTCCGACGCGACGAAGCAGGACGTGCTTCGGGAGCATGCTCAGCCGTCGCCACCATTCGGTGACGAGCGCGTACGCGCGCCGAAATCTCATGGACCTGGCAGAGTAAGTACTGCGATGGCGGATGTGGTGGATATCTGGGCTCCCATCGCCGGTGCGAGCGGTGATCTCATGCCTACGATCCGGCGGTGCGGGGGCTTCGGATCGTGGCGTCGCTCGGCGTCGGATCGGTACTGGCGGTCGGGTTCGGTGGTGGCACCGCGTCATCAGAGCGCATCGACACCGTAGCCGCCAAGCCCTCACCCGGCTGCAAGGCCGCCGCGGTCGCACCGGGTGCGCAGCGGGTCGATACGACGTCAGGCGGCGCGCCGCGCTGGTACCTGCGTCGCGTGCCGCCGTCGTACGACGGCAAGAAGCCCATGCCGCTCGTCGTCGACCTGCACGGGCACCTCGAGGGGGCGGAGCTCCACGAGACCAACTCCAGGCTCGGCGCCTTCGGCGACGCGCACGGCTTCGTCACGATCACGCCGCAGGGTTCCGGAGATGTCGTCCTGGGTTGGGAGGTCGAGGCTGACTCGGCCGACGTCCGCTTCATCAACGACCTCCTCGACGAGGCGGGGCGGACGCTGTGCATAGACGACCGCCGGATCTTCGTCACCGGCTACTCGGGTGGGGCGTTCCTCGCGTCGAGGCTCGCGTGCCTGTACGCAAAGCGCATCGCCGCGATCGCGCCGGTGGCGGCGCTGCGCGACCCCGCCCGTTGCAAGCCGGCGCGCCCCGTGCCGGTCGTGACGTTCGCCGGCACCGGCGACCAGTTCGTCGCGTTCACCGGCGGGCTTGGCCCGCAAGCCCAGGTCACTCCGGCGAACGACGGGACCGGCCGCATGCTCGGCGAGACGTCGGGAGGCAAGGAGGTGGCACGCAGCGCGTCGATGCCCAAGATCATGGCGGCGTGGGCGAAACGCAACCGCTGTGCCGCC